>NZ_JBLVKW010000009.1:0-181540 GCF_048270745.1 Streptomyces sp. NPDC056231 | reverse complement strand
GGTGGAAACCGGCGGACCCCCTCACGTATGCGCGTCAGCACGCCTCAGCCGCTGTCCGTGTCCGCGTCGTCAGTGAGGCCGAGCCGCACGTCCCGCGCGGCCTCCGCCTCACGCCGGACCAGCCGGAACCACATGAAGAGCACGAAGGCGGCGAAGACGAACCACTCGCCGGTGTAGCCGAGGTTCTGGAACGCCTTCAGATCGAGCCCACTGCCCTGCGGCGCGACGGCGGGTACGGGGCGCAGAGCAGTGGCCGCGCTGTTCTTGGCGTCGGTGCTCTTGCTGTCGGTGTCCTGGAGCGTCACCCATGCGTCGTACACGTCGTACGGGACGAGGTTGACCAGCGACGCGGCGCTGATCATGCCGAGCTGGCCGTCCGGGAGCCCGCCCGCCGTGTCGACGCCCGGAGTCCCCGCGTTCTCGGACGCCTGGAGGTCGCCGGTCACGGTGACTTCACCGGTCGGAGCGGCGGGAACCGCGGTCTGCCCGGCCTTGCCGGGCAGCCAGCCGCGCACCACCGGAAGCGCCTTGCCGCCGTCGGTGCGCAGCAGGTTCAGGACGTAGAAGCCGCTCTTGTCCTCGAGTTTCCGGCCGGGCACCAGGAACTGGTCGGCGTACCGGCCCGTCGCGGTGGCGGGACGCCCGGAGGTCACCTTGTCGACCGGCAAGAGGTCGTCGAGCGGTTCGGCGGCCCTGCTGCCCGGATCGGGCTGCTTCTGGGCCTGTTCGTGTGTCTGCACGCGGTCCTCGAAGCGCCCGAGCTGCCAGGTGCCCATGAAGACGCAGAATGGGATGGCCAGGACGGCGAAGAGGTTGATCCCCCACCATCGCGGGGTCAGCAGGAACCGGTACACCCCTCCACGGTACGGTCCCCGGTCCGGTATCCCGGACCGGGGGGCCGCAAGCGCCGCCACCTGCCCGGGCCGACGCCGGTCACCCGGGACGCCGCGCCGGAGCGTGGGGCGGGCCCCATGCGGCCCGGGCGCCACGCGGGCCTGGCACGGGCCCGCGCCGTCGCCGGCCACGGCGCGGGCCCGGACGCCGGCTACCCGAGGTGCCGTCGGGCGAAGTCGAGTTCCAGCCGCACCTGCTTGATCCGCTCCTCGACGACGAGCGAGCCGTGCCCCGCGTCGTACCGGTACACCTCGTGCGGGGCGCTCCGGTCCTTCAGGCGGTCCACATAGTTCTCGACCTGGCGGATCGGGCAGCGCGGGTCGTTGACGCCCGCCGAGATGTAGACCGGTGCCTTCACGGCGTCGACGTACGTCAGCGGGGACGAGGCCTCGAACCGCTCGGGCACCTCCTCCGGCGTGCCGCCCAACAGTGTGCGGTCCATTGCCTTCAGGGCCTCCATCTCGTCGTGGTACGCCGTGACGTAGTCGCCGACCGGGACCGCCGCCAGGCCCAGCGCCCAGTCGTCCGGCTGCGTACCCAGGCCGAGCAGGGTCAGATAGCCGCCCCACGAGCCCCCGGCCAGCACCAGCTTCTCCGGGTCGGCGAGCCCGGACTTCACCGCCCACTGCCGTACGGCCGCGATGTCCTCCAGTTCGATCAGGCCGACCCGGTGCTTGAGCGCGTCCGTCCACGCCCGCCCGTAGCCCGTGGAGCCGCGGTAGTTGACCCGGACCACCGCGTAGCCGTGGTCCACCCAGGCGGCGGGCCCGGACGCGAACTCGTCACTGTCGTGCCAGGTGGGGCCGCCGTGGATCTCGAAGACGGTCGGGAACGGCCCCTCCGCCGGGGCGGCGGGCCGCTGCACGAGCGCGTGGATCCGGCCGCCCGGACCGTCCACCCACACGTCCTCCACCGGAACCGACCCCGGAGCCTTCGCGCCCGGCGGATCGAGCACCACCGCGCCCGTCGTGGACCGCACAACGGGCGGCTGCGCGGCCGACGACCACAGATACTCCACCGTGCCGTCCGGCCGGGCCGTGGCACCCGACACCGATCCGGCCGGCGTCTCCACCCGTACCGGAGCGGCATCGGTGCCCGGCTCGAACCGCCACAGGTCGCTGCGGGCCTCGAAGCCGTGGACGATCAGCAGCGCGGAGCCGTCCGGATACCACTCGGCGCCCACGTCGCCGGGCAGATCGATCGCGAGGTCCGTCTCCGTCCCGGCCACGGGGTCCCAGATCATCGGCTCCCAGCGCCCCCGCCTCTGATGCCCGATCAGCAACCGGGTGTCTCCAGGCACCGGCGCGAAGCCCAGCACGGTCAGCCCCAGCTCCTCCGTGCCCCCCTTGGTGTCGTCGAGCTCGGCGACCGTCGTTCCGTCCGGCCGCACCACGCGGAGCGCCGAGTGCATCGCGTCGCCGTGCTCGGTGTGCTCCAGGGCGATCAGCGTCCCGTCGTGCGACAGGTCCCCGACGCCCGCGGACTCGCGGTGCCGGTAGATCTCGACGGGCTCGGACCCGGGCCGTACGACATGGATCGTCGTCCCGTCCTCGTCGGTGGAGCGGCCGATCACCGCCGTCCCGTCCCGCCCGATCGCGAGCCCCGCCGGGTAGGAGGGGGCGAGACCGGGAGCCGCCGGCACGTCCGCCGTCCCTTCACCGCCACCGCCGTGGAACGGCTGGCGCATCCACACCCCGAACTCGTCCCCGTCGGTGTCGTCGAACCACCAGATCGCCTCGCCGTCCGGGGTCAGCACCCCGTCCGTCGTCCCGTTCGGCCGGTCGGTGACCTGCCGCTGATCCCCGCTCGCCCGGTCCCATGCGTACAGCTCGTACGTCCCCGTCGCGTTGGAGACGAACAGCGCACGGTCCGGAGCGTCCTCCGCCCAGTCGGGCAACGACACCCGGGGAGCCCGGAAGCGCTGCTCCCACACCGGAACGGAATCGGTCGCCGGTGCCGGAACGGAGCCGTTCGTCCGCGCCGGAGCGGAGTCGGTCGTCGAGCCAGTGATCTCAGTCATGCCCCCCATTCTGCGTCGGGCCCGGAAAATCCGTTCGCATCGTCCTCAGCCTGTGGATAACCTCCCCGGCATGTACTCTCCGACTCCGGACGACTGGCGCGAGGCCAACCGCGCGCTCTGGGACGAGCGCGTGGCGATCCATGCAGCGAGCGACTTCTACGACCTCGACGCCTTCCGGGCGGGCAAGGACGCGTTGCGTGCGTTCGAGCTCGCGGAGGTCGGGGACGTGACGGGAAAGTCGCTCCTGCATCTGCAGTGCCACATCGGGGTCGACACTCTCTCCTGGGCCCGGCATGGCGCCGCGCACGTCGTCGGGCTCGACTTCTCCGGGCCTGCCGTCGAGACCGCCCGTGGTCTGGCCCGCGAGCTGGGGTTCACCCCGGACCGGGCGGCGTTCGTCGCCGCCGATGTGCATGACGCGGCGGAGGCCGTCCCCGACACCTCGTACGACATCGTCTACACAGGCGTCGGTGCGCTGAACTGGCTGCCGGACACCCGCCGCTGGGCCGAGATCGCCGCCGCGCTCGTCGCGCCCGGCGGATTCCTCTATCTCGCGGAGTTCCATCCGCTGACCGACTGCCTCGACGACGCGACCGGCTCGACGGTCACATACGACTATTTCAGCCGCGACGCATGGGTCGACGAGACACCGGGTACGTACGCGGACCTCGACGCGCCGACCGTCCACAACCGGAGCGTCGAGTGGCAGCACCCCGTCGGTGACGTGGTGTCGGCGCTGGCCGCCGCCGGACTGCGGATCGAGTTCCTGCACGAGCACGACGCCTCGCTCTTCCAGCGGTTCGCGGCACTGGAGCGGCACGCCGACGGGTTCTACCGCTTCCCGCCCGGCCGGCCCCGCATTCCGTTGATGTACTCGATCAAGGCGTCGAAACCGGCTGCGGGTTGAGCGAAGGCCGGTTGTCAGTGGTGGGGTTCAGACTCGGACCATGACTGCCGATCTGCGCGCCACGGTGGAGACGTACTGGACCGCGGCCGAGACACGTGACTGGGACACCTTCGCGGCGACGCTCGCCGAGGAGGTGCTCTACGACCTGCCGCAGACCCGCGAGCGCATCCGGGGCAAGGAGCGGTATCTCCGGTTCAACCGGGAGTATCCGGGGGACTGGCATGTCCGTGTTGAACGGATCGTGGCCGACCGGGCAGGCGAGCAGGTGGCCGTACGGACGCTGTTCACCGTAGGCCTGGAAGAGATGCACGCCATCCACTTCTTCACGGGGGACGACCAGGGCCGGATCGTGGAGATCACGGACTTCTGGCCGGAGCCGTACGAGCCGCCGGCAGGCCGGGAGCACCTTGCCGAGCGTTACTGAGGCGCGGTTTCCGGGGCGGCCTCCACGGGGGTGGGGCCGGCCCGGTCCCCAGCCGTACTCGCCGCAGCGACGGCCCCCGCTCTGCCCCGGGCGCTGCGGGCCGCGCCTGAGCGAAACGGCATACGTGTCACGGCCCATCGGAGAATTCCCGGCGGACCGCCATGGCGCACTCTGTGGTGGCCCCCACGCGAGGTGCCACCACAGCGCTTCGGTCGCGGTCGGCCGGCGAAGATCAGTTGTGTCCGAACCTGCGCTGCTTCCGGTGGGAGACCTGCTGCGATATCGCGCGCACCGGCCCGGGCGCATCCGGAATATGCGCCTGCCTCTGCTCCTTCGTCTCCGAGGGCGCGCTGCGTTCGTGACCACCTGTGCGGGCACCGCGATTCTGTCGGCTCTGCTTCTTGCTCACGATTACGCCTCCTGTAGCCGGTCTCGGACGAGGGGCCACTTTCAGATTCGCATGTGAGTACGAAGCGCGCATTCCGGGTGAATGGGCTGAGAGCCGGGAGGGCAGCCCGTCGCGAGATGCCGGATTGCCGCCTGCGCGGACGGTCCGACCGTGCGAGTCCGGCCAGGGGGCGTATGCGGGTGTGATCAATCCGAGGGATTCGTTTCTGCGGCGGGACTTTCGAAACACGCCCTAGATCGTTATGCCTGACGCAGGTGCGACTGGCGGACGAGGAAGGGGAGTTCGCCGACGCGCAGCATCACGTCGCGATATGCGGCATCGGCCGCGAGGCCCCTGGCCATGGCGGGTGTCTGCGGACTCTGGCATCGCGCGGGGGCGGGCGGCGGCCGTGGGGTGCGGCCCGCCCCCGCGGGTCACCGGGCGTGCTCGGCGGCGGTGACCTCGACCGGAGCCTTGTCCGCGCCCGGTGCGCCGCCGAAGCCCCGCAGTGGCACGTGCCGGATGAACAGGGCGAGCACAATGCCGATGACGGCGACGCCCGCACCCCAGGCGAAGGCGATACCGACGCCGTCGCTGACGGCCTGGGCGAAGGCGTGCTGCACGGCCTCGGGCAGGTTGCGCAGCGCCTCGGGCGTCATCTGCGCCACCGCACCACCGGCGTTCCCGGCTCCGGCGGCGCCGCCCGCGGAGGTGAAGGAATCGGTCAGCGTGCTGGTGTAGAGGGCGCCGAGTACGGAGACGCCGAGGGAGCCGCCCATGTTGCGCAGGAAGGTGGCCGCGCCGGTGGCGGCGCCCATGTCCTTGAGCGGCGCGCTGTTCTGCGCGATGAGCATGGTGGTCTGCATCAGGCAGCCCATGCCGGCGCCCAGGACCACCATGTAGACGCCCGTCATGAAGCGCGAGGTGCCGGTGTCCATGGTGGCGAACAGGGCCAGGCCGACCGTTATCAGGACGCTGCCCGCGATCGGCAGGGCGCGGTACCGGCCGGTCTTGCTGATCACGGTGCCGCCGGCGAGCGAGAGCACCATCGAGGCGATCATCATCGGCATCAGCAGCAGACCGCTGTTGGTGGCCGAGGACCCCTGCACGTACTGCTGGAACTGCGGCAGCAGCGTCACCCCGCCGAACATGGCGAAGCCGACGACGAGGCTGAGCGCACCGGCGAGGTTGAAGTTGCCGTCGGTGAAGACGGACAGCGGCATGATCGGCTCGGCCACGTGCCGCTCGACGAGGACGAACGCGGCGAACGCCACCACGGTGACCACGGCCAGACCGATGATCACGGGCGACGCCCAGTCGTATTCGGTGCCGCCCCAGCTGGTGATCAGGACAAGGGTGGTGATCCACACGGTCAGCAGCGCGGCGCCGGTCCAGTCGATGCGCACCTGCCCGGCGCTCCTGCGGGGCAGCTTGGCGAGGACGATCCAGCACACCAGCAGGGCGACGATGCCCAGCGGCAGGTTGACGTAGAACGCCCAGCGCCAGTTGAGGTGGTCGGTGATGAAACCACCCGCCAGCGGGCCGCCGATCATGGCGACCGGCATGACTGCCATCATCACGCCCTGGTACTTGCTGCGGTCGCGCGGCGGCACGATGTCGGCGAGCACCGACATGACGCCCACCATCAGACCGCCCGCGCCCAGGCCCTGCAGCGCGCGGAAGCCGATCAGCTCGCCCATGTTCTGCGACATGCCGCACAGCACGGAGCCGAGCAGGAATATCGCGATCGAGGAGACGAAGGTGATGCGGCGGCCCAGCAGGTCGCCGAGCTTGCCCCAGATCGGGGTGGCGGCGGTGGAGGCGAGGATGTAGCCAGTGGTCACCCAGGCCAGGTGGTTGAGGCCACCGAGGTCGCCCACGATCGTGGGCAGCGCGGGCGCCACGATCATGTTGTCCAGCATGGCCAGCAGCATGGCGATGACCAGGCCGCTCATCGTCACCATGATCTCGCGGTGGGTGAAGCGTGGCGGATGAGTCTCGGCGTCTGCCGACGCCGGGGCTGTCTGCGTCACGGCGAATGCCTTTCAGCAATGGAACGGGCCGCCCGGGTCCGAGGGGAGCCGGACGACCGAATTTCGGACATGGGGGCGGCCGGTCGTACTCGCGTCGTGACGCCATGGCGTACGCGGTCTTACCTACCGGCCGGTTAGTAGATTACTTGCCGACCGGTAAGTTGGCAAGAAAGGGTCCTCCGACGACGATCGAGTCGGCGATCCGGCGCACAGGAGTACCGGGGAGCCCCGGGGAGAACCAGGGAAGGGAACGGTTGACGATGGCAGGGCGGCGGCGGGGCGACGACACGAAGGCCGAGATCCGCAAGGTGGCCATCGAGTTGTTCACCGCGCAGGGCTACGAGACGACCTCGCTGCGGGAGATCGCCGAACGCCTCGGCATCACCAAGGCCGCGCTCTACTACCACTTCGGCAGCAAGGAAGACATCGTCCGCTCGCTGTTCACCGAGCATCTGGACGCACTCGACGACATGGTCGCCTGGGCCGGGGAGCAGCCGCCCGGTTCCGAGCTGCGCGTCCACGCCGTGGACCGCATGATCGACCTGGTCACCGCCGGCGGCCTGTCCGCCATGCGTTTCGCGCTCGCCAACCAGCGCGTCGTGCGCGACCTCCACCCCGGCCGGGAGAACGCGTTCGAGCGGCTCGGCGAACTGGTCAAGATTCTGGCCGGTCCGGATGCCTCGGTGGAGGAGGAACTCCGCATGCGGGCGGCGCTGTTGAGCGTCAACACCGTGCTGCTGGCCTCGCAGGGCCTGGACGTGTCCGACGAGAAGATCGCCGCGACCGCCCGCGACATCGCCCACCTGCTCGTCCCGCAGACCGGAACCGCTTCCCGGGCGGGCGGCTGGTAGCGGTCGAGGAACAGCCGGGGCCCAAGGCAAAAGGGGGCCGGGAGGTTGCGACTCCACGCCGGAGGGGCGGTACCGAACTCGGTACCGCCCCTCCGGCCTGTTGCTTCACTGTCGGGGTGGCGGGATGTGAACCACGGCCTTTTCACCCCGAATGATGATCATTTGTCGGCTCCCAGGCGGCTCCCAGGCGGCTCCCAGAAGAGGTTCGGGAAGGTGACGGCGCCCGGGCACCCCCGCCGCTGCCCAGGGGAGCACGGTGTCAGCGTGTGCCGGCCGCCAGCTCGTAGTCGCCGATGAGGTCTCCGAGCAGGGTGCCGGCGAGGATGTCGCTGGGGACGTGACCGGCCATGTAGACGCGGGAGTAGACGACTTCGTCCTGCATCCACTCGTAGTCCGTGGCGCGGTGCGGGGAGAGAGCGCTGAGCAGGGTGACCGCGGCGGCGGAGCGTGCGGCGTGCCGGGAGGGGTAGGAGTAGGGGCCCTTGGCGCCGGCCTTGAGGTGCTTGTCGGGGCGCAGGGAGGGGTCCAGGACGAACGGCGCGGGCTGCTTGTCCTTGGCGGCCGCCTGGTCGCTGACGGTCTTGGCCATCTTCAGGGCAGCCTTGAGCTGTGCCTTCTCCGCGGTGCCCTGGGCGGCGGGGATCAGTTCGCGCTGATCGTGGAGGTAGAGCTTCCAGATGTCCTTCTTGCCGTAGATCTCCAGCCAGGTGGCGGCCTTCTTCCCGGCGGCGGTACGGGTCTTGGCGAGTTGCTGGACCTGGTGCAGTTCGGCGGTACGGGCCTGCGCGGAGGGCGGCGCGGGGATCTGCCGGGCGGCCCAGGCGGCGAACGCCTTGTCGTCGCGGGTGGTGCCGTGTTCTGCCTTCCACTGGGCGAAGAGCTTGTCCGCCTTGGTGCGCTGGGCCGCGACCTGCTTGCCGAGCGGGGCGATCTGAGCGTCGGTGAAGAGGGACGGCGGCGGGTTCTGCTTGATGCGGGCGGTCGCTCCGGGCTTCTTGTGCTTGGCGGAGGTGGACGCGGCGGCTGATGCCCCGATCATCTGCGGTCGCAGCAGGCCGACGGCGGCGGCCGCGACGGCGACGATCGCGATGAGGGCGTACGGCCACTTGATGCTGCGCAGGACGTTCATGCGGCGTGGGTCCTTTCGATGTGCGGTGCCGTCACCGGGTGCCGGTCGGTCCGGAAGTGGGTGCGGGCGAGGCGGCGTACGTCGTTGTCGGGCAGGCCGGGGGTGAGCAGGGACTGACCGACGATGTACTTGCTGAGGGAGACGGGCCGGGCGCCGAGGCGCAGCAGCAGCCGGTCGGCAGGTGCGGGCCGTAGGCCGCCCTTGGTCTCGACGAGCACGTGACCGGGGTCGAGGCCGGCGGTGCGGTCGCCGCGGTGGCAGGTGAGGATGCCGTCGAGGGTGACGCGGGTGCCGTGGTGGAGGTCAGCGAGGGCGGCGCGGGCGTAGCGGATCTCGGCGGCGGGGACCAGGGCGGCGGCCCGGACGGGGATCCCGGCCTGCCGCAGTACGTCGTCGACGAACTCAGCTGCCGGTGCGTCGATTTGGCCGTATGCGAGGGCCGGGATCGTGAGCGCGTGCTTGACCGTGGCGCCGCGGCCGTCCTTGGTCTTCACCTCTGCCCGGCACAGTCCGTCCTCCGCGTACAGGCGCGTGCGGACCTTCCAGCGGTGGCGGCGCCGCTGGACGTGGGCGCGCCAGGCGCCGAGCTGCGGGGTGTCGAAGTACGTGCTGAGGTAGCTGGTCGTACGGCGTCCGGCGAGGTCGAGGACCCGGTGGCTGTCGGCGAGCCGGTCGACGAAGAGGCGTGCAGCCTCGAGCGGGAGCAGGTACTTGCGGTCGGTGCGGTGCTGGAGAGCGGCTGCCGCGTCGACCTCGGTGAGCGTCGCGCCGCGCAACCCCGGGAGTCCGAGCGCGGTGGCGAGGGAGGCCGCGTCCGTCATGACGCTGCCGCGCTCTCGCGCGCGGTGGGAAGGCCGGTCTCCGTGGCGGCCGGTGGCTCGTCCGGCTGGGTGGGGTAGCGGGCGGAGACCCGGGTGGTCTCGCGTACGTAGTCGACCTCGTCGACCACGACGGACAGGGGGGCCTGGCCGACACGGAACGCCACGTCCTGGGCGATGAGACCGGGGTCGGGGTAGATCCGGTCGAGGGTGAGCTTGACGACCCGGGTCGGGTTGTACGTCCTGGGGTCGTCGACGACCAGCACCGCCACGAGCACGAGGGCGTCCAGGGCGAGGACGAGCCAGCTCTGGCGCTGCGGCAGCCCGGTGACGAGAGCGATGACCAGGGCTGCGAATGTGTAGGCGACGTCGCGTAGGGTGAACGCCGCGCTGCGCAGCCGGACCAGGGAGAGGATGCCGAACAGGCCGAACCCCACCCCGGCCGGGAACTTGCCCCCGCCGATCGCGCCCATCGCGGCGAACAGGCCGATGTTCAGCGCGGTCAGCACGAGCGGCATCTCCGGTGCGCTGGGGCGGCGCCGGTAGAGCCAGCCGACCAGGATCAGCAGGGCGACGACGTCGAGGCCGCCACGCGTGATCAGGTCCCCGGGGGCGATGTGGTCGGTGATGGACTTCGCGGCGAGCACCGATATCGCTGTGTGCATGGCAGTTCCTTCCCCCGCGGCGTACCAGGCGGCGGACCGGCCCCGGTCCGCGATGTGCCGCGACGTGAAGAACGCTAGGGATGAAGCATGAACAGACCATGAAGCCTTCTCGGCCGACCGGGCCGGGTCCTCGCGGTCGGGGCGTCCGCGGTTCCGGTTAGCCTGGCCGCCATGCACTACCTGGTCGTCGACGACGAGACCCGTCTCACCGATCTGGTCGTCCGCTACCTCGCCGAGTCCGGGCACAGTGCGGAGGGCCGCTACGACGGGCCCTCCGGCCTGGCCGCCGCCCGCGATCCCCGCCTCGACGCGGTGGTCCTGGACGTGATGCTCCCCGGGATGGACGGGCTCAAGGTGTGCCGCACCCTGCGCGGCGAGGGCATCGACGTCCCGGTGATCCTGCTCACCGCACGCGGCGCCGTCAGTGAGCGGGTCGCCGGCCTCGACGCCGGGGCCGACGACTACGTCGTCAAACCCTTCGCCATGGAAGAGCTGCTCGCCCGGCTGCGCGCGATCTCCCGGCGCCGCCCCGACCCGTCGGGACGCCTCCGGGTCGGCGACCTCGTGCTGGATCCGGAGCAGCAGCGGGCCTGGCGGGGCGACTGCGAACTCGATCTGCCGCGCCGGGAGTTCGCCGTGCTGCACGTGCTGATGGAAAACGCGGGCCGGGTCGTCTCGCGGCTGCAGCTCCTCGACGAGGTCTGGGACGGTGAGACCGATCTGCGCAGCAATGCCATAGACGTCCACGTCTCCAAGGTGCGCGCCAAGGTCGACCGGGCCTTCGACCGCACCACGATCACGACGCTGCGCGGCCGGGGTTACCGCCTGGAGGCCGCCCCGTGACACGGCCCGGCCGGCTGTCGGCGCGTTTGCGGCGCCTGCCGGTGGTCGCACGGCTGGTGCTGGCCGTCGCCGTCACCATGTCCCTCGTTCTGGCGGGCACCGCAGGCCTGGTCTACTGGCGCGTCGAAACCGCCCTGGACCGTCAATTGGACGGGGACCTGGCCACGTACGAGCAGAGCCTGGACCGGGCCGTGCGCGCCGGTGACGTACTGCCGCCCGGCCCCGATGGCAGCCTCCATCAGGTCCTCGACGCCGAGGGCCGGGTGCTGCGCTCCAGCGAGGCCCTGCGTGGTCAGCAGCTGCTCACGCCCGCGGAACGCGCCGCCGTCGCTGACGGTGCCACCGTCCGCCGCGATGTCGGCTCCCTGCTGCCCATCACCTCGGACACGCTGCGTCTGCAGGCCAGGCGGGTTACCGCCGGCGGGCAGCCGCGCATCGTGGTCGCCGCGGTCCGGCGGGGCCATCGTGACGAGGCGCTGCGCGAGCTCCTGGCTCAACTGGCCCTGGCATCCGGGCTCACGCTGCTGGCCGCCTCGTACGCCGGCTACCGCACCGCCCGCGCCGCGCTGCGCCCCGTCGAGCGGTACCGCAGTGGCGCCGCCGCTCTCGCCGACAGCACGGGCGGGACCCAGGACCTGCGCCTGGAGGTGCCCACGGACCGCGACGACGAGATCACCCGGCTCGGCCACACCCTCAACCGCATGCTCGACCGGCTGGACGCCTCCGCCGCTCGCGAGCACCAGTTCATCGCGGACGCCAGCCACGAGCTGCGCACGCCGCTCACCCTGATGCGGGCTGAAATCGACGTGGCGCTGCACCGGCCGCGCAACGCCGAGGAGTTGACCGACACACTGCGTTCCGTCGACACCGAGGTCGGTCGCCTGGTCAGCCTGGCCAACGCTCTCCTCGATCTGGAACAGCTCGACAGCGGTGAAGGCGTGCAGCCCAGCGCCATCGGCCTCGGCCGCCTCCTCGACGACGCCTGCGCCCGCTACCGGACGGCTGCCGCACGCGAGGAACGCACCCTCACCGTTGAGCACGGCGACGCTACGGTGCGGGTCGACCCGCGCTGGCTCGAACCGGCCATCGGCACTCTGCTGGACAACGCCCTGCGCCACGGCGCCGGTACGATCCGGCTGCGTGCCGAGACCCACGGCGGGCGTCTGCGGCTGACGGTCACCGACGAAGGCCCCGGCTTCCCGCCCGACTTCCTCCCGCGTGCCTTCGACCGCTTCTCCCGGGCCGAGACCAGTCGCACCACCCCCGGCACCGGACTCGGTCTGGCTCTGGTCGCCGCGGTCGCCGCCTCGCACGACGGCACCGCCCATGCCGAGAACACCGCATCAGGTGCGACCGTCAATCTCGACATCGCCTGCTGAGCCCGCCGAGCCGGTATAACCCGCCTCCGGAGCGGCGGCGTACGAGACCGATCACCGGGGCGATCACGAGCAGGGCGGCGAGCTCGTGCCTCTGGCCCGGAAGCCGTCGACCGCTGCTTCCGTGGAGCCGGCTCCGGCCCCCTCGACTGTCGGCCGATGCGCCAGAGGCTGTCCCGTATGGGGTGGTAGTTATGCCCTGGGGGTTATGCCCAGCCCTTGTGCGAGTCCCTGGTTCGCTGCCCCACGCTGCAGCGCCCCATTTTCCCCCGTGCCGCCTCTGTGCCGCAGTACGACCAAGCACACCCCGGCCGTGGCCGCGAGTACAACCGCCATGGCAAGAGTGAAGATCATGCGTCCGTTTGTCTGATGGAACCGCCCTCAGCGCGGTCCCCGTCCCGAGCACCCCCGCCCACCGGGAGTCCCGCCATGACCTGTTTCTTCGACCCCGCCCACGGCCCCGGCAACACGACTGTCACCCGGTCCCCGCAGTGGGTGCAGACCACGCCGCCGCCGTTCTGCACACCACCCCAGCAGGGATACCCGCAGCCGGTACCGCAGGGCTATCCGCAGCAGGGCGGCTACGGGCAGCATGGCGGTGACGGCTACGGGCAGCCGTACGGGGACCACCACGACCACGGTCGACAGCAGGGCGGCGGACGCCGGTTCGGTACCGGCGCGCTGATCGGTGCCGGAGCGGCCGGTCCGATCGGCGGTGCGCTGCTGAACGAGGCGTTCGACGACGACGAACCCGATGTGATCGTCAACAACTACTACGAGGACTGACGAGCCGCCGAGGTCCGGCCACGCCTTCGCGGCGCGGCCGGACGCCTACACTGGGTGGGCGCAAGGGCGTCGACCGTGACGTGCCGTGACGGCAGAGGGAGAGGGAGAAGGCGGACTGTGGACGGGAAGGCCGGTGGCGTCAAGGATCCCTCCGCCGAGGTGCTGACGGACGCGGCCGCGGTGTTCGGGCTGCTCGCGTCGTCGGCCAGGCTGCACCTCATGTGGGCCCTGTCCCAGGGCGAGAGCGACGTCACACACCTCGCCGACCGGGTGGGCGGCGCGCTGCCCGCCATCAGCCAGCACCTGGCCAAGCTGAAGCTGGCCGGACTCGTGCATTCCCGTCGCGAGGGGCGGCGGCAGATCTACTACGTCGGCGACCCGGACATCGCGACCGTGGTGCGCGTCATGGTCGCCCAGCTGGCCGCACGTTCGCAGCCGGTTTCCGCGCCGGTGCACCGGGTGCACGGGACCGGTGGCTGAGACCACTGCGGCTTCGGGGCGGGGTGCCGAGACTCCCGACCCCACGGTCGTATCAGTACCCGGAGCCGACGGACCCGGACCGGGCCCTGTCGGGTCGACGCTGCTCGTGGTGCTGCGCGGTCTGGACAGCGGTCCGCGCGGCCTGACGGAGGCCCAGGCCGAGGAACGGCTGGCCCGGTTCGGTGAGAACACGGTGCCGGCCGCACACGGGGCGTCCTGGCCGCGGCTGTTCGTCCGCAGCCTGCGGGACCCGTTCACCGCGGTGCTGGGGTGCCTCGGGCTGGTGTCGGCGGTGGTCTTCGCGTGGGGGACCGCTTCGGTGATCCTGCTGCTGGTCGTGGTCAGCTGCGTGCTGCGGGCGACCGGTGAGCACCGGGCCGACCGCTCCATGACCGGACTGCGCGAGCTGGTCGCCACCACGGCCACCGTGCAGCGGCGGGCCGACGAGGACGCGGCGCCGACGACCCGCGAGCTCCCGGTGGAGGACCTGGTTCCCGGCGATGTCGTCCGCCTGGGGCCCGGCGACATGGTCCCGGCGGACGTACGGCTGCTGCGCGCGATCGGTCTGACCGTGCACCAGGCCGCGCTGACCGGGGAGTCGGCGCCGGTCGCCAAGCACGCCGACGACCTGCCCCCGGGACCCGGTGCCGGGGTGTTCGAGCAGCCACAGCTGTGCTTCCAGGGCAGCAGCGTCGCCGCGGGCAGCGCCACGGCGGTCGTCACCGCGACGGGTGCGCGCACCCGGTTCGCCGCCGCCCAGGGCGGGCCGGTACGGCATGAGGCGAGCGCGTTCGACCGTTCCGTGCACGGCATCTCCTGGATCCTGATCCGGTTCATGCTGCTCACCCCGCCGCTGGTCCTCATGGCCAACGCGGCTCTGCGCGACCGGGGCATGGAGACGCTGCCGTTCGCGGTCGCCGTGGCGGTCGGGCTGACCCCCGAGATGCTGCCCGTGCTCGTCACCACCTGCCTGGCCCGGGGCGCCGCACTGCTCGCCCGTGGCCACGGCGTGATCGTCAAGCGGCTGCCCGCGCTCCACGACATCGGCGCCGTGGACGTGCTCTGCCTCGACAAGACGGGCACGCTCACCCAGGACCGCCCGGTCGTCGACCGCGCCCTGGGCCCGGACGGCCGGGACGATCCCGAGGTGCTGAACTGGGCCGCCGTCAACGCCTGGTGGACCCTGCAACTCGCCGACCTGCCGAGCCCCGACGCACTCGACGAGGCGCTCCTGGACACGGCCGACGAGGACGACCTCATGGCGTACGACGGGATCGCGGCCGTCCCCTTCGACCCGCTGCGACGGCTGGCGACCGCCGTCGTCCGCACGCCCGGCCGGCTCGGCACGCACACCCTGGTCGTCAAGGGCGACGTCGAAGCCGTACTGGAACGCTGCGCCCTCGACGCTGACGCGCGAGCCCGGACGAGCGCACTTGCCGCGGGGCACGCCGACGCCGGCCTCCGGGTCCTGGCGGTCGCCACCGCCGAACGCCCGGCCCGCGCTCGCGACTACACGCCGGCCGACGAACGCGGCCTGGCCTTCCGCGGCCTGGTCACCCTGCGGGACGCACTCGCCCCCACCGCCGCCGACGCACTTGCCGTCTTCGCCGACCGGGCCGTCAGCGTGAAGGTCCTCACCGGCGACCACCCGGGCACCGCCGTCCGGGCCTGCCGTGACCTCGGCATCCCCGTCGAACAGGACCAGGTGCTCACCGCCGACCGCGTCGACGGCCTCACCGAACCCGAACTCGCCGCCCTGGCCCACCGTACGGCCGTCTTCGCCCGCTGCACCCCCGAACACAAGGCCCGGATCACCCAGGCCCTGCGCACCGACGGGCACACCGTCGGCTTCCTCGGCGACGGCGTCAACGACCTGCCCGCCCTGCGCACCGCCGACGTGGGCATCGCCCCGCGAGGTGCCGCCGACGTGGCCCGCGAGGCGGCCGACGTGGTGCTCGCGGAGAAGGACCTCACCGCGATCGCCCACGCCGTCGAGGCGGGCCGGCACGCGAGCGGCAACGTCGCCGGCTACCTGCGCATCACCCTGTCCTCGAACCTCGGCAACGTCGTCGCCATGCTCTGCGCGGGCCTGCTGCTGCCGTTCCTGCCGTTCCTTCCGATGCTCCCGGCGCAGGTCCTCACCCAGAACCTGTGCTTCGACGCGGCCCAGCTCGCCTTCGCCTACGACCGCCCGCCCCCCTCCGTGCTGCGTCGGCCGACCGTGCTCAGCCCCCGCGAACTGCTTCGCTTCATCACCGGCTTCGGCGCCCTCAACGCCGCCGCCGACCTGGCCACCTTCGGCGTCCTCGCGCTCGCCCTGCACGGCCTGGGGACGACCGAGGACGAGGCGGTGTTCCACTCCGGCTGGTTCACGGAGAACCTGCTCACCCAGGCGCTGGTGATGCTCCTGCTGCGGCTCGGCCGGGTCGGTGCCCAGGGACGCCGGCCCGGCCCCGTGGCCTGGGCCGCGGCGGCACTGGCCGCGATCGGACTGCTGCTGCCGCCGTCACCGCTCGGCCCACCGCTCGGCCTGACCGCACTGCCGGCGACGTACTACCTGCTGCTCACGGCCGTTCTCGCGCTCTATGCCGGTGCGCTCCTGGCCGCCCGAGCACGCAACGGGCGCCGCGAAGCCGCGTCGTGAGCCGTCGTCCGCAGCCCCTTCGGCGGTCCCCTCCGCACAGCACCGCCTCACACGGTTCGCGAACTACGCCCCCACGTGCGCGACCGGGCCCGGCAGACCGGCGTCAGCGCCCAGCTGCTGATGGCGACCCTCTGCAACGAGGCGTACATACGGGCCGCCGCTCGCTACCGGTGTGATGCGCCTTGATGCCGAGGCGATGCCCGGCCGGGCACCCTCACCTGTGAATCGCCGGGGGATCTGGCCTCCGCGTGCCATATGTTTGCTAGATTGCGCAACCACGCAATGAATGCCTGATCGGGCTCGACCGTTCATGGGAGTGGGAGATGAGCGACCCCTGGGACGGCCGGGGTGGCCAGGCCACGCGAAGCCGCACCACCCGTGCGCCCGGAACGCGGGCGCAGGCGCCCAGCACGGAGCGGCCGACGCACGGCCGGGCGTCGGCGAGAGCGGCGTCCCGTCGTGGTGGCGGTGGTGGCGGACGCGCGTCCCGGCGGGCGAAGCGGGCCGGGCGCGGCGGAAGGTTGCTGAAAGTCGTCGGCCTGTGTCTCGCGGTACTGGTGCTGGGCACGGCCGGGGTGGGCTGGTGGTTCTACCAGCACCTGAACGGCAACATCAACAGCGTCTCCCTGGACGGCAAGGGCGGCACCGAGAAGGCCGACGCGTTCGGGCGGACGCCGATCAACATCCTGGTGATGGGATCGGACGGCCGTACGAGCGCGGCGGACTGCAAGCTCGGCGGCGGCTGTTCGCGGACCGGCGTGCAGAGCGGCTACGGCAACGCGGACGTGGAGATGGTCGTCCACATATCCGCCGACCGTTCCAATGCCACGGTCATGAGCATCCCCCGCGACACCATGACGAACATCCCGGCCTGCAAGGACACCGAGAACAACACCTCCACGTCCGGCTACTACGGGCAGGTCAACAGCGCCCTCCAGTACGGCCCGGCATGCCAGGTGGCCACGGTGCACCAGCTCACCGGCATCCCCATCGACCACTTCGTGAAGCTGGACTTCTCCGGCGTGGTCAAGATGGCTGACGCGGTCGGCGGTGTTTCCGTGTGCGTCAACGGCAACGTGTACGACACCTACTCGCACCTGAAGCTGTCCAAGGGCACCCACACTCTCAAGGGCGAGGCCGCGCTGCAGTTCGTCCGCTCCCGGCACGGCTTCGGCGACGGCAGCGACCTGGGCCGTACCGTCTCCCAGCACATCTTCCTCAGCGCGATGATCCGCAAGTTCAAGAGCGCGGGCACGCTCACCGACCCGACCGCGGTCTACGATCTCGCCAACGCCGCCACCAAGGCACTGACCGTGGATGACGGACTCGGCAGCATCAGCAAGCTGGTCTCGCTCGCGGACGACGTGAACAAGGTCCCCGCCAAGCGGATGACCTTCACCACCATGCAGACCGCCCCCGACTCCAGCGACAGCAACCGCGTCGTGGTCGGCGCGGGCGCCAAGAGCCTGTTCTCGACCATCGCCAACGACCAGTCGCTGACCACCGGTTCGGGCAAGAAGTCGACGGCCCCCTCGGCGACCGCGAAGGCCACGGCGAGCGCGTCCCCGGTGTCCAGGTCGGAGATCGGCGTGACGGTCGAGAACGGCACCGACATCACGGGCCGCGCCTCTGCCGTTGCGACCGCCCTGACCGACGCCGGGTTCGGCTCGGGCTCGACGACCGCCAACGCACCGAGCCAGGCGACGTCCACGACGCTGACCTACGGTCCTGATCAGAACGCGGAGGCCCAGGAGGTCGCCGATGCCCTGAACCTGCCCGGTTCGGCGCTGAAGAAGGCGTCGACCGCCGGATTGACCCTGGTGATCGGCAGCGACTGGTCCAACGGCACGACGTACCCCGACACCGCCACCACCGCGAAGACCGCGACCGCCAACGCCCACGCCTCGACCGCCGACGACTCCAAGACCTGCGCCAAGGTCAGCCAGTACAGGACGGTCAGCCTCAACGGGGTCGCGATGACGCCGGCCCAGGCATACGCGGCGGCGGGCAACAAGCCCGACTCCGACGAGTGAGACCGGGGCCGTGGGGCCCGGTTCAGCCCAGAGGGCTGGCGGCGAGCACGCCGAAGGTGACGAGTGCCAGTAGTGCGAGGCCGAGCAGGACCCGGTGGACGACGAACGGGGTGCAGCTGTTCCGGGAGATGAACTTCATGAACCGGGCGATCACCGCGTAGCCCGAGGCGAAGTCGATGAAGGTGGCCCATGGCGTCGGCCCCCAGGCCGGTGCCGTTCCTTCGCCGATCTCAGCCCTTGCAGCAGGCCGAGGACGGGCGGTGGCATGAAACCAGGCCATCGGTCGCAATTCTCCGTGAATTGGTGTGTTCCGGCCACCGTGTGGCTGGAACGGGCCGACTGCCCCCTGGCCTTCATCAGCGGCCTTCTCGTGCGGGCGCGCCGAGTCCCTCTCGCTGCCGCCGCGGCGGGAAGGGGAAGTCTGTCGGCGGCTGGACGATGTCCGCCGATGCCCCATGGTCATGTGCACAAGAGGGGGACTGGAGCCACCCCAAGGTTGTACAGTTGCGCAATGTAGCAATTATTCTGGATTGACTGGTGGCCGGGCCCTGCGTGTTGACGGTCGGCCAAGGCGATGAGGAGGGGTGTGCGGGATGCTCCGCAACGGACTGGAACCCTGGCACCTGCTGATCGTAGGGATCGTGATCATCTTGCTGTTCGGCTCGAAGAAGCTGCCCGACGCGGCGCGCGGGCTCGGCAAGTCGATGCGCATTCTCAAGAGCGAGGCCAAGGCCATGAAGGACGACGGCACCGCTGAGCCCTCCTCCGCTCCACCGGCCGATGACGCGGCCGCGCAGCCTGCTGCTCGCGTCATCCGGTCCGCGCCCGGAGAGTCCGCTTCGGCCCGCCCTGTCACGGCTGAGAGCTCTCAGGTCGACTGAAGCTCCAGTGGGGCGTCAGGGGCTGGCGACGTCGAAGCCGTACCGTAGCGGCTCGCTGTCCACGGCGTAGTCGCGGCGGTACACGTACACCCCTGCGACCCGGATCCCGTCCGGGTCGGCCTCGACCTTGCAGGGGTATGTCACCTGGAGCACCTGCGGCCGATCGGGGACTTTCACGCGCAGTCCGTCCGCTGGGCCTCCGGTGAGCACCGCGGTCTCCCATCCGGTCACGTCAGTTTTCTCCTTCACGGTGATGGTTGTTTCTAGGTGGCGTCCGGGTCGAAGGCCGCCGCGTGAGCGGGTGATCCGGACTGCGCGTCCTTCGTCAAGGACACGTGCTCCGGTGTCACCGGCTCCCGTGGGCTCTCGGTGGTGGCTTCGCGCACCGCGTCGGCGACCTGTGCCAGATCTGCCCTCGGGTCGAGTGCGCTGCGGATCTCGTCCAGCCCGAGGCTGTCGCCGTCGAGGACGTGCTTGCGGACGAACGTCTTCGGGTGGAGGTCCTCGAACTCGAAGTCCCGGAACTCCGGCCCCAGTTCGGAACGGATCTCCTCCTTGGCGCTGTCGGAGAACTCCCTCACCTTGCGCAGGAATCCGACCACGTTTTGGATTATCTCGGGAAGTTTGTCCGGACCGAAGAGCAGGACGGCGAGGATCGCCAGTGTGACGACCTCCAGCGGACCCATGTCGAAGAACACCTGGCACCCCTTGCCCTTGCCTGCGCCGATCGCCTGTTGCGGGCTGCCACATCAACACTTTAGGTGTTGCGCAACTATTGGAACTATAGCGTCGGGTTCGGCGTAGGTAGCCGGTGACCGGATAGACGGCATGGAATCCGGAGGATCAGCCGTGGGAATTTCGTTGGCCAAGGGTGGCAATGTGTCGCTGAGCAAGGAGGCGCCGGGCCTGAGTGCGGTCGTGGTCGGCCTGGGCTGGGACGTGCGCACCACCACGCCGGCGACAACCTGACGGATGAGGGCGAGGGTGACGCTGGTTCCCGAAGAAGGCTCCGTACGAGGCGCATCCAGTGCCGCTGTCGGCCGACCCCCCGCCGGGGATCCCCGTCCGCGGTCGTAGCGCCGCCGGGCGGGCGGAAGCCTGCTGGGTACCGATCGCCCGAGGCCTGAAACCCCGCGGGCTCCGGCACACCCACAAGACGTTCTTGGAAGACCTCGGCACCCCGCCGAAGCTCATGGACGAGCGGATGGGGTACGAGGACGGCTCGGTCCAGGCCCGATACACCCACATCACGAAGGGGATGAGGGGGAGGCTCATGGGTGGCCTCACCGAGCAGTGGGAGGAGTCGTTGGCCGCAAGGCCGGCTCTCTTCCCGCGAACACAGGTGCCGACACTCGACGCGCTGCTGAGAGCGTGGACAGCTGCGAAGGTCCTGTCTCCGACTCCACGGATGCAGGGTCTTCTTGCGTATGGGGGCACGGGCCGTGGCTTTGCCCGGGAGCGGGGGAGTGGATCACATGGAGGAATTTCCTTGATTCACTCCCCGTGCCACTCCCCGAGGGCCAGAAAACCACTCAGGGGCCCGACCCGCTCTCGCGGATCAGGCCCCTGACCTGGTATTTCAGCTGTCGGGGTGGCGGGATTTGAACCCACGACCTCTTCGTCCCGAACGAAGCGCGCTGCCAAGCTGCGCTACACCCCGATCGCCGCCGGTCTCCCGGCGACATCGATTACTTTAGCCCACCCGCGCCCGGAGACGAAATCCGGTTTCTGCCCCGGTGGGCGGGGCGCCCCCCAGGTTTCAGTCGCGGGGCGTCAGCGTCAGCAGGGTCGCCTCGGGCGGGCAGGCGAAACGGACCGGGGTGTAGCGGTTGGTACCGCAGCCTGCGGAGACGTGGAGGTAGGCGCGCCGGTCGCCGACCGTGTGGCTGGAGAGCCCCTTGACCCGGTCCGTGTCCAGGTCGCAGTTGGTGACCAGGGCCCCGTAGAAGGGGATGCAGAGCTGGCCGCCATGGGTGTGACCCGCCAGGATCAGCGGGTAGCCGTCGGCGGTGAAGGCGTCGAGGGAGCGCAGATACGGGGCATGGACCACGCCGATGGACAGGTCGGCGCCCGTCTCGGGGCCGCCCGAGACCTCCGCGTACCTGTCGCGCTTGATGTGCGGGTCGTCGAGGCCGGTGAAGGCGAGCTCCAGGCCGTCGAGCTTGAGACGGCCCCGGGTGTTGCTCAGGTTCAGCCAGCCCGCCTCGTCGAACGCATCGCGCATCGGCTCCCACGGGTTGTGGACGACGCCGACCGCGGGGGCGTTGCCGTTGAGGCCGTGCTTGCCCTGGACCTTTTCGAAGAGGTAGCGGGCCGGGTTGCGGAGCTTGGGCCCGTAGTAGTCGTTGGAGCCGAAGACGTACACACCCGGGATCTCCATCAGCGGACCGAGCGCGTCCAGCAGCTCAGGTACGGCCTCCGGGTCGGAGAGATTGTCGCCGGTGTTGACGACGAAGTCCGGGCGCAGGCCGGCCAGCGACTGCAGCCAGCCGCGCTTCTTGCGCTGGCCGCTCACCATGTGGATGTCGGAGACCTGCAGCACGCGCAACGGGCGTGCCCCGTGCGGGAGCACGGGGACGGTGACCCGTCGGAGCCGGAACGAGCGGGCTTCGAAACCTGCCGCGTAAACGAGCCCGGCGGCGCCGACCGCTGAGCCGACTGCCGTGACTTTCAGGGGTACTCCGTAGCGTGCGCGCATGCGCCCATCGTCGCAGACACGATGCGGCGAGAGGAAAACCGGCGGGCGGTGGCCACCCCGCACCTGCCACAATCAGCACATGACCACGCTCAAGTCCAAGCTCAAGGAAGACCTCACCGCGGCCATGAAGGCGCGCGACGAGCTGACCTCGTCGACGCTCCGGCTGACCCTCACCGCGATCACCAAGGAGGAGGTCAGCGGCAAGACGTCGCGTGAGCTCTCCGACGACGAGGTGCAGAAGGTCATCGCCAAGGAGGCGAAGAAGCGCCGCGAGGCGGCCGAGGCCTTCGCCCAGGGCGGCCGGACGGAGCAGGCCGAGCGCGAGAAGGCGGAGGGCGAGCTGCTCGACGCCTACCTGCCCAAGCAGCTCAGTGACGACGAGCTGGGTGCGATCGTCGCGTCGGCGGTCGACGAGGCGAAGGCCGCCGGTGCCGAGGGGCCGCGGGCGATGGGTGCCGTCATGAAGATCGTGAATCCGAAGGTCGCGGGGCGCGCGGACGGCGGCCGGGTGGCCGCCGCGGTGAAGAAGCTCCTCGCGGGCTGAGCGGACCGTACATACGAGGAGGTGGGGTGACCCGGAACATTCCGGGTCACCCCACCTCCTCGTTCATGGATCGGGCGGCCGGTCAGGGACCCTTCGTGCCGCCGTGCCCCGGGCGCTGAGGTCCGTAGTTCCCGCCGTTGTTGTCCGGCGGGAGGTCGGGGAACGGGTTGTTGCCGTCGCCCCCGTCCCGCCCCCTGTCCCGGCCCCTGCCCCTGCCCCTGCCCTCGTGCCTGTCGTCCGGCGGGTCCGGGATGTTGACGGTGTTGAAGGACGGGGTGGGCAGTCCGCCGAGGGCGTTCGTCATGGCGTCGCGCCAGATCGGTCCGGGGACCTGACCGCCGTACACCTTGTCCTGGTACACGCCACCGATGGTGATGCGCTCCATCTCGACGCTCTGGGACGGGCTGCCGACCCAGACCGCGCCGGACATGTTCGGCGTGTAGCCGACGAACCAGGCGTTCTTACGGGCGTCGGTCGTACCCGTCTTGCCCGCGCTGTCGCGGTTCTGCAGGCCGGCCTGCCGACCGGTACCTGAGTCGATCACACCGCGCAGCAGGGTGTTGACGGTGTCGGCCGTCATCTGGGACATCGCCTGCGAGCAGGTGGTCTTCGGTACCGGGAGCGACTTGCCGTTCGCCGTCGTGACCGCCTCGATGGCGATCGGCGTGCAGTACGTGCCGCGGTTGGCGAAAGCGGCGTACGCGCTGGCCATCGTCAGCGGAGAGAGCCCCTTCGAGCCGAGTGCGATGGCGGGGGACTGGGGGAGCTTTTCACCGTTGCCCTGGACCACGCCGAGCTTGTCCGTCATCTGCACCACGGGGCAGAGGCCGATGTCCTGCACCATCTGGATGAAGTAGGTGTTGACGGACTTCGCCATCGCCTCCTTCAGCGCGTACGGACCGCGCTCCGACTCGTCCTCGTTCGGAACCCGCTCACCGTTCAGGTTCACATACGGCTTGTCGCAGGTGCTCACTGTCGGATAGGGCATCTCGTACGGCGACGAGTAGATCTGGGTGGCGGGCTTCCCCTGCTCTATGGCCGCGGCGGCCACGAATGGCTTGAACGTCGACCCGGTCGGGAAGCCGTAGTTCGAGCCGCCCATGTCCTTGTTGACCGAGTAGTTGTACTGGGTCTCGTTCGGCCCGAAACCGTACGGCTTGGACTGGCCCATGCCCATGATCTTGCCGGTGCCGGGCTGGACCAGCGTCACGGCGGTGGCGACCTTGTCCGTCTTGTAGACGTGACTCCTGATCGAGTCCTGCACGCCCGCCTGCGCCTGCGGGTCGAGCGTCGTGCGGATCGTGAGTCCGCCCTGGTTCCAGACCTTGGCCCGCTCCTCCTTCGTCTTCCCGAAGACCGGGTCGGTGAGGAAGACCTTGCGGACGTAGTCACAGAAGAAGGAGGACCCGTTGACGGCCGTGATGCAGCCGTTCTTCGGCTTGCTGACCCTCAGCTTGATCGGCGTCGCCTGCGCCTTCTTCGCCGCCGTGCGGGTGATGTCCCCGACGTCCGCCATCCGCTGGAGCACGGTGTTGCGACGCTTGGTCGCTTCCTCCGCGTCGTTGACCGGGTCGTAGCGGCTCGGCGACTGGACGATGCCGGCCAGCAGGGCGGCCTCCTCCAGCTTCAGGTCCTTCGCCGACTTGGAGAAGTAGCGCTGGGAGGCCGCCTCGACGCCGTACGCCTGCTGCCCGAAGAACGTGATGTTGAGGTAGTTCTCCAGGATCTTGTTCTTGCCGAGCTCTTCCTCGACCTGGATCGCGTACTTCAGCTCCTGGACCTTGCGGCCCATCGTCTGCTGGGTGGCCTGCGCGACCTTGTCCGGGTCGTCGCCCGCCTCCTCGACGAAGACGTTCTTCACGTACTGCTGGGTGAGGGTCGACGCGCCCTGCGCGGTCCCGCCCGCCTGTACGTTGCGGTTCATCGCGCGCAGGATGCCCTTGAGGTCGACCGCCCCGTGCTTGTAGAAGCGGGCGTCCTCGATCGCGACGATCGCCTTCTGCATGTACGGGGAGATGTCCTTCAGTGGAACGACGGTGCGGTCACGCGAGTAGACCGTCGCAAGCATGTCGCCCTTGCTGTCCAGGATCTTGGTGCGCTGGCTCAGCGGCGGAGTCTTGAGGTTGGCCGGGATCTCGTCGAATCCTTCGACCGTTCCCTTCGCGGCGAGCCCCAGAGCTCCGGCGGCCGGCAGCGCGATGCCTGCGAGCACGACTCCGGAGAGTGCGGCGACACCGAGGAACTTGGCGGCCTGCTGGGTCGCGGTGAGACCCCCGCCCGAGCGGTTCTTTGGCATGGAGGCAGCCTACGTTCTCATTCGCCGGACAGGCGTACAGGCGTTGGCCTAAGCTGCTCCCAACTGTCACAGCCGTCCGGTTCCGTATCAACCCCCATGCAGCATTCGGCCGTGACCCGATCACGGTACGGCCAGCACGTCGGGCGCCCCCGAATTCGCCCCATGTGTCATTGAACATCCGTTGTGACTCAGATCAATTGTCCCTGTTTTGCGGGGATATTCTTGTATGTCCTCACCTCACTCCCCTGGGTGATCTGCCGCGTACGCATAGTCCGTTCGGGCCATTCAAGATTGGGCCCGAAGGGGGTGTTGTGCTGTCGCCACCTTCCGTAACGTCCTCAACTGGCAGCGGTGAATATGCCGCTACCGCCGTGGGGGAGCCTCGATTCGGGAGAGGACGGCGCCGGGATGGGCTGGGTAACCGACTGGAGTGCGCAGGCAGCCTGCCGCACTACCGATCCGGATGAACTGTTTGTACAAGGGGCAGCGCAGAACAGGGCCAAGGCGGTGTGCACCGGTTGCCCGGTGCGGACCGAGTGCCTGGCCGATGCGCTGGACAATCGCGTCGAGTTCGGCGTGTGGGGCGGAATGACGGAACGGGAGCGTCGCGCGCTGCTGCGCAGGCGACCCACCGTCACGTCCTGGCGCCGGCTGCTGGAGACCGCTCGCAGTGAGTACGAGCGGTCCACGGGCATCCTGCCGGTGGCCATCGGTCTGGACGACGAACTCCACGAGACGTACGCCGCCGTGGGGTAGGCCGCCGGGGACCACCCGGCCGTCCGGGTGGGGTTACGCAGCTCCGGCCGGAGCGGAATCGGTCGCGAGCCGGTCCCCGACGGCCCGCAGTCCTGCGAGGTCGTGTACATCTCCGGGCAGCGCCGCGACTTCGGTCACGGCGACCTCGGGGTGCAGTGCGATGAAGCGGTCGCGAGTGCGCTGTTCGCGCGCGACCACCTGCATGCGTTCAGCGTGCAGCCGCAGCAGGCCTGCGGTCAGCTGTTCGACGGAGACGGCATCAGCCTCTGGTTCGGTGTCAGCATCCTGGGTGTGCTCGGAACGGGCGGAGGAGGGCGGTGACTCGGGGTCTTCGGGAGAGGTGACTGCCGAGTCGGCCGGGTCACGAAGTCCAGCCTTCCCGGTCGTCTGATCCACAATGCCGATGTCGTCAAGATTTTCTGCGGCTGCCAGGGCGCGCTCGGCAGAGAGCCGAGCGGCGTCACTGCCGTGGACCCGGTTGAGGACCAGACCGGCCAGGGGCATGTCCTCCGAGGCCAGCCGTTCCACGAAGTAGGCGGCTTCGCGCAGTGCGTCCCGCTCCGGCGTCGCGACGACGAGGAACGCCGTGCCGGGCGCCTGCAGCAGTCTGTACGTGGCATCCGCCCGGGTCCGGAAACCACCGAACATGGTGTCCATCGCCGCGACGAACGTCTGTACGTCGCGAAGGAACTGGCCACCCAGCAGCTTGCCGAGCGTCCCGGTCATCATCGACATGCCGACGTTGAGGAACTTCATCCCGGCCCGGCCGCCCATCTTCGCCGGAGCCATCAGCAGCTTGATGAACTTCCCGTCCAGGAAAGAGCCGAGCCGCTTGGGAGCGTCCAGGAAGTCCAGAGCGGAACGCGACGGCGGGGTGTCGACGACGATCAGGTCCCACTCGTTGCGCGCCCGCAGCTGCCCCAGCTTCTCCATCGCCATGTACTCCTGCGTGCCCGCGAAACCGGCCGACAGGGACTGATAGAAGGGGTTCTCCAGGATCGCGCGCGCCCGGTCGCCCTCCGCGTGCGCCTCGACGATCTCGTCGAAGGTCCGCTTCATGTCGAGCATCATGGCGTGCAGTTCACCGCCGCCCTCACCGGCGCTCTCGATGCCCGGTACCCGGCGCGGGACGTTGTCCAGGGAGAGAATGCCCATGGACTGGGCGAGCCTGCGAGCCGGGTCGATGGTGAGGACGACGACCTTCCGGCCGCGCTCGGCGGCCCGTACACCCAGCGCCGCCGCGGTCGTGGTCTTGCCGACGCCGCCCGAGCCGCAGCACACGATGATCCGGATGTCCGGATCGTCGAGCAGCGCGTCGGTGTCCAGCGCGGGCGCGGTGGCCGTTGCTGTGCCTGTACCGGCGTCCGTATGCGCATCGGTGCCCGGTTCCGTACCCGCTCTCATGCACCCACCCCTTGGCCCGCCTCTTCGCCCACGCCCTGCTTGCGGAGTTCGACCGCCAGGTCGTACAGACCGGGCAGGTCCACGCCTTCGCCGATCAGCGGAAGTTCGTTGGTCGGCAGCTCCAGATCCGCGAGGGCCGCGCGCTGCTCGCGCTCCAGCTCGACCCGCTGGGCATGCTCGGAGGCCTGCTCGATCAGCGGACGTACCAGCGCCGCCGACCCGGTCACGCCCGCCCGGGTGAGCGCCTTGGCGATCTCCTTGCGGCGGCCCCCGGAGGCGGTACGCAGCGCGTCCTCGTCCAGCAGATGCGGACGCACCATGTTCACGATGACCTTGCCCACCGGCAGTTCGGCCGCCCGCAGCTCCGCGACGCCGTCCGCGGTCTCCTGGACCGGCATCTCCTCCAGCAGCGTCACCAGGTGGACCGCCGTCTCCGGGGACTTCAGCACCCGCATCACGGCCTGTGCCTGATTGTGTATCGGACCGATCCGAGCCAGCCCCGCCACCTCGTCGTTCACATTGAGGAAGCGCGTGACGCGGCCGGTGGGCGGCGCATCCATGATCACGTAGTCGTAGCTGTACCGGCCCTGCTTGTCCTTGCGGCGTACGGCTTCGCAGGCCTTGCCCGTCAGCAGCACGTCCCGTACACCGGGTGCGATCGTCGTGGCGAAGTCGATTGCACCGAGCTTCTTGAGCGCCCGGCCCGCGCTGCCGAGCTTGTAGAACATCTGGAGGTAGTCGAGGAGGGCGCGCTCCGCGTCGATCGCGAGCGCGTACACCTCGCCGCCGCCCGGTGCGACGGCGATCTTGCGCTCCTCGTACGGAAGGGAATCCGCCTCGAAGAGCTGGGCGATGCCCTGCCTGCCCTCGACCTCGACGAGAAGGGTGCGCTTGCCCTCGGTCGCGAGGGCGAGCGCGAGGGCGGCGGCGACCGTGGTCTTACCGGTACCGCCCTTGCCGCTGACGACCTGGAACCTGCTCACGTATTCGAGCCTAACCAGTACGGCCCCGGGCTACGCACGAGCCCGTACGCGCCAGGCATTACAGTCGGCCTATGACCAAGTGGGAATACGCGACCGTGCCGCTCCTCGTGCACGCGACGAAGCAGATTCTGGACACCTGGGGCGAGGACGGCTGGGAGCTGGTCCAGGTCGTTCCCGGCCCGAACAACCCCGAGCAACTTGTGGCCTACCTGAAGCGGGAGAAGCCGTAGTGGCGGGCGCAGTCGAGGCGAAGCTCGCCGAACTCGGGCTGACGCTGCCGGACGTCGTACCGCCGCTCGCCTCGTATCAGCCGGCCGTCCAGTCCGGTGTGTACGTGTACACGTCGGGTCAGCTGCCCATGGTGGAGGGCAAGCTTCCGGTCACCGGCAAGGTCGGTGCGGAGGTCACGCCGGACGAGGCCAAGGAGCTGGCCAGGACCTGCGCGCTCAACGCGCTGGCCGCTGTGAAGTCGGTCGCGGGCGACCTGGACCGGATCAAGCGGGTCGTGAAGGTGGTGGGCTTCGTCGCCTCGGCCTCCGACTTCACCGGGCAGCCCGCCGTGATCAACGGTGCGAGCGAGCTGTTCGGCGCGGTGCTCGGCGACAAGGGCGTGCACGCGCGCAGCGCCGTGGGCGTCGCGGTGCTGCCGCTGGACGCGCCGGTCGAGGTCGAGGTGCAGGTCGAGCTGGACGGGGCCTGAGCCGCTGTTGCAGTGAAGCGGGGATCTCCGTGATCCGTGATCCCGCCCGGTCCGTGCGACCGGGCGGGATCACGCGTTTCACACCCCTGGAGTCCAGGCGTGACGCGTGTCTCGTCCCACGCGCCCCCTGCCGCCTCTCGAACATCGTCGCGGTTCCGGATAGCCTCCGGCCATGTCCAATGGTCAGTGGTACCCACCGGAATGGCCCGACCGGATCCGGGCACTCGCCGCAGGCGAGCTCACGGCCGCGACCCCCCGGCGCGCCGCCACCGTGATGCTGCTCCGGGACCCCGCTGGCACCGAGGGTGGGCCCACCGTCCACATGCTGCGCCGCCGCACCTCCATGGCTTTTGCCGGCGGTGCGTACGCCTATCCGGGTGGCGGCGTCGACCCGCGCGACGACGACCGCCTCGTCGGCTGGGCCGGACCCGCGCTGGAGCTCTGGGCCGAGCGGCTCGGCGTCGGTACGGTCGCCGAGGCGCAGGCCATCGTCTGTGCGGCGGTCCGTGAGACGTACGAGGAGTCAGGTGTCCTCCTCGCCGGGCCGACCGCCGACACCGTCGTCAGCGACACCACGGGCGCCGACTGGGAGGCGGACCGCGGGGCCCTCGTCGCCCGCGAGCTGTCCTTCGCCGAGTTCCTGGACCGGCGCGGGCTCGTACTCCGCTCCGATCTGCTCGGGGCGTGGGCGCGCTGGATCACGCCCGAGTTCGAACCCCGGCGCTACGACACCTGGTTCTTCGTCGCCGCGCTCCCCGAAGGGCAGCGCACCCTCTCCCACGGCCCTGAAGGCATGGGAGGCGCGCCTTCCGCCTCCACCGAGGCCGACCTCGCGCTCTGGATCTCCCCGGCGGAAGCCACCGACGGATACGACCGGGGCGAGCTGCTCATGATGCCGCCGACCGTGTCGACACTGCGTCAGCTGCGCCCGTACGGCACCGCAGCCGAGGCGTTGAAAGCCGCGTCCTCCCAGGACCTCGCTCCGGTACTCGCGCAGGCCCGGCTGGAGGACGGCGAACTGGTGCTGAGCTGGCCGGGGCACGACGAATTCACCAAGCACATCCCGACCGGAGATGGTTCCGCATGAGCGACGCAGCAGCGCTCCCCGGGCAGCCTCGCGGCGGGGTCCTCTCCGGCCCCGCGACCACCCGTACGGTCAACGTCCTCGCCCCCAACGCCTCGGCGATGACGCTCGACGGCACCAACACCTGGATCGTCGCCGAGCCCGACTCCGACCTCGCGGTCGTCATCGACCCGGGCCCGCTGGACGACAGCCATCTGCAGGCCGTCATCGACACCGCCGAGCGCGCCGGCCGGCGGATCGGCCTCACGCTCCTCACCCACGGTCACCCCGACCATGCGGAGGGCGCGGCGCGCTTCGCCGAGCTGACCCGTACGGCGGTGCGGGCGCTGGACCCGGCGCTGCGGCTCGGCGAGGAAGGGCTGACGACGGGCGACGTGATCACCACCGGAGGGCTCGAACTGCGGGTGGTCCCGACCCCCGGGCACACCTCCGACTCGCTCTCCTTCCATCTGCCCGCCGACCGGGCGGTGCTGACCGGCGACACGATCCTCGGGCGCGGCACCACGCTCGTCGCGCACCCGGACGGGCGGCTCGGCGACTACCTCGACTCTCTGCGGCGGCTGCGCTCGCTGGCGGTCGACGACGGGGTGCACACAGTGCTGCCGGGGCACGGTCCGGTCCTGGACGACGCACAGGGCGCGGTCGAGTTCTATCTCGCCCACCGCGCGCACCGGCTCGCCCAGGTGGAGACGGCGGTGGAGGCCGGGCACCGCTCGGCCACGGAGGTGGTGGCGTACGTGTACGCGGACGTGGACCGGTCGCTGTGGCCCGCCGCGGAGCTGTCGGTGCGGGCGCAGCTGGCGTACCTGGGCGAGCACGGGCTGATCTGAGCCGCTGTTACGCCCGTGGCGCTGATATCGGGGCTGCGCGGCGCCGGCGCGTGGCCGAGGCGCCGTGACGCGCGAGAGGCCCCGCCGTCCGGCGTGGCCTCTCGCGTCGTGAGGGGGTGGTGTCCGGCTAGCGCGAACGCTTCGCCAGGCGCTCCACATCCAGCAGGATCACGGCGCGCGCCTCCAGGCGGAGCCAGCCGCGGCCCGCGAAGTCGGCAAGCGCCTTGTTGACCGTCTCGCGGGAGGCACCGACCAGCTGGGCAAGCTCTTCCTGGGTCAGGTCGTGGACGACATGGATGCCTTCCTCCGACTGGACGCCGAACCGGCGCGACAGGTCGAGGAGGGCGCGGGCGACACGGCCCGGTACGTCGGAGAAGACCAGGTCGGACATCTGGTCGTTGGTCTTGCGCAGTCGGCGGGCGACGGCGCGCAGCAGGGCCGTGGCCACCTCGGGGCGGGCGTTCAGCCAGGGCTGGAGGTCGCCGTGGCCGAGGCCGAGGAGCTTGACCTCGGTCAGCGCGGTGGCGGTGGCGGTGCGCGGGCCCGGGTCGAAGAGCGACAGCTCACCGATCAGCTCGCCGGGGCCGAGGACGGCCAGCATGTTCTCGCGTCCGTCGGGGGACGTGCGGTGGAGCTTCACCTTGCCCTCGGTGACCACGTACAGGCGGTCACCCTGGTCGCCCTCGTGGAAGAGAGCGTCGCCGCGTGCGAGGGTCACCTCACTCATCGAGGCGCGGAGCTCCGCGGCCTGCTCATCATCGAGCGCCGCGAAAAGCGGGGCGCGCCGCAGAACGTCGTCCACGAGTTCTCTCCTTGTCGGCCTGTTCAGGGAACCGTGGTCCCCATCATGCCGGACGGTAAAACAGTGCGATCAATCACAAACCAGTTTGACGCACAGGCGCGCCCCATCGTGCCGCAGGGCCCCGATTGGGGACGGATCCACAGTGACCGGGGCGGATGTCACTGCCTGGCTCTAGGCTGGCCGGGTGTCCAACAAGCCGGTGAGAGCGCAGGCCAAGGGGGCTGATGGAGTGTCGGAAGACCGTAATTCCGCTGTGGGCGAACAGGCCGCGAGTCGACCGACAAAAGCCGCAAAACGCCCGACTGGGGAGCCGATGAAGCCGGTGAAGTCCGGGGGGCCGGCGAAGGCGTCCAACGGCACCGCAAAGAGGGCCGGGGCAGCGGCGAAGACGTCCGGGGCGCCCGGGAAGACGGTCGGGGCGGCGGTGAAGCCGGGAAAGTCCGGGAAGCCGGAGTCCCACCTCGCGATGGTCCGCCGCGCCCGCCGGATCAACCGCGAGCTCGCCGAGGTCTATCCGTACGCCCACCCGGAGCTGGACTTCCGGAACCCCTTTGAGCTCCTGGTCGCCACCGTCCTCTCCGCCCAGACCACCGATCTGAGAGTCAACCAGACCACCCCCGCGCTGTTCGCCGCCTACCCGACCCCCGAGGACATGGCGGCGGCCGTGCCCGAGGAGCTGGAGGAGATCATCCGGCCGACCGGCTTCTTCCGGGCCAAGGCCAGGTCGCTGATAGGGCTCTCCGCGTCCCTCAGGGACAACTTCGGCGGTGAGGTCCCGGGGCGGCTCGCGGACCTGGTCACGCTCCCCGGCGTCGGCCGCAAGACCGCCAATGTCGTCCTCGGCAATGCCTTCGGCGTCCCCGGCATCACGGTCGACACCCACTTCGGCCGGCTGGTACGCCGCTGGAAGTGGACGGAGCAGGAGGACCCGGAGAAAATCGAGGCTGAGATCGCCGCGATCTTCCCCAAGAGCGAGTGGACGATGCTCTCGCACCGCGTCATCTTCCACGGCCGCCGCATCTGCCACGCCCGCAGGCCTGCCTGCGGTGCCTGCCCGATCGCCCCGCTCTGCCCCTCGTACGGCGAGGGCGAGACGGATCCGGAGAAGGCCAGGAAGCTCCTGAAGTACGAGATGGGCGGACAGCCCGGCCAGCGGCTGAGCCCGCCGCCCGACTACCCGGGCAAGCCCGCGCCTGCGCTGGGAGCCGGGTGACGGGGGCGCCTCTTCCGGAACGAAATGCGCGACCGCAGGCGTTGTGAGACGAGGGGTGCCTATGAAGACGCACGAACAGAGCCACGTGGAGGATCACTCCGCAGGTGTGGGCCGGGACGACGCGATCGCCGTCTCGACGCACGGGCTGCCCGAGTGGCTCGAGCCCGTCGCCCGCGCCGCACGGACCATCGAGCCCCAGCAGCTCAGCCGCTTTCTGCCGCCCGAGAACGGGGCCGGGCGCCAGTCCGCGGTCCTTGTCCTGTTCGGTGAGGGCGAGCGCGGGCCCGAGCTGCTCCTGATGGAACGCTCGGGCTCACTGCGTTCCCATCCCGGACAGCCCTCCTTCCCCGGGGGAGCCCTGGACCCCGAGGACGGCGACCAGGCGACCGCAGGGCCGCTCAGGGCGGCTCTGCGGGAGGCTGAGGAGGAGACCGGACTCGATCCGCGCGGCGTCCAGCTCTTCGGTGTGCTGCCCCGGCTCTACATCCCGGTGAGCAGTTTCGTCGTCACGCCCGTACTTGGCTGGTGGCGGGCGCCGAGCCCGGTCGGGGTCGTCGATCCGGCCGAGACTGCCCGGGTCTTCACGGTTCCCGTGGTGGATCTCACTGATCCGGCCAATCGGGTGACAACGGTGCATCCCAGCGGTCACCGGGGCCCGGCATTCCTGGTCGAATCGGCACTGGTCTGGGGTTTCACCGCCGGGGTGATCGACCGCATTCTGCACTTCGCGGGCTGGGAGCGCCCCTGGGACAGGACCAGGCAGGTGCCGCTCGACTGGCGCGCATGACAGGCTGACTTCCGTGCTGGGCCGTTCGGGCCTGCCCGGTCCCAGCCGAACGAAACGGGTCCGGTGACGAATCTGCGAGGCAATAGACGGTGAACGTGCTGGACATCCTGCTGCTGGCCGGCGCCGTGTGGTTCGCAGTGATCGGCTACCGCCAGGGCTTCGTCGTCGGCATCCTGTCGGTCATCGGCTTCCTGGGCGGCGGCCTGGTGGCCGTCTATCTGCTGCCGGTCCTGTGGGATCAGCTGACGGACGGCTCCGAGGTCTCCTCCACGGCCGCCGTGGTCGCGGTCATCATCGTGATCGTGTGCGCCTCCGTCGGTCAGGCGTTCACCACCCACCTCGGCAACAAACTCCGGCGGTACATCACGTGGTCGCCCGCCCGCGCCCTCGATGCCACGGGTGGCGCACTCGTCAATGTGGTCGCGATGCTGCTGGTGGCGTGGCTGATCGGTTCCGCACTGGCGGGCACGTCGTTGCCGACGCTGGGCAAGGAGGTGCGTAACTCCTCGGTGCTGCTCGGGATCTCCCGGGTGATGCCCGCCCAGGCCTCCAACTGGTTCACGGACTTCTCCTCCGTCCTCGCGCAGAACGGCTTCCCGCAGGTCTTCAGCCCGTTCGCCAATGAGCCGATCACCGCGGTCAAGGCCCCGGATCCGGCCCTGGCCGGCAGCCCCATCGCGGCCCGCGCCAAGCAGTCCATCGTCAAGGTCGTCGGTACGGCCCCGAGCTGCGGCAAGGTCCTCGAAGGCACCGGCTTCGTCTTCTCCGACCGCCGGGTGATGACCAACGCCCATGTCGTCGGCGGCGTCGACGAGCCGACCGTCCAGATCGGCGGCCAGGGGCGGCTGTACGACGCGAAGGTCGTCCTCTACGACTGGCAGCGCGACATCGCCGTACTCGACGTCCCGGACCTCGACGCGAAGCCGCTGAAGTTCACCGATACGGATCACGACGCCACGACGGGACACGATGCCATCGTCGCGGGCTTCCCGGAGAACGGCTCGTACGACGTACGCTCCGCGCGCGTCCGCGGCCGCATCGACGCCGACGGCCCGGACATCTACCACCGGGGCACCGTCCGCCGCGATGTGTACTCGCTCTTCGCGACGGTCCGCCAGGGCAACTCCGGCGGACCGCTGCTGACCCCCGACGGCAAGGTGTACGGGGTCGTCTTCGCCAAGTCGCTGGACGACCCCGACACGGGTTACGCACTGACCGCCGACGAGATCCGCCAGGACATCGCCGACGGCCGCACCGCCAACCAGCAGGTCGACAGCCAGGCGTGCGCGCTGTAGGGAAACAGACAGGGGTCGGCCCGGGTCCGGTCGGTGCGATCAAGTCAGGACTGCGTCATCCGCGGGGATGGCGCAGCCGCGCCGAGACCCAGCGGGCCCGGCGGCGGAGAATGCGCGGAATGCCCAGCTGGGGATCATGCAGGTCATGCACACCGGGCACCCGGCCATGAAGGCCGTCCCCCTCATGAATGCTCGGATCCGTCATAGCGGTCGAGCGACGATTGCGTGCTGTGTCACCGAAGTCGTGCGTCCAGCCCATACCCCGACGTCTGCCCGTGCCTCATGGTCGGTAATCGTGCGGGCGCCAGCCAATTGGCCTATGCGCCAGGCAATTGGCTGTTCGTCGGACAACTGTGCTCTTCCGGCCACGGATTGGTTGCGCCCGGTTACCTGTCCGGCGACCCCCAGGGCCCCGTCCCGGGCTACCGGTCGGGCTCGGGATCCTTGAGCCAGTTGATGAGTTCGGTCGAGAATCCGGCCGGATCCTCCTCATGCGGGAAGTGCCCCAGACCATCGAAAAGTCGCCAACGGTACGGCGCTTCGACGTACTCGCCGGACCCCGCCGCACTCCGCGTACGGGCCACCGGATCGAGCGAACCGTGCAGATGCAGCGTCGGCACCCGGACCGGCCGCTTCATCCGGCGGTTGAACTGGATGCCGTCCGGGCGCGCCATGGAGCGCACCAACCAGCGGTACGGCTCGATCGAGCAGTGAGCCGTCGACGGGATGCACATTGCACGCCGGTAGACGTCCACCGTCGCGTCGTTGGGGAACTCGGGCGTCCGCGGCCCCGACCAGTCGCGGATCAGCCGGCCGACCAAGGCCCCGTCGTCCGCGACGAGCTGACGCTCCGGCACCCAGGGGCGCTGGAAGCCCCAGATGTATGAGCCCGCCCGGGACTGCGCGAAGTCGGAGAGCATCGAGGACCGCCAGCGGCGCGGATGCGGCATCGAGGAGACCACCAGCCGGCGCACCAGCTTGGGCCGCATCACCGCGGCCGTCCAGGCGAGGTATCCGCCCATGTCATGGCCGACCAGCGCCGCGTCCGGCTCACCGAGCGACCGGATCACGCCGGTGACGTCGAGGGCCAGGTTGGCGGGGTCGTACCCCCGCGGCGTACGGTCGCTGCCGCCCACCCCACGCAGATCCATCGCGACGGCACGGAACCCGGCGTCGGCGAGCGCGGTCAGCTGGTGGCGCCAGGTCCACCAGAACTGCGGGAAGCCGTGCAGCAGCAGTACCAGAGGGCCGTCGCCCAGCTCGGCGATGTGGAAGCGTGCCCCGTTGGCCGCCACATCCCGGTGGATCCAGGGACCGTCGATCCGTACGGGACTGCCGGGGCCGGGGCCTGCCGAGCCGGGGCCTTTGGGGTCGAATGCGCTGGAATCGGGGACGGTCATGTGGACGAGCGTGCCACAGCGGACGCCTCGTCCTTGACCGCGGACTCCGCTCCGGCCTTCTCCGGCCGCGTGCTGCCCGAGGCTGTGACGGCCGGGAGACCGGCACGCGCGGTGACCGCCGGACGCGGGTGCGGCTTGACGCCCTGCAGCACGGCCGCCGTCTGCTTGGCCGACGCGATCGACTTCTCCGGCGGCTTGACCTTCTTGAACTTGGCGATGGCGAACAGTGCGAGCAACGCACCCAGCAGGATGAAGGCGGCGCCCACGATCGTGAACGACACGGCGAGTCCGAGCCCCAGGTAATGGATTCCGTACGCCGCCGCGAAGCTCAGCACGGGGATCGCGAACAGAATCAGCACTCCCGCGATGATGAACGCCACACTGCCGGTCACGCCCCGCTTGACGTCCTGCCGCACCTCGGCCTTGGCCAGGGCGATCTCGTCGTGCACCAGCGCGGACACCTCGGCCGTCGCCGAGGCGACCAGCTGCCCGAGACTGCGGTCTGCGCTGCCCGCGTAGTTACCGGGGTCGCTCATCCCTGACTCCCTCTTCTGCTCTCCTGCTCAACACATCTGGTGTCAGATCATGCCGGACTGTCCGGCTTGCTGCTCGCCGCCCCCGCCGCTTGGGCAAGGCGCCGGTGCTCTGCGGCCTTCTTCTCGTAGATCGCGGCCATCCGGAGGTGGTACGCCGGATCGTCCTGTTCGTAGACGTCGGGTACCCCGTCCTCGTCCTCGTCGCGCTCCTCCGCCGCGTACAGGGCCTGGTAGGTACGTACCCGGAGTTTGAGCAGCACACCGGAGAACAGGGCTGCTATCAGCGACCCCAGCAGCACGGCTGCCTTGATCTCGTTCTCGACGAATGCGTCGCCCGCGAACGCCAGCTCGCCGATGAGCAGCGAGACGGTGAAGCCGATCCCGGCGAGTGAGGCGACCGCGAAGACGTCCGCCCAGGCCAGGTCCTTGTTCAGCTCCGCCTTGGTGAAGCGGGCGGTCAGCCACGTACCGCCGAAGATGCCGACCGTCTTGCCGACGACGAGCCCCAGCACGACACCGAGCGTCTCGGGGCGCGTGAAGACATGCGCCACCGCGCCGCCGGAGAGCGATACGCCGGCCGAGAACAGCGCGAACAGCGGCACGGCGAGACCGGCCGACAGCGGGCGCATCAAGTGTTCGATGTGCTCGCCGGGGGAGTGCTCCTCGCCCTCGCGCCGGGTGCAGCGCAGCATCAGCCCCATGGCAACACCGGCGATGGTGGCGTGGATGCCGCTGTTGTACATCAGTCCCCAGATGACCAGGGCGAGCGGGACGTAGACGTACCAGCCGCGCACGTTCTTGCGCAGCAGAAGGTAGAAGACGGCGAGGCCGACGAAGGCGCCGGCGAGCGCGGTGAGGTCGATGTCGTTGGTGAAGAAGACCGCGATGATCAGGATCGCGAGGAGGTCGTCGACGACGGCGAGCGTGAGCAGGAAGGCGCGGAGCGCGGACGGCAGCGAGGTGCCGATGACCGCGAGCACAGCCAGTGCGAAGGCGATATCGGTGGCCGTGGGGACGGCCCATCCAGCGGTCGAACCGCCGCCGAGCACGTTCACCAGCGTGTAGACGACGGCCGGCACGGCCATTCCGCACACGGCGGCGATGACCGGCAGCGCGGCCGCCTTGGGATCGCGCAGCTCGCCTGCGACCAGTTCGCGCTTGAGCTCGACGCCCGCGACGAAGAAGAAGACCGCGAGCAGCCCGTCGGCCGCCCAGTGCTGCACGGAGAGATTCAGTCCCAGGGAACCAGGACCGAAGTGGAAGTCGCTGAGGGCCCGGTAACTGGAGCCGAAAGTGTTCGCCCAGACCAGCGCGGCGAGCGCGGCGACCAGCAGGATGACCCCGCCGACGGTCTCGGTGCGCAGGGCGTCCGCGAGGTAGTTCCGCTCAGGGAGGGAGAGGCGCCCGAGGAAGGTCCGGCGGGACGTCGGGGGTGTGCGGGTGGGCGCGGCCACGAGTGGAGACCTCCGGGTCGGTACGGCAGCGATGGCATGGCTGATGCACTTGCCGACCAGACTTCCCGGCACACCCTGTGGAGATTTCTTGATGTGTTGTTGACGTTGCTGCCACTGTACCCGGGGTGTGCGGGGGCGTACCCAGTGATCTTCACCTTAGACCGGCCGGCGATCGGCGGGCGGCGTCACGGGGCTGGGGCACGCACCTCGCCGCATTGTCGTCAGTCACCATGGCTCCTTCCCCGAGCTCTCGGCTCCGCTCGAGCAGGGGAGACCCCATCCGGCTCAATCCTCCGCCTTGCGATGCACGCACCCCAGCCCCGCTCCTTCACCCACCCCCCAATTGCCGGCCGGTCCAAAATGCCCGAGGGGCAACCGGCGCGTTGCCGGTTGCCCCTCGGGTTCGTACATGTACGTCGGCCGGTGCTCCGGCCTCCTGCCTGTGCGTCTGTCAGTCCTCGGACGACGACGTCGGCAGCTGCGTCTGGATGAGGTCCATCACCGAGGAGTCGGTGAGCGTGGTGACGTCGCCCAGCTCGCGGTTCTCGGCGACGTCACGCAGCAGGCGCCGCATGATCTTGCCGGAGCGGGTCTTCGGCAGTTCGGCCACCGGCAGGATCCGCTTCGGCTTGGCGATCGGGCCAAGCGTGGCACCGACGTGGTTGCGCAGGTCCGCGACGAGTTCGTCGGAGGCGGCCGCCGTGCCACGCAGTATCACGAACGCGACGATGGCCTGACCGGTTGTCTCGTCGGCCGCGCCGACGACGGCCGCCTCGGCGACCGCCGGGTGCGACACGAGCGCCGACTCGACCTCGGTCGTCGAGATGTTGTGCCCGGACACGAGCATCACGTCGTCGACGCGGCCGAGCAGCCAGATGTCGCCGTCCTCGTCCTTCTTGGCGCCGTCGCCCGCGAAGTACTTCCCCTCGAAGCGCGACCAGTACGTGTCGATGAAGCGCTGGTCGTCACCCCAGATGGTGCGGAGCATGGACGGCCACGGCTCGGTGAGGACGAGGTAGCCACCCCCGCCGTTCTCCACCTCATGGGCCTCGTCGTCGACGACAGTGGCGGAGATGCCGGGCAGGGCGCGCTGCGCCGAACCGGGCTTGGTGTCCGTGACACCGGGAAGCGGCGAGATCATCATCGCGCCGGTCTCGGTCTGCCACCAGGTGTCCACGATCGGGCACCTGTCGGCGCCGATGTGCTTGCGGTACCACATCCATGCCTCGGGGTTGATCGGCTCACCGACCGAACCGAGGATCCGCAGCGAGGACAGGTCGAACTTGGCGGGGATGTCGTCTCCCCACTTCATGAACGTACGGATCGCGGTCGGCGCGGTGTAGAGGATCGTGACGCCGTACTTCTGCACGATCTCCCAGAAACGCCCCTGGTGGGGGGTGTCGGGCGTGCCCTCGTACATGACCTGCGTTGCGCCGTTGGCCAGCGGTCCGTACACGATGTACGAGTGCCCGGTCACCCAGCCGATGTCGGCCGTGCACCAGTAGACATCGGTCTCCGGCTTGAGGTCGAAGACCGCGTTGTGGGTGTACGCGGCCTGCGTGAGGTAGCCGCCGGAGGTGTGCAGGATGCCCTTCGGCTTACCCGTCGTCCCCGAGGTGTAGAGGATGAACAGCGGCTGCTCCGCCTCGAAGGCCTCAGGGGTGTGCTCGGCGGACTGGCGGCCGGTGATCTCGTGCCACCAGACGTCGCGGCCCTCGGTCCACGCGGTGTCCTGGCCGGTGCGCCGCACCACGAGGACGTGCTCGACGCTGTCGATACGGGATACGGCGTCGTCGACCGCAGGCTTCAGCGCCGACGGCTTGCCGCGGCGGTAGCCGCCGTCGGCGGTAATGACGACCTTGGCGTCCGCGTCCTGGATGCGGGCGGCGATGGCGTCGGCGGAGAAGCCGCCGAAGACCACCGAGTGCGTGGCACCGATGCGGGCGCAGGCCAGCATCGCGACGGCGGCCTCGGGAATCATCGGCAGGTAGACGGCGACCCGGTCGCCCTTGCCGACACCGAGCTCGGTGAGGGCATTGGCGGCGCGGGAGACCTCGTCCTTCAGCTCCGCGTAGGTGATCGCGCGGCTGTCGCCGGGCTCGCCCTCGAAGTGAATGGCGACCCTGTCTCCGTGGCCCGCCTCGACGTGGCGGTCCACGCAGTTGTACGCGACGTTCAGCCTGCCGTCCGCGAACCACTTCGCGAAGGGCGGGTTGCTCCAGTCGAGCGTCTCGGTCGGCTCCGTGGCCCAGGTCAGGCGCCGGGCCTGCTCGGCCCAGAAGCCCAGCCGGTCCGTCCTGGCCTGCTCGTACGCCTCCGCTGTGACGTTGGCGTTCGCGGCCAGATCGGCAGGCGGTGCGAACCGCCGCTCCTCCTTGAGCAGATTGGCCAGGCTTTCGTTGCTCACGACATCTCCCATTCCCAGGGTGTCCGTTGTGTCCCGGGGCATAGCTCATCAGTCCAGGGGCCGGGTGACAAGTGTCTGCCAGGAATTGGTTTAGACCTGTGTTTTCGTGTATGGGGCACGGTCCGGCTCCCCCCTCACCTGCGATGCGGTGCAGCACAGTGCAAGGCGGAAGCGGGACCACAAGGTCTCACGGAACCGAGGCGCGTGCGGTTCAGGCGCTTGTACATTCCAACTCGCCGGAACCGGAAGGATCGCCGGGGCCCACGTGGTCGAAGACCTCGTCGAGACATGCACCGGCGCTCGCGCCCTCGGTCAGGAGGTATGCCTGCGCCTCACCGACGTGGAAGTACATCCCGTGGAGCTGCAACGTGCCTTCCGCGAGTCGTCGTGCCACCGATTCGTGGGCGCGCAGATGGTCCAGCTGCTGGACCACGTTGGTGAGGCAGAGCTGCTCCACGGCGTCTTCGGGCAGCCTGCCGGAGATCCGCGCCCAGGCGCGATGCCGGGACGTCATCCGCTCCAGGCTCGGCAGACCGTGCCGCAGCCACCGCCACAGGGACGTCTGCGGGTTGTCCGGCTTGGCGCCCAGCAGTGCCTGCATTGCGCCGCAGCCGGAGTGGCCGCAGACAGTGATGGACTCGACCTGCAGCACCTCCACCGCGTACTCGATCGCGGCGCCCACCGAGTCGTCGCCGGCTTCCGCGCCCGGTGGGGGCACCAGATTGCCGACGTTCCGCACGGTGAACAGGTCGCCCGGACCGCTGGCCGTGATCATGCTGGTGACCAGCCGGGAATCCGCGCAGGTGATGAAGAGCTGGGAGGGGCGCTGCCCCTCCCGGGCCAGCCGGGCCAGCTCCTCGCGCACCAGCGGAGCCGTATTGCGCTGGAACGAACTCAGACCACTGACCAGCCGGTGCGCGCCGGTCCGACGGGGAGCGGCGGGGGGTGTGGAGGATGACGGAGTGCCGGGAACGGGTTCGGTGGCCGGGGCCGCGGCGCTCGTGCTGGTCGTTGGGTTCCTCGTGACGTCGATCATGGTGTCGGCCGCCGTGGTGTCGGTTGTTCCGGGACTGGGGTCGGCGGTGATGGCGGTGGCGTGATGCTGACCGTCGCCGACGTCGGCTCGCGTGCCGCGGCCGTGGTGGACGCTTGCTGGTTCGGGCCGGTCATGGCAGTGGTGATTGCGCCACGGCGTCCAAGGGCGGCAGCAGGAGTGCGCCGCTGAGTCGGGCTCGGCGATCCGGCCGCCTGATCTGCCGGTGAAGATGACCCGGCCGCCCTGGGCGGTCTGAGCGTTGCTCCAGTCCTGGATCGTCTCGTATGCCGCATGGTCCATGAAGAAGCCGTCCAACTCGACTACGACATCAATGCCTTGGGGGATCCGGCCGAGCGTCCGGCTGAGACGTGGTACCGCGAGGAACGTCAACTGCCCGCGCACGATCACGAGATGCTGTTCTCCCCGATCTGTCACCGTGATCCGTGTGCGGGCCAGCCGGTGCAGAGCGATGACGACGGCCACCGCGACGCCGATCACTACGCCCCTCAGCACACCGAAAAGCACCACAGCGGTGATCGTCGCCCCGTAGACCGGGAATTCGCGGTGCTTATGAACATTGCGGATATGGGCGAAGCTCACCATCTGGATGCCGACCATCATCACGAGCGCGGCGAGCGCGGCCAGCGGGATCCACTCCAGAGCCGTGACCAGCAACCCGGCGGCGAGCAGGACCCAGACACCGTGCAGAACGGTGGAGGCGCGGCCGGTGGCCCCGGCCCGCACATTCGCCGAACTCCGTACCGCTCCCCCTGACACCGGCAGCCCGCCCAGCAGGCCGGACAGCACATTGGAGATGCCCTGGCCGCGCAATTCGCGGTCGAGGTCGGACCGCCTGACCGGCGGGGCTGCCGGGGCGGAAGGCTCGGCGCCCTGCCGTCCGGCGCGGTCGGTGGTCAGCTTGTCCACCGCGACCGCCGCGAGGAGGGATTCGAGGCTGGCCACCAGCGTCACGGTGAACACGGCGGTGGCGAGGGCCAGTACGGGACCCTGCGGCAGTTCGGGCAGGGCGTGCGACCGCCAGGAGGGCAGGTCCACCCTGGCGATCCCGGGAGCCGCCACCGCGGCCACCGCTGTTGCGATCGCCACCGAGGCGAGGGCCGCCGGAATCCTCCGTACCGCCCGTCCGATCCGCCCGGGGAGCCGTGGCCAGGCCATCAGGATGGCGATGGTCAGTCCGCCGATGAGAGGGGCGGCCGGGGTGATCCGGTCCAACTGTGCGGGAAGTGCCAGGGCGTTGTCGATGGTTGAGCTCTGGGGCGAGCCGCCGAGCACGATATGCAGCTGGGCCAGTGCGATGGCCACGCCGATACCGGCCAGGGTGCCGTGCACGATGGCGGGACTGACGGCGAGTGCGCTGCGCGCCGCACGCGCCGCTCCCAGCAGCATCTGCAGCAGCCCGGCGCCGATGGTGATCGCGCAGGTGGTGCGCCAGCCGTAGATCTGGATCAACTCGGCTGTGACGACGGTCAGTCCGGCGGACGGGCCACTGACCTGAAGGAGGGTGCCACCGAGCAGTCCGGCGGCGATGCCGCCGACGGCCGCGGCGACGAGTCCGGCCTCCAGCGGGGCGTCCATGGCCACGGCGAGGCCGAGCGACATGGGGACGGCAATGAGAAAGACAGTGATCGATGCGGACAGGTCGGCGCCCGCGATACGGAATCGTCCGCCGCGACGCGGCGGTGGCGGGCTGTGAGGTCGCTTGATTCCCGGGCCGTTGGACTGGCGCCAACTGCGGGACGTGTGGTCATGACGTGTGGGGACGCAGGCGGACATGTTCCCGTCTCCTCCGGGGCAGCGCGGTCGCGGAACGTGGGGACGCGGCCGTGGGTCACGGCGTGCAGCGGCGGGATTTCTCAACTCTTGGTAAATAGATCGTAATGGAGAGTAAAGAGTTGTGTCCATGATTGAGGGCAAATAGCCCACTCGATCACCCATTCACGTGAATAGGCAGCTTTTCATATGGCCTGTCGTGTCGATTCATTCATGGGCACGTGCGAACGTGGCTGCGCCGCGTCGGCGCATTCCACGCAAATTACCTGAAAAGGAAGAGGGTGGGCGGATGATGGCCGCCACGAAGAGGGCCGCCCTGGGTGCCATGGCCATCGCGCTCGTTGCGGGAGCCGCCGGCTGTTCCGGCTCGGGCTCCGGTTCGGCTTCGGGTTCGGGTTTCGGGGCTGCGGGGCCGGGTGCCGAGAAGGGGGCCGCCGGGCCCAAGGGGAACGCCCCCGAGAAGGCCTTCCGGCTCATCGGTGACGGCTCCACCGCCTTCACCGGCAGCCAGCCCAAGCAGCCCGTACCCATGCGCCTGACGCCTGGTCAACAGCCCCCGCAGTTCGTGGTGTTCTCCTGGGACAGCGTGGGTGGGGACAGCCAGGACCTCTTCTCCCGCTTTCGCGAGGTCGGCAAGAGGTACAACGCGAACATGACGTACTTCCTCAGCGGCGTGTACATGCTGCCGGAGGAGAAGCGGGAGCTCTACGACCCGCCCAAGCACAATGCGGGCAGCTCCGACATCGGCTTCAACGACATCAAGGGGATCCGGGACACCATCACCCAGATCCGGGGCGCCTGGCAGGACGGCGACGAGATCGGCACCCACTTCAACGGCCACTTCTGCGGCCCGGACGGTGGTGTCGGCACCTGGTCGGTCGCCGAGTGGAAGCGCGAGATCAGCCAGGCCAAGGCCTTCGTGAAGAAATGGAGGACGAACGTCCCGGACCTCGCGGACGAGAAGCCGCTGCCCTTCGACTACGACACGGAGCTGATCGGCGGCCGCACCCCCTGCCTGGAGGGGCGGAAGAACATGGTGGCCGCAGCGCGGTCGATGGGCTTCCGCTACGACTCCAGCGGCGCAGACAAGCAGGTCTGGCCGGAGAAGAAGGACGGCGTCTGGGACCTCTCCCTGCAATTCGTGCCGGTGCCGGGGCGGGAGGCCGAGACACTGTCGACGGACTACAGCTTCATGTCCAACCAGTCCGGGGCGGCCATGCAGGGCGACCCGGACCAGTACGAGTACTGGGGCGACCAGATGCGCGACGGCCTGATCCAGGCCTTCGACCGCGCGTACGAGGGAAACCGGGCCCCGCTGATCATCGGCAACCACTTCGAGTCCTGGAACGGTGGCACGTACATGCGCGCCGTCGAGGAGGTGATCGAGACGGTCTGCACCAAGGAGGGCGTGCGCTGTGTGTCCTTCAGGCAGCTTGCCGACTGGCTGGACGCCCAGGACCCGGCGACGCTGGCGAAGCTCCGCACGCTCGACGTCGGCCAGGCGCCGAAGGAGGGCTGGGCGGCTCATCTCGCCGCCCAGCCCTCCGGGCCGGCCGGGACCCCGGGAACCGTCAAGGCTCCCGGTGAATCCGGCACGAAGCCGGCGGAGCGCTGACGCCGGCCGATCCGCCGCCCGCCGGGTCGTTGGTGAACGGGGCTTCGGGCGACCGGCTCACGCGGGCTGTACGGCGGCTGCCTGCGCGCTCCGCTCGTCGAGCACGAAGGCGGGGTCGACCTGGGCGGCCAGGTCGGCGCCCGTCTTCTCGTTGCCCCAGCTCTCCGCGTTCTTCAAGTGGAAGTGCACCATCTGCCGCGTGTAGCGCTCCCAGTCGCGCTGCTCGTACGAGTCCTCCGCGGCGTTCTGCAGAGCCTGCAGGGCCATCCGGTTGTCCGCCTCCAGAAGCTCGAAGCGGGCCGGACGTCCCTTCTCCATCGCCCGGACCCAGTCCGAGTGCCCGACCGTGACCAGTAGGTCGGCGCCGACTTCGGCCCTCAGGAAGTCCAGGTCGTCCCGGCCCTGCAACTTGTTGCCCACGACCTTCAGGGCGACCCCGAAGTCCCGCGCGTACTCCTTGTACTGGCGGTAGACCGAGACGCCCTTACGGGTCGGCTCGGCGACCAGGAACGTCATGTCGAAGCGGGTGAACATGCCGGATGCGAACGAATCCGAACCGGCGGTCATGTCGACGACCACATAGTCGTCGGGGCCGTCGACAAGGTGATTGAGACAGAGCTCGACCGCGCCGACCTTGGAGTGGTAGCACGCCACCCCGAGATCCGACTCGGTGAACGGTCCGGTGGCCATCAGCCGGATTTCCCCGTCGTCGAGTCCGACCGCGCGGGCACACGCGTCGTAGACCGGGTTGTCCTCGCGGACCCGCAGCAGCCGCGAGCCCTCGCCGGGCGGAGTCGTCTTGATCATTGTTTCCGCCGAGGCGATGCGGGGGTTGCTTCCCCGCAGGTACTCCTTGATCAGGGGCAGATGCGCACCCATGGCGGGCAGTGCCGCGGCCTCCTCCTCGTCGAGGCCGAGCGCGGCCCCGAGGTGCTGGTTGATGTCGGCGTCCACCGCGACGACATGGGCTTCATTGGCGGCAAGGTGGCGGATGAACAGCGAGGACAGCGTGGTCTTGCCGCTGCCGCCCTTCCCCACGAAAGCGATCTTCATGTTCACCTAGGGTAGCGGTGTAACTGCGCTACGCAGTCACACTTCGTGAAGAAGGCCACTCCGGGGTGGTGAGGGCGCGGGGGGCGCGTAGCCTCCCTACTTATGAGTACGACTGCCTCAGATCCGCTCGCCGCCCTGGGCGCCCTGCCGGGGGTCACCGATGCGGTGGACTCCGTACGCAAGGCCGTCGACCGGGTCTACGGCCACCGTGTCATGCGACGCCGCAGCAACGAGGTCACCGCGGAGGCGGCGCTCCGCGGCGCTCGCGGCTCCGCCGCGCTCTCCGGTGCCGACTGGAACCTGGAGGAGGTGCGCCGGCGCACCGACTTCAGCGGCGACGAGGAGTCGCGGGTAATCGGCGCCGCTCTGCGGCTGACCGCGGAGGCCGGCCAACTGCTTTCCATCTGGCGGCAGTCGCCGCTGCGGGTCCTCGCCCGGCTGCACCTCGTGGCGGCAGGCGGGGCCGCGCCCGACGACGCGGTCGGCCGCCCGCGGCTGGCCGGTGAGCCGGTCGACGAGCCGCTCATCGAAGCGCCGCTGCCTGATGCCGACGAGGTCGCCGGCCGGCTGGAGGGGCTCTCCGGCTTGATCCTTTCGGGAAGCGCGGCGCCCGCGCTGGTGACGGCCGCGGTCGTGCACGGCGAACTGCTGGCGCTGCGTCCCTTCGGCTCGTGCAACGGCCTCGTCGCGCGGACCGCCGAGCGGATCGTCCTGATCGGAAGCGGGCTCGACCCGAAAGCGATCTGTCCCGCCGAGGTCGGTTACGCCGAGCTGGGCAGGGCCGCGTACGTCGCAGCGTTCGAGGGGTATCGGTCGGGAACGCCGGACGGGATGTCCGCCTGGATCGCACACTGTGGGCGCGCGGTGGAACTGGGAGTCAGAGAATCGACGGCGGTCTGCGAAGCGCTTCAGCGCGGAGCCGCTTAACCGTCCGGGGCTGCCGGTACGCGCCTCCACTGACGGGACAGTCAAGCTCATTGTGCTTCGTCAGTTTCACTGCCCGATAAAAGGGTTGCGGCGGTACCGTCCGCGGTACCGCCGCTGGCACGTCCACCCTGTTACCATGCGTCCTCGAAAATTGCCCATCAGGTCGGGAACTCAGCCCGTTCCCTGGTGCAGCTGGCCCGTAATCGACGGGTCGACGTCGCGTGGGTGCTGGGTATTCATGCTCGGTCCGTGGGGCCTTCTCTGCGTTTTCAGGTTAATCCTTTCGGATGTCCTTGGTCTCGCGGGCCGTTGAGTCCTTTGTACTCCAGGGCCAGGACGAACGGTAGTGCTGGCCGTACTTCTTTACTTTTGCGTTCAAATATGGATGGGCCGGGCGGGCGGTCGGGGGGATCCGGACGGCGGCGGGTGCCGGATGCGAGTGGGTGGCACCCCGGTTCACGTCCTGGGACGGCGGTCGAGGGCGTGTTCGGGTGCGGGCCGGGTTCGGGTGCAGGTCCGGGCCGGATGTCGATCCTGGCTGGATGCGGGAGGTCAGCCGGATGCTGTGGTCGTGCGCCGGCGCGAGGTGTACCAGACCAGCCCCGCTGTGACGGCCGCCGCGCCCACCGCCGCCGCGGCGACGAGTGCCGGGCGCGCCGGCATCGAGAGGGCGGGCAGCCGCTGCTTGAGCCGGACCGGGCGGTCGAAGACGAGAATCGGCCATTCCCGGAGCGTCGCCTCACGCCGCAGCGCACGGTCCGGATTGACCGCGTGCGGGTGGCCCACGGACTCCAGCATCGGTACATCGGTCGCGGAATCGCTGTAGGCGTAGCACCGCGAGAGGTCGTATCCCTCGGACACGGCGAGCGCCTTGACCGCCTCGGCCTTCGTCGGCCCGTACGCGTAATACTCCACCTCGCCGGTGAAGCAGCCGTCGTCGCCGACGACCATCCGGGTGGCGACGACCCGGTCGGCGCCCAGCAGCTCGCCGATCGGCTCGACGACCTCGGCGCCCGAGGTGGAGACGATGACCACGTCGCGTCCGGCGGTGTGATGCTCCTCGATGAGGGTCGCCGCCTCGTCGTAGATGATCGGGTCGATCAGATCGTGCAGGGTCTCGGCGACGATTTCCTTCACCTGCTGGACGTTCCAGCCCTTGCAGAGCGCGGAGAGATATTCGCGCATCCGCTCCATCTGGTCGTGATCGGCGCCCCCGGCGAGGAACACGAACTGTGCGTACGCGGTGCGCAGTACGGCGCGGCGGTTGATCAGTCCGCCTTGGTAGAAGGACTTGCTGAAGGTCAGAGTCGATGACTTCGCAATGACCGTCTTGTCCAGGTCGAAGAAGGCCGCTGTGCGCGGCAAGGAGTGGTTTTCCACAAGGCAGAGCATAGGGGGGCACCATTCGGCGTAAACTCTGGTGTGCGGGTTTGCCTGAGAAGGCTCTCGGGTACACCATGGAAGTCACGGATCGTTCGCGACCGTGCTAACCCGGTCCGACTCCTCCCCCCCCGAGTCGGCCGTGGGGACGACCCCCGCTCTCCCCCCCGGCGGGGGTCGTCGCATGTCCGGACGCGTTTCTGCTGCTCGGAATCAAGCATTCTGCCTCCTTCTCGGCCGCGACGGCCTGTCTTTTCTGAGTCCCGCACGACTCTTGTCGTCACAGTGTGTAACGGATGTGCTGCTCTCCGGAAGTCGTCGGTTTGGGTGACCGAGATATTCACAACGGTGGAGTTGTCCACAGTTTTAGAGCAAGATCCACACGATTTTCCGAAGCGCTGCACGGTGATTCCACCCGCGAAGTCCGCGGGTTCCGGATATCGCCGAACTCGGAACGCTCCGAGGTCGCTGCGAAACCGCGGTGAAGGTGCAGTGAGAAGGGGGCGGAGACCGTGGCTGAATCCATCGCACGGGATCGTCTGCCGGTCGTCGGAGAACGCCGGGGCGGACCGTTGATCGTGACCGAGGATGTGGAACTGCTCGACGATCTGCTGCGGCTGTGCGCGGCCGCCGGCGCGGAGCCTGAGGTGCACCACACGCTGCCCGAGGGCAGGGGCGGCTGGGAGCAGGCACCGATGGTCCTGGTGGGTGATGACGCGGCTCCGCGGTGCCGCGGAGCGCTGCGCAGACAGGGCGTGATGCTCGTCGGGCACGACCAGGACGCACCGGATGTCTGGCGGCAGGCCGTCGAGATCGGGGCCGAATATGTGCTGCGGCTGCCCGATGCGGAGAGCTGGCTCGTCGATCAGATCGCCAATGCTGCAGAAGGGGTGGGGCGGCCCGCTCTCACCGTCGGAGTGATCGGCGGGCGGGGCGGCGCCGGCGCGTCCACGCTGGCTTGTGCTCTCGCTGTGACCGCAGCCAAGGCCGGGCGGCGGACGATGCTGATCGATGGCGATCCGCTGGGTGGTGGCATCGATGTGCTGCTCGGGGGTGAGCGGGCTGAGGGGATGAGGTGGCCGGATTTCGCTCATTCCAAAGGACGGGTGGGCGGTGGCGCCCTGGAGGAGTCGCTGCCCGCACTGCACGGGCTGCGGGTGCTCAGCTGGGGGCGTGACGACTGGGTGGTTATCCCGCCGCAGGCCATGGAGGCGGTGCTGGCGGCCGCCCGCAGGCTCGGCGGGGTGGTGGTCGTCGACCTGCCGCGCCGGGTCGACGAGTCGGTGGCGAAGGCGCTTGCGCAGCTGGACCTCGGGCTGCTCGTGGTCCCCGGTGAACTGCGGGCGGTCGCGGCGGCAAAACGCGTGGCGTCGACGGCCGGGATGGTCCTGGGCGACCTGCGAGTTGTGGCACGCGGCCCCTACGCGGCGGGGCTGGACGAGCGCTGGGTGGCGCAGGCGCTCGGCTTGCCGCTCGCCGGTGAACTCCCGCTGGAATCGGGTTTGCTGGCGGCTCAGGACGATGGGGCGCCGCCCGGCTCGGGCGCCCGCGGACCGCTCGCCAGATTCTGTACGGCGTTCTGGGAGAGGGCGCTTGCCGGTGAAGCCGGCGGGGGCCTCGGTGGGGAAGGCGCGTCATGACCGACGGGCTCCTCGACGCCGTGCGGCAGCGGCTTGCGCAGAGCGGCACCGCACCGACCCCGGCCGGGGTGGCGGCCGCGCTGCGCGCCCAGGGAAGGCTTCTCGGCGATGCCGAAGTGCTCGGCGCGGCAGAGGAATTGCGCGGCGAACTGGTCGGTACGGGAGTGCTGGAACCGCTGCTCGCGGATCCGGCGGTGACGGATGTGCTGGTCTCCGCACCGGACCGGGTGTGGGTGGACCGGGGCAGTGGGCTCGAACTCACCGGGGTGACCTTCCGCGACGCTCCGGCGGTGCGCAGGCTGGCGCAGCGGCTCGCTGCGGTGGCAGGGCGGCGGCTGGACGATGCCCGGCCCTGGGTGGACGCGCGGCTTCCGGACGGGACCCGGATGCATGCGGTCCTGCCACCGGTGGCCGTGGGTTCCACCTGTCTGTCGTTGCGGGTGGTGCGCCCCCGGGCCTTCTCGCTGGCGGAGTTGGTCGCGGCGGGCACCGTACCGCCGGGCGGTGACCGGGTGCTGCGGGCGCTGGTCGAGGCCCGGGTTTCGTACCTGATCAGTGGCGGGACGGGGGCGGGGAAGACCACATTGCTGTCGAGTTTGCTGGGTGCCGTCGGGGAGCGGGAGCGGATCGTGCTCGCCGAGGACTCGGCGGAGCTGCGGCCGGACCATCCGCATGTGGTGCGGCTGGAGTCACGCCCTGCCAACCAGGAGGGTGCCGGTTAGATCAAGAGTTCATAGATGTCTCTCTGTCTCAGCGGTACACCAGGGGTCGCTGTTAGCTTCAAGGGATCGTTCATGTCTCACAGTGGGGGCATTGTGGAGTACGTCTTCGTGTCGCACCGCAAGGTGCGGCGACACGCGGGTGCCGTGGAGGGTGTGGATCTGGACTGGGTCGAGTACGTGACCCGTGCGGGGGCGCTCAAGGAGGGCACGCCGTTCTTCCTGGGTTCGGATTTGCGTCCACTGGAGCCGTTGACCTCGTGTTTCTTCGAGTTGGCCAAGCGTCTGGATGCGGGTTCGCTCGAGGACTACGCCTACGACCTGATGGACCTGGTCGGCTTCCTCGAGGATCTGGATCCGCCGACGGATCTACTGTCGGCCACGGAGGACGACCTCGTCGCGTACAAGGACGAGCTCATGGAGTACCGGGACGAGCCGGTGTCGGCGGCGACGTGGATGCGTCGGCGGGCGGCGATCCACAACTTCTACGACTGGGCCGTCGAGGACGTGAAGCTGCTGGACCGGCGCCCGTACCACCGGCGCAAGAACGGCAAGGACGTTCTGTCCGTGTCGGTGGTCAACGATCTTGACGTCCGGCATCTGACCTATTCGCAGTGGCGGTTCCTGAAGCAGGTGGGCCTTCGCGGCCTGCTGCCCGACGAGCGGGTGGACCGGTCGTTCCGTGGGGCGGCGCCGTTGCGCAACAGCGCGGCGGCGGAGGTGGCGGTGACGACCGGTATGCGTCTGCGGGAGTTCAGCACTCTCCTCGACATCGAGGTCGGGCCGCCACGCCGGGACGGCTCGGCGGCCCTGGTGGATCTGCGGGAGATGGCCAAGTACAAGCTGCCTCGCACGGTGGAGATCCAGCACGCCACCCTGAGGGAGATCGACTTCTACCGGCGCACCGAGCGGGCGAAGATCGTGCACGCTGCCGCCCGCACGCTGCACCGTCACCGGGCGGAGCTGTTCGTCGTCGACGACATCAACTCCCGGCAAGGCAAGGTCAGCGGAGTCCTGCACGGGCGCCGGCGGACCTTCACGGTCAAGGACATGGACGTGGCCACGCGCCGGATCGCGGTCATCGAGGGCGACCGGGGTCTGGAGCCGATGGCACTGTTCGTCGGTCGTGGCGGGCGCATGTTGTCCCCTCAGCGCTGGCACCAGGTCTTCGAGGACGCCCACGTGCGGGCCCTGAGGATCAGCAAGGAGCACAAGCTCGAGACGGTGGTTCCGCGGGCTTTCAAGATTCACGATCTGAGGCACACGTTCGCGATCTTCATGCTCCAGTTGCTGACCGAGCTGGTGGCGGCCCAAGAGGCAGAACTGCGGCGCCTGGGCGGGCACACCGTCTACCTGGCCGATCACATCAGCAGGTCGCCGCAGCTGACGGTTCAGCGTTTGCTCGGCCATCGCCAGGCGACGTCGACCATGCGCTACCTGCGTTACATCCGCAAGACGAACCTGCTGGTCGCCCGGGCCATCGCGGACTGGAACGCCCAGGACACCACCTACGCCGACTACGCGGCCCGTCTGGCGCCGGGGAGGGCTGCCTGATGCCGCGCCGGGGAGAACGCAAGAGCCGGCCGCGTCCCACGGTTACCGCGAAGCCACTGGCTCCGCAGGGGCGGATCGCGGTCCGGGAACTGGTCTACGTCTACCGGCACCAGCGGATGGCCCACCGGATCGATCCGGTGGACTTCCGGTGCTCGCTCCTGGCCGGCCAGCTCGCCGACGCCTGGCTGGACTATCACCACAAGGCGAGCCTGACCTCCAGCAACCAGTACGTCTCGGCGATCCGCAGCTTTCTGGCGTTCGCCGACACACATCTGGCGGCCGCGGGCCTCGACCCGCGTGAAGCACGGCTGGATGGCGGACCCATCGACTTGACCGAGGTCATCTACCAGTGGGAGGAAGACCTCCTGCCCCGATACAAGCCGGGCTCGAACCGGCCGAATGTGCTGGCCGGGGCATTGCTCATCCTTGTGGGCCACCGGGCGGTCCGGGACGCGAAGGTGCCCGAGCGTCTGAGGCGGCGGGCGGAGGGACCCCCGACGTTCCGGGGCGGCTCGAGCGAGCCGTTGGATGAGTTCGCCAACCACGAGCGTCTGCTCCTGCGGGACAGTGCCCAAGCCGACATCCGGGCCCTTGAGAAGCGGCTCGCCGTTGGCCGGGCCCTGCTCGCCGAGGGGCAGGACCCGCGAAGCGAGGGCTGGCGGTCGCTGCCGAATCTGGTCTGGGCGGCCTGGCACGGAGTGCTGGACATGCCCGCTCTGCTGTCTCATCTCCCGTCGCACTTCAAGTGGTGGCCGAAGCGCTTGCGGGATGTGGTGACCGACCCGCTCTACATGGCCCGCTTCGGCGGGAAGTACGGCGTGATGACCGCGGTCAGCGGCCTGCTGTTCCCCACCGAACTCGACCTGCAGCCGTTCCGTGTCCTGCTCCTGCTGGCCATGGGCGACGCCACCTCCGAGGAGGTGCACGATCTCGCCCTGGATGACCTGGAGTTCAGCGACGAGGGAGTGCGGGTGGTGCAGACCAAGCTGCGAGCCCAGCGGATCCGACCGCATCTGCACGGCAACGACGGGCCGCGGGTGAACGAGCGCCCGCTCGAGGAAGACGAGGCACCTGGTGAGTCGGCCTACCCGGGGGCCGGAAACTGGGACGTCCCGGGTTTGCTGCGGCGCCTGATCGCGGTGAACACCATGACGCGGGAGGCATTCGAGACTGAGCCGTGGCTGTTCACGGCCGTCGAATCCACCGACTACCGGCGTCACATGATCGCGGGGCGGGCACTGTTTCGAGCCCCCGGACGCCGCTTCTCCGACTGGATCACCACCCATCCGGACATGGAGGGCGAACCGGCGAAGATCTCCCTGCCGCACGACGTGCGGCGCCTGCGCAAGACGTCGAAGACCACCCGGGTCGCCGCTCTGGGCGGCAGCCTGAGCGACCTGGCCGGCGATGATCACCACATCGAGGTCTTCCGCGGCCACTACGCCCACGGCACGACCGCACACGTCCTCGCAGGCCGGGCCGTCAACCGGGCCCAGCGCGGAGTCTTCAACAAGATCAAACCAGGCAGGCCCGTGCTGGTCATCGAGGGGGCCGAGGCCATGCTGGCGGAGCCCGAAACAGCCGCTGAACTGGGCATCTCGGCCGAGCAGGGCAAAGCCCTGCAGCACGGAGAGCTCGACATGGGTGTCGTCAACTGCCGAAATCCGCACGATTCCCCGCACACGCCCAAGGGCAGGCTCTGCCATGTCGCGCCGGCGATGTGCATGATCTGCCCGAACGCGGTGGTGTTCACCTCGCAGCTGCCCCGGCTGCTGATGCTCGACGACCACATCGCCCACATGCGCAAGGTGCTGACCCCACCGGTCTGGCAGGCCACCTGGGGCGTTCAGGCAGCGGCACTGAAGGAAGTGTTCACCGAGTGCGCGGAACAGCTTCCTGATGCCCGTCAGCAGATCGAGGAGGGCAAATTCCGCCTCGATCTGCCGCTCGGAATGCGAACGGAGTACGACCGATGACGACCGCCGCAGCCTTCCAGTCGCTGCCCTCGCAGACCATCCCCGACGACACACCCGTCTTCGGCGGCCACCGCAACCTCATCCTCGGAGCGGAGGTCCCGCTCTTCGGGCAGGCCGGGTACTGGCCCGGCGACTGCCTGCGCCGGCCGGCGAACCGAGTGAAGAGCGCCTGGCGGGCCTCGTTCCCCACGGACCCGCTCTGGAACCTGCGGACCCGCGAGATCTCCTTCGGGATGCTCAACTCCAGCCACAAGATCCTCCGGGATGCAGGTCTGTTCTTCCGGGCCGAGAACTGGAGCCTGCCTTCGGTCAAGCTGACGTGCGACAAGATGCGGCTCATCGCCAAATGGGCGGTCGAGCAGAAGATGCCGCACGATCTGGCGGCCTGGGCGGCGGACGACTGGCAGAACTACCTCGACCATCACGCCCTGACGTCCGGAACATCGACTCTGGCCAACGATGTCCTCACCATTCGCCGCCTCCTGGACTTCGCTCCGCTCCTGACGGGCGGGGGCTTGCTCGAGGATCCCTGGCCCGGCAAATCCGCTGCGGAGGTGGCTGAGCGGACATTCACGGGAGAGCTGACTACCCCTTCCATCCCCCCGGCCATCTGGTGGCCGCTGCTGCGGGCCAGCTGGTTCTACATCGAGGAGATGGCCCCGCAGATCCTTGAACGCCGAGACCAGCAGGCCGCGGCCGTGGCCGCATCGGCCGGGACGCGGCGCCAGACCCATCACGCCCGGGACATCGACGCCAAGCTCGCCGCGTGGGTGCAGGACCCCGTCTCCCTGGTGCCGGTCCACGCCAGGGACTACCGCGGATACCCGGCGGGCACCGTGATGTGGTCGACGTTGAGCCTGTGGCTGACAGACGGCATCAGCCAGGGCATGTTCAAGACCGGCCGGGACTCCGAGCGCCACCAGATGAGGCGCAGGATGGTGCAACGGCTGGTCGATGCCGGCCGGGTCCGACCCATCACAGCTACCGAGGGCCGGGCTGCCCTTGGCGACATCGCCCGTCCCGCACGCGGCCGCAACCGGCGGCCCGACGAGCTCGACGCCCAGGTCCGGCAGTGGCTGGCCGACCCGGCGAACCGCATCCCGGTCCGCCGGGAGAACAGCCCCCACGGGCCGGCCGGCGAGCCGGTCTGGCTGACCCTGGAAGGCCGCGTGTTCGGCACGGTGACCAGGGCGAACGTCTTCACGAGCGGCACCGCCCGCACCCGGCAGCGACAGCAGTGGGTCCGTGCGGCGATCACCGAGGACCGCACCGACTACATCGAGGACGGCGATCTCGAGCACGCCCTGCGGATGGTCCGAGCGGCCTGCTACATCTTCATCGCCGCACTGACCCTCATGCGTGACAGCGAACTGCAGGAGATCGAACGGAACTCCGTGGTCCAGCACTTCGGCTCTCCGGCGCTGGCCTCGCGGAAGGTCAAGCACGACGAATCCCGGCCCCGCCTCAAGTGGTGGATCACCGAGCCGGTCGCACAGGCCGTGGCGGTCGCCGAACGCCTGTCCTGGCACGACAGCCACATCTTCGCCACCCTGGCCCCGCCCAGCGGGTTCCTGCCGGAAGGAACCCGCGGCCGGGCCGGGTTCGACGCGTTCCGCGACATCGACTTCTTCATCGAGAACATCAACAGGACGCTGGACCAGACCGGGCTGGAGGCCATCCCCGCAGGCTTGGTGAGGCCGCACATGTTCCGCAGGACCATGGCGATCATCACCGCACAGCAGCCCGACGGGGAGATCGCGCTCGGCATCCAGCTCAAGCACGCCGCCCGCCGGGCCCTGGCCAACCGGGTCACCGCCGGCTACGGCCAGCTCGACCAGAACTGGCGCAAAGAGTTCGACAACCAGCTCGAGCTGGCCGCGGCCCGCAAACTCGTCGAGCTCCTCAAAGCCCGCTGGCAGGGCGAGCCGGTCGCTATCGGCCCCGGCGCCGCCCGGCTGCACGCTGGCTTGGACAAGGTCATCACGACCATGGACAGCGACCCGCACCTCCAGGCTCAGATCGCGGACGAACGGATGCAGGTCAGCCTGCTGCGGGATGAGTTCGCCCAGCTGCACTTCGGCACGGTCAACCACTGTCTGTGGCAGGCATCGACCGCCGAGTGCCAGAACCAGCTGCCGGCCGAGCAACGGGGCAAGCAGCCCCTGCTCGGCGCCTGCCAGCCCGGCAAGTGCCGCAACTCCGTGCTGACCTTGAAGAATGCTCCGTACTGGATCGCTGAAGAGGGCGATCTGCGGGACACCCTGCGACGCGAACGGCTCTCCCCACCGCGACGTGAGTCCCTCGAGATCCGGCTCGCCGAGGTGCAGTCGGTCACCGCACAATTCGCCACCCTGGAAGGTGACCTCTGATGCCGGTATCCGCCGCGACCGCCACCAAGATCCGCGAGGCCATGGCCCGGCTGCTGGCCGGTGAGCCCCTGCACACCAACGGCGCCTTGACGAAGGAGAACCTCGCCCGCGAGGCCCAGGTCAGCCACGCCACCATCCACCGGGCCGAGGACATCCTTGCCCAGTGGGACGCCAAGGTCGCCCGCCCGGTCCTGCGAAGCCCGGGCGAAGTCGAACGGGACGAGACGATCGCAAAGCTCCGTCGACAGCTTCGCGAGTCCAAGGCCGAAGTCACGGAATTGCAGGGCAAGTTCGATGCACTCGCCGCGGTGACCGCGAACCTCTACCACGAGAACCTCGCGCTGAAGAGGAAGCTCGGCACCAGCCGACGCCTGGCCTCCCTCCCGGCTCCCGCCGCGGAGCCCGGTCCCGTTCGAACGGATGGCTGAGCACACAGATCCGTACGTGGTGGTGCACGACAGAGTCGTACGCGGCCGGGTGTGTTTGCTGGTTCCTCCCCCCTCCTCGAGGGGGGAGGAACCAGACGGCATGCTCAGGCCGCGATTCCGAGTTCGGTGCGGGTGCGGTGGATGAACTCGCGGACGGCCGGCTCGCGGCGCCAGGGGGGCGAGGGCGGTGTTGAACTCGCGGACGAAGTCCTTGGCCCGGGAGGACTGGACTCGGGCGAGGATGTCGACGGACCGGTTCCCGAGATTGAGACCCTGGTCGAGGTCGCGGGCCTGAAGGTGGGCGGTCCCGACGATCGCGAGCCGTGTCCCGACGGAACGGGTGAAGACCCCGGAGGGAATGGCGGCAGCCCGCTGGTTCCAGGCGAGCTATGCCTTGGGGTTCTACGCCCACACAGGCTTGGGCAGTCGCTACGGTGGGGTACGCCAACTCAGATACGAAATCAGGCACAAGGGGGCGCGGTGCACATGCGTGCCGTGGGGGAGCCAACGAGGCCAAGCGAAACCCATCAGGGGATCGAGTGGCTGACCAACTTCGCCCCCAGGGACACTGAGACGGCTGCGCAGTTGCTCGACAGCCTGCATATCGTGTCGGAGACGACGTTCAGGCAGGGGCTGCTGGAACATCTGGGGTCAGTCCTAGCTGGTGCAGCCAGCATGGAGAAACCGGCGGCACTGTATGGCGTCCGCTCCTGCAAACCGACGGACACGATGTTCATAAACAACGTGTCACCACTGGTTTCTGGCGGAGATGGCGGCGGTAGCGAGTTGATAGTCCAGAACATCATCCGTGATGTGCAGCGGAGCCTGGATACCTCCGTCGTGACGCGCAACGCTATATCGATTGATCTTCTTCGGGAGCGTCGTGCACGGAGTCTAGTGTTCGTTTCCGACTACGCCGGCTCCGGCGAGGAGTCTCTGGCGTACGCGCGGGCCTGGCTGCGGAATGCGACGATCCGCAGCTGGCGCTCCCTGAGGTTGGTCCGGCTGCACCTGGTCCTCTTCGCCGCAGCAACCACCGGACTGCGGCGCATCCGTGCCAGTGGGCTGTACGACGGGGTGTCGGTGCTGCACCGCGGGATGGACCTTCCCTCGGCTCAGTGGCATACGGACGAGCTCTGGAGGATCAGGAAGCTGTGCGAAGACTATGCACGGCGGCCCGAAGACGGTGCAGGCTGGTCGGGCAGCGAGGGGCTGCTCGTGTTCGAGCACACCGTGCCGAACAATCTGCCATCCATCCTGCGCCAATCCAGGGGCCGGACTCGGCGTCCCGACGGGAAGTGGGCACCGTTCTTCGAGCACCGCACTGCGCCGCCGGGGCTCATGCGTGACCTCGTCGGATACCGGCCAGAGCGCAACGCAGAACCCAGGCCGCGTGGCATGGGGCGAGTCCAGCTGACAGGATCGGGCAAGCTACACGTGCGCTATCGCGGCGGCATCAGGGACCTTGTTGAGGTCCTTGGCCACATCGCGAAAGGCCATAGGCACCCCGAACAACTGGCGACCGATGTTTCGGTCTCCGTTCCGATGGCCAGAAACCTCGTCCTCCAGGCCCAGAAGCTGGGTTTGGTGGACTCTCAAACGCGGCCTACCGACGCAGGATGGAAGGAGCTGCGGGCAGCCAAAGCGAAGCCCCGGCTCGTCGTGAGCCGCTTGCGGGGCAGTCAGGAGCCTTACTACCCTGGCACCTTGCGGGAGAGTCGGTGACGGCCTAGCGCAATCGGCGAGGTCATCGCCGAGTCAACGATCTGCATTTGTAGGTCAGGCTGCGGTCGTGAGCCGCACGCTGTGGACAAGCTGTCGAACGCCTGGATGGTGCAAGGCGCACGGTCTCCTACGTGGGCCTGGCGCGCGACTCGCACCACCCGCCGGGGGCGGGATACACCGAAGGTAGGCCACCCCATCGACTCTCCCGCGCTTTACAGGAGCCTCGGCCGCAGGAACGGCGTCACTTCCTCAGTCATCGACGAGGCTTTGGAGCAGATGCGACGAGTTCGAAGTCAAGGACTCACGCCTGTACTGACGCTGGGGCACCTGGCCCACCAGACTGGCGCGCCTTACCTCTACCTACGAAGGATCGTCCAGCGGCGACAGGACCCATACACCGAGTTCTCCCGCCCCAAGCGTGAGCCCGGCAAATCTCGCACAATCGCGGCCCCAGCGCCCGTATTGATGGACGTGCAACGCTGGCTCCTGACCAACGTAGTCAGCCCGATCCCAGCGCACGGGGCGAGCTACGCCTACCAGCAGGGACGCTCTGCCGTGCAGTGCGCGCAGCTTCACCTTGGTGCCTCGTGGTTACTGAAGTTTGATCTTCATGACTTCTTCCACTCCGTCAACGAGCGTGCAGTTCAATCGATCCTGCGGGCGGTCGGCTACAACAGTCTCGTCTCGTTCGAAATCGCCCGCGTCTGTACCCGCGTCCCGGGCGGAATCACCTGGCCGTACTTCAGGAGTGCGTACCAGGCCATCCCCACCTACAGAGCGCAGGACCTGGGCTACCTCCCACAGGGAGGCCCCGCGAGTGGCGCCCTTGCCAATCTGGCCGCCCGCCCACTGGACGAGGCTCTCTCATCCGTCGCCGACCGGTACCGCATGACGTATACACGCTATGCGGACGACATGACCTTCTCAACTCTGAGGAGCCTCGACCGCTCCACGCTCACACGCTGCGTCTCCGAGATCTCGGCAACGGTGTCCGCCACCCGGTTCCGGCTACACAGGAAAAAAACCCGCGTTGTGCCGCCAGGTGCCCGCAAGATCGTCTTGGGCCTCCTGGTGGACGGCGAGAGACTCCGACTGCCGCGGCACACGAGAAGGGGACTCGAAGATCACATCCGTGGTGTCGCCAAGTTCGGGCTTGGGACCCACGTCGAGCACGCCGGCTACAGCTCCCTGCAAGGGTTCGTCAACCACATCGACGGGCTGCTTGCGTACGGGCATGGCGTAGACCCTGCGTGGTCGAAGCCGCTGGCTGCCCAGTGGGAGCACCTGATGAATGCTGCGGGTCTTACGGCCCAGGAACGTCGCCTCTGGTGAGCAGAGGTCGGCCTCCCCTATCGTGCAGGCCAGCAGCGCCCCTCATGAACGTGAGCACAGGTATCCGTACGTCGTGGCGCACGACAGAGTCGTACGCGACCGGGGACGTTCGTCCGTTTCCCCTCTGAGGAGGGAAAGCATGCGGCAACGTGATCAAGCGGCGACATCGAACGCGGTGCTCAATACGCCGAGGTCCGCGACGATGGGGCCTCAACGGTCTCCGAGGGGGCAGAGGGTGGACGTTCAGACCGCGGTGGGCAACTACGCGAGCGCGATCAAGCACTGCAAGAATCTTGAAAAGGCTCACCGGGCCGCAGGAAACGGTGGACGCGGACGGCGCGATGCCGAGACCTCGATCAACCGCGGCGCCATAGTCATGACCGTTGCTGCCTGGCAGGCGTTTGTCCAGGACTTGGCCACGGCCTTGCGGGACGCGACCTTCACCGAGATGGGTGGCGATTTCGACCGCCCCCTCCTGACCTCGGCGATGACGCAGTGGAGGTCCGACTTCGACGGCGCAACGAAGAAGTTCTCCACGCCAGATGCCGATCAGACGATCTCACTGCTGAAGAGGGCAGGGTTCAATCCCCGACCGAGTTGGGCATGGCAACAGCGAGGCGGTCAGGGCAGCGGCCCGGTGCAGGTGAACCCCCAGCACGTGGTTGACGTGATCGGGATGTGGCTGCGAATTCGTCACGACGTCGCCCATGGCCACGCAACCGTTCACGCCCTCCCGATCCTGACTGCCGTCCGTGACCCGAAGGCATCCGCCAAGCTGAAGGCCAACCCGACACTCCGGCTGACCGATGCGATCGACTGCCGGAACTTCTTTACCTCGGTCGTCCGAGTCACGGCCGAAGCCGCAGCAGAGTATGTGGGCCAGCCATCGCCGAAGTGGGAGGAAATGCCGCGTCTGCTGCTGGGCCTTCATCCCTCGCTGGCCAAGAAGTCGCCCAAGACTTGAACGGCAGCTCAGGCTGCGATGCCGAGTCCGGTGCGGGGCGGTGGATGAACTCACGGACCCGCGTCAGGCCCGGCCGCCACTGCGGTCGGGCTTGGCGGGCACCACGTGGATCCACGGCGTGTGTGTGCCGCTGGTGCTCCAGGTGAACTTCATCCAGCTGTGGTGGCCGAGGGAGTTCTCCAGCATGCCGATGAGTTTCGGGTCGGCCCCGTTGGCGGCGAGGCCTTTGAGGATGGTGTAGTCAACGTAGAACTCTGTGTCCTCGTCATTCGCGAGGTGGTGGTTGAGGAACCGGAGCTGCTCCTCGGAGATGTCGCCGATCTTGCTGTCGTTGTCGAAGCGGTGCAGCTGAGGCATAGTTTTTGAGTTTTCCTATCCAGTTGGGTTGGTTAGCTCGCGGGTTGATCGACCGCCGCCTCGTAGAAGGCGTCGGCGAGTGCCACGATGACGCCATTGATCGCAGGTCCGTCGCTGAAGAAGTAGTCAGCCATCGTGTTGTGGGCGTCCTGGTTGTCCACAACTGCCTCGGTGACCGCCACCTGGAAGTCCTGCGACTCCATGAACTGCTTCTTCGAGTTCACCTTGGTCTGATTGACCAGGTCAGGGTAGGCCAGCAGCCGCTGGACCAGTCCATGCACGAACTCCCGGACCTGGGACTCGACGAACGACTCGGCCCCGAAGAGGTCGTTCATCTTGTCTATGACCACCTGGAGCGCGACGTACTTCGGTTCCTTCTTCGTGCCGGTGCCCGCCGCGTTGATGCCTTTCAGCTCGCCGTCGCCGGTCAGCGAGATGTCGACCATGCTCGCCTTGGTGTGCTTCACCCCGACCAGCACCACGTCGGAGAGGTCGACCTCAGCGGCCCAGGCTGACTCGGCGATGACCTTCTCCAGCAGGCGCAGGAAGATCGAGAGCATCTCCATGTACGGGTCGCCGTAGTCGACGATCTGGCTTATGAAGTCGTAGAGCCGCACGTAGGTGGAGACGTCCTTGCGGAACAGGTCGAGGGTTGTGAGCGTGACCTTGTCTTCTCCCTCGATCGCTCTGGCGTAGCGGCGCCGGAAGTCGTGCTGCGCCGGGCTGATCGCTGCGGAGAGCGCGTTGTTGCCCTTGCGGGTGACCCACAGCTCGGCGACCTTGCGGACGTCGTCCTCGGTATAGATCCCGGCCTGCGCGAGCTTGGTGGCGAGGTGGATGACGACGTACGGGTCGGTCTCGGTCTCCAAGGTGGCGTTCTTGAAGTACGGCTCGAAGGACGCCCTGATGTCCTCGGGTTTGTTCACGAAGTCGATGACGAACGTCTTGCGCTTCTGCTCCCCGCTCGCCGTGCGGTGGGTGCGGTTGAGCCGGGAGAGCGTCTGTACCGCGGTGACGCCGGACAGCTTTTTGTCGACGTACATCGCGGAGAGCAGCGGCTGGTCGAACCCGGTCTGGTACTTGTTGGCGACCAGCATGATCTTGTAGGTCTCGCCTGTGAACGCGACGGCCAGATCGGAGCCGGCTCCGGGGTTCATGTTCGCCTCGGTGAACTCGTCGTCCTTGGTCGGCGCCGGTCCCCAGTCTGTGCCCCACTCTTCGTCCTCGGCCATCGACACAGACCCGGAGAACGCGACCAGAGTCCGGTAGTCGTAGGAGGCGTCCTCGGCCGCACGCTTGGCGATGTAGGCGTCGATCGCCTTCTTGTACTTCACCGCGGCCTTGCGCGAGCCGGTCACGATCATCGCCTTGGCCTTGCCGTCCAGCAGATGCGCGACGTTGGCGTGGAAGTGCTCGACGATGATCTGGACCTTCTGGCCGATATTCGTCGGGTGCAACTGGACCCACCGCATCAGACCCTTACGGGCAGCAGCCTCCTCGACCTCGTCGCCGTCGCTCCCGTCACCGGCACTGGCACCGGCGGCCTTGCCCGCGATCTTCAACGCGGTGTCGTAGGACTGATAGCCCTTCAGCACGTCGAGGATGTAGCCCTCCTCGATCGCCTGCTTCATCGAGTAGAGGTGGAACTCGACCGGCTTGCCGTCGAGGCCCTTGCGACCGAAGAGCTCCAGCGTCTTGTTCTTCGGGGTTGCGGTGAAGGCGAGGTAAGAGATGTTCGGCGACTCGGCGCGCTCGGACATCTCCGAGGCCAGGACCGACTCGACGCCGACCGCGCCGCCGTCCTCGATCTCCTTGAGCTCATCGGCGGTCAGCACCTGCTTGAGCTTGGTCGAAATCTGGCCGGACTGGGACGAGTGCGCCTCGTCGGCGATGACGGCGAACCGCTTGCCCTTCAGACCGGAGTCGGCCCGGATCTCCTCCAGCGCGTACGGGAACGTCTGCACCGTCACGGCTATGATCAGCTCGCCGTTCTTCAATGCCTGTGCGAGCAGGCCGGATTTCGACTTCGCGCCCGCCTTGCGGACGTCCTCGGGGCTGATCGGGGCCACGATCTTGCCGGGGCCGTCGATCTGCCGGATCGCGTCCTGTAGCTGCCCGTCGAGCACGGTGCGGTCCACCACCACGATGACCGAGTCGAAGACCTTCTTGTCCTCGACGTGGAGTCGTGCCAGGCGGTGGGCTGTCCAGGCGATGGTGTTCGTCTTCCCGGACCCGGCCGAGTGCTCGATCAGATAGCGATGGCCCACACCCTCTTCGGCCACCGCGGCCACAATGTTCGTCACCGCCTCCCACTGGTGAAACCGAGGGAAGAGCATGCTCGTGCGGCGCACCGAGGTGCCGGTGGCGACGTCCCACTCGTCCTTGGTCTGCACGATCATTAGGCGGCCGATGATGCCCAGCCAGGCGTGCTTCTCCCAGACCCGCTCCCACAGGTAGGCGGTCGCGGATTTCCCGTCCTCGCCGGGAGGGTTCCCGCCGCCATCGTCGAATCCGGTGTTGAACGGTAGGAAGTGGGTCTTCTCCCCCTCCAGCCTGGTGGTCATCGCGGCGAGGTCGTTCGAGACGGCGAAGTGAACCAGCGCCCGGTGGCCGAAGGACAGCAGCGGCTCAGGGCGGCCGTTCGTCAGTGGGTTGCGATCCTTCTTGTACTGGTTGATCGCCTCTTCCAGGGACTGCGTGAAGTCGGTTTTCAACTCGACCGTGGCAACCGGGAGGCCGTTGACGAAGAAGACCAGGTCGATGCTGCGCCGGTCGGCGGTGGAGAAGTGCACCTGCCGCATCACCCGCACCCGCATCGCGGCGTACTCGGTGTTGGTGGTCGCGTTCAGCGTCGTCTCGGGGCGGAACTGGGCCAGCTTCAGCCGCCCGCCGCCGATGTACTGCACGCCATTGCGGAGGATGTTGAGTGTACCGCCACCGTGTTCCAAGGGCTTGTCCAGCGCCGCGACCAGCACATCGAGGAACTTCTCCTGCGAGCCAGCGGCTTTCAAAGCCTTCTCGTACTTCGGCTTCTGCGTCGCCTCCAGCCAGGCGAACAGGTCCTCGGGGAATAACGCCCGCTCGCGGTCGTAGCCGGTGTCCTTGTCCGAGTACAGCCAGTCGTGCGCGTGGAGGTGCTCACAGATCTCGGTCTCGAAGACCACCTCGTTGTGGTCAGCCATCACGCCGCCTCTCGCACGTCGATCTGACCCGTCACCGCAGCCGTGATCAGCGCCGCGCGGCGTTCCCGAGCGAGCTCGATGAACCGCTCGGTCTCCGTGATGAGCTGGTCGACCTTGGCGGCCTGCTCATCGAGATGCGCAGCTATGCGGCGCTGCTCATCGACTGGTGGCAACGTCAGAGGCAACCGACCGAACATCGACCAGTTTCGGAAGTCAACGCTCCGTTCACGCACGTTCGGGGCTTGGGTGGCAAGAAATCCGCTGCGTCCCAAGTAACGGAGCAACCGCGCAACATATGCGACATCGTCGCCGGCCGTGGCAACGCAAACGTGATAGACCGGCGTTGCGTTTCCGTGGCTGTCGGACACTCCGACCGCACCGGCAAAACCGTCGAGAGCGTGGAACACGAGGTCGCCTGGGCGGACTTCTTGGTATCCGTTCTCTGTGTTGGAGAACGTATACCCCTCCTCGCGGCGGTTGCTTCGGAGAGTCACAATGCCGTCCCGAAAGGCAGTAATGACGCCGAGTCCTGACGCGGCAGGGCGAGAAAGAGGTTGAAGTACCCGCTTGACAGTCGTGTGCCGTGCCTCTGACGGCGACCGGAGAAGGTCATCGGCTTCGGCGTCGCGACGCTCGCGGAGGAGGGCGATCAGGCGCTGCTGCTCCTCGATGAGGGTGTCGATGCGGGCGGTCTCACGGTCGAGGTAGTCAGCAATGGCGTGCTGCTCCTCGATAGGAGGAAGGGGAATCGGAATCGACCGGAGAACGTCGCGCGAGAGCGAAGGCAGAGTCGCCGTCCGGTTGTTGGCCTCGACATAGCCACTGGCGAGGCATGCTTTCAAGCAATAGACGACGAATCCTGGACTGACCGCCTCGTAGGGCCGTACGCGGGCAACGTGGTTCTGGAAACCCCAACCAGGCAAGTCTTGCTTGAGCAAGTGGCTGCGTCCGTACCCGGCGCCGCCCTCCACAACGACGATGTCGTTCTTACGCAGATCGCACTGGACAAGTTCGGTGTCGGAGAAAGGCATAGTCCTTGTCTCGTCAAGGATCAGATGTTCCGGTTGGATCGACCCAGCTGCGAGGTACGGCGCCGATCTTGCAACACCGGAGTCCTTGCTCGCGTTGATCATCTTCCCGAGCATGACGTCTGAGTAGTAGCCAAGTGGCGCCGACGACCAGCCCGCTGGCGACACACCGAACCAGCCAGCGCGCGTCACTGCTCCACCTCCCGCAGGAGGTCGAGGATCTTGGTGACCTGCTTCTCCAGGTCCGCATCGATCTCGGCCAACGGCCGTGGCGCGACGTATTTGTAGAAGTGGCGGGTGAAGGGGATTTCGTAGCCGGTCTTGACCTTGGTCCAGTCGATCCAGGCGTCGTCGGGGACGTGCGGCTTCACTTCGGTGTCGAAGTAGGACTGGATGACATCGAGTTTGCCTGCCGGGCCAGCGGTGGAGCCGCCGTAGGTGAAGGGCACGTTCTCGGTGAGGCGTTTCTTGGTGTCGGGCTTCGGTTTGCCCTTGCGGTCGGTGACCGACTTGCCGTCCTCGTCCAACAGTGGCCGCTCGACGGTTATGGTCCAGTAGCCGAACTCGTCATTGCGCAGCACCTTGGAGGTGTCGGGGTCGGCGTCGGTGAAGTCGGCGTACAGCTTGACGATCTCGGTGCGGTCGGTGTCGCTGATCTCGCGGCCCTTGGCGCCGAGGTTCTTCCGCATCTTGGTCCAGAACGAGGAGCCGTCGATGAGCTGGACCGTGCCCTTGCGGTCGGGGTGCTTGGTGTTGTCGAGGATCCAGATGTAGGTGGCGATGCCGGTGTTGAAAAACATGTTGGTCGGCAGCGCGACGATGGCCTCGACGAGGTCGTTCTCCAGCAGCCACTTTCGGATGTTCGACGGGCCGGACTCGGCGGCGCCGTTGAACAGCGGGGAGCCGTTCATGACGATCCCGACCCGGCCGCCGCCGTCCTCCGGCGCCCGCATCTTGTGGGCTAGGTGCAGCAGGAACAGCATCTGCCCGTCGGAGGTGGCCGGGAGGCCGGGCGCGAAGCGGCCGTGGGGGCCTGCGGAGTCGCGCTCCATTGTGACGGTCTTAGCGTACTGCTTCCAGTCCACGCCGTAGGGCGGGTTGGACATGCAGAAGTCGAACTGGCGACCCTTGAACGCGTCGTCGGTGAGCGTGTTGCCGAAGGAGATGTTGGTCGCGTCGTGGCCTTTGGCGAGCAGGTCGGACTTGCAGATGGCGTAGGACTGCGGGTTGTACTCCTGGCCGTACAGGCCCAGCCGGGCGCCCGGGTTCTGCGCGAGCAGGTGCTCCTCGGCGAGCGATAGCATGCCGCCGGTGCCGGCGGTGGGGTCGTAGAGCGACCGGATGATGCCCGCTTCAGTCAGGTCGGCGTCCTTCTCGGCGAAGAGCAAGTCGACCAGCAGACGGATTGCGTCGCGTGGGGTGTAGTGGTCACCGGAAGTCTCGTTGGCGGCCTCGTTGAACTTGCGGATGATGTACTCGAACGCGTCCCCCATGTCCGAGTTGGACACCACGTCGGGATGGAGGTCGACGGCTCCGAACGCCTTGACGATCTCGCGCAGGAGCCCTGCCTTCTCCAGCGCAAGGATCTCCTTCTTGAAGTCGAAGTAGTCGAACACGTCGACGTCCGCGGAGAACCGGTCGATGTAGTCGGCGAGGTTGTCCGCAAGACCGTCGGCATCTGCAAGGAGGTTGGCGAAGGAGTAGTGCGAGGTGTTGTAGAACGGCCTGCCGGTCGCCTTGGCGACCTCGACCTTGAGCCGGTTGGGGTTGTCGTACTTGGCGGCCAGCTCGCGCACGGTCGCGCGGTCGGGTTCGAGAATGCAGTCGAGGCGGCGCAGGATCGTGAGCGGCAGGATCACGGTTCCATACTGGTTGGGGCGGTAGGGGCCCCGAAGCTGGTCAGCAATCGACCAGATGAAGCTACCGAGTGTGCTCACAACAATCCTTACGGGGGATCAGCTAGACGGATGTCATCTTGCCGGAGACAGACACCGCGCGTCCCGTCTTCAGGCGTGGCTGGACCCCAAGCTTAGCCTCGCGCTTTCGTGAAGTGGGCCGTCCTGTCCCACAGGTGGTCACGTAAGCAGAAAGTGCCCCTGACCAGCGAGAATAAGGATTGCTGAGGTCCTTGTCCGCGCTGAAACCAGTACGCGACACACGCGCACACGGGGCAACTACACCCTCACGGGGAGCTACCCGCTACACCGCTTCCCTGGACGCAACCGTCGCACAGCCCTAGCGCTCACCCCATGGCCGGAAAAGCCGAGAAAGTCACGGATGGGTAACGCTTCGTGAGACATCTCAATGCAGAAGAGTGGGGTCGGCGTTGGATTTGCGCCCGCGCCCTGATGAGACACCGGGCGGGTTGAGACAGTCGAACTGTTCATAACGCGCTACGGGTGACTCTGCGGGACCTGGTGCGGCAGGCGCTTCGGATGCGGCCCGACCGCCTGGTGGTCGGGGAGGTGCGGGGCGCCGAGGTCACCGAACTTCTCGCTGCGCTGAACACCGGACATGAGGGCGGCTGCGGGACGGTTCATGCCAACGCTGCCGAGCATGTACCGGCGCGGCTGGAGGCGTTGGGGACGGCAGCCGGTCTTGACCGGGTGGCGCTGCACAGTCAGCTGGCGGCGGCGCTGTCGGTGGTGGTCCATCTCGCACGGGACCGGGCCGGGGTGCGCCGGATCGCCGAGGTGCATGTGCTGGAGCGGGATGCGGCCGGGCTGGTGGTGACCGTGCCCGCGCTGCGGTGGGGCGCTGACGGCTTCGTCCACGAGCGAGGCCGGGAGCGGCTGCGGTCGCTGATCGGGGGTGCGTTGTGACCGGTGGCACGGCGGTGGGGGCCCCGGAGTACGCGACGTATGCGTCGGCCGTGTGCGTGGGGGCCGCGGCTTGGCTGATGGTGGGGCGGGGCCAAGGAACTCGGCGGGCGCGGATGTTGTTCGTCGGTTCCGTGCTGGAGCCGCCGATCGGCCGGGACCGGGTCCGGCTGTGGTGCGCGGGGATGTTCCGGGAGCGGCGGGAGTGGCTGTGTCTTCCGGTGGCGTTGCTTCTTGCTGTGCTGGGCGAGTCCCTGCTACCGGTGATCGCGGGGGCGCTGGCGGTACCACTGGTGCGGCGATGGCTTCGTAAGCGGGCCGGGCGGCGGGAGCGTGAGCGCAGAGCGGATGCCGTGGTGGGGCTGTGCGGTGCGGTGGTGGGCGAGCTGCGGGCCGGGCACGAGCCGGGGCAGGCACTGCTGGTGGCGGTGCGTGGCACGGGGGCAATGGGTGCGGTGGAGGCCGCGGTGTCGGCCGCGGCGCGGTTCGGCGGCGATGTGCCGGGGGCCCTCGGGCAGGCGGCGCGCGAACCCGGGCTGGAGGGGCTCGCCGGGCTGGCGGCCTGCTGGCGGGTGGCGGTCGACGGCGGCGCGGGGCTGGCAGCCGGTCTGGACCGCCTGGAGGGCGCGCTGCGGGCCGAGCGGCGTCGGCGGGAGGAGCTGCGGGCGCAGCTGGCGGGGGCCTGGTCGACGGTGGCCGTGCTGGCGCTGCTGCCGGTGCTCGGTCTGGGACTGGGGGCGGCGCTGGGGGCCGCCCCGTTGAGGGTGCTCCTGCACAGTCCGGCCGGGCTGTGCTGCCTGTTGGTGGGCGGGCTGCTGGAGACGGCCGGCCTCTGCTGGGCCTGCCGGATCGTACGGGCGGGGGAGCGGTCATGAGCGAAGGGGCCGGCGTGGTGGCGCACATCGTCCGCGGGCCGGTTCCGGTGGCGGTCGTCCTGGGCGCGGTCGGATACCTGGCCGTCTGCCTGGCCGGGCGGAGGCGGCATCGTGTGGCTCGCCGCCGGGGCGCGGTGCTGCTGGCGGTCGACGCCGGGAGGCGGTGGCGCGAGCGGTCGGTGTCCGGGGCCCGGCTGAAGGACGGGGCCGTGCTGCTGGGTGCCGTGGTGACGGGCTGGTTCCTCGTCGGCAGTTCATGGGGGTGCGCGGTCGGACTGGTGGCGGCGTACGGCACGTGGCGATGGCAGCGGATGCGGCATCGGCGCAGACCCGCCGCGTCCGCTGCGGAAGCTGCTGAGGCCGAACGCCAGCTCCCTTTGGCGGCAGACCTGTTGGCGGCGTGCATCTCCGCAGGAGCCGGCCCGAGGGAAGCGGCCGAGGCGGTCGGGGAGTCGCTGGGCGGTCCGGTCGGCGAACGGCTGGCACGGACAGCGGCGGAGATCCGGCTGGGCGGCGAACCTGCCGTGTCCTGGGGGAGGTTCGGCGAGATATCGGGAGCCGGCGCGCTGGCCCGCTGTCTGGACCGGGCGGGTTCGACCGGGGCTCCGGCGGCGGAGCCGGTCGCCCGGCTGGCCGAGGCGATGCGGGCGGAACGGTCGAGCGAGGCCGTGGCGCGCGCCCAGCGGGCCGGCGTGCTGATCACAGCTCCGGTGGGGTTCTGCTTTCTGCCCGCCTTTCTGGCGGTCGGTGTGGCGCCGGTGGTCATCGGCCTGGCGAACGGGCTTCTGCAAGCCCGATGAACAAAAACATCCAATCAGTGATGAATCTGCACAAAAGAACACTTTCGGAGGTTGACATGGCATGGCAAATCAAGCGCATCAGGGGCTGGGCACGGCGTGTGGTGCGCCGGGTCCGAACGGACCGCGGGATGACGACGTCCGAGTACGCGGTGGGGACGATTGCCGCCTGTGCGCTGGCGGCGGTGCTCTACAAGGTGGTCACGAGTCCGCCGGTCATGGCGGCGTTGCAGTCGATTCTCACGGACGCCCTCGATGCCAAGGTCTGAGAGGCGTTCGGGGAGGGGAGTCGGGGACTGCGAAGGGGGCGGAGGCGACCGGGGTGCGGTGACGGCGGAGGCCGCCATGGTGATCCCGGTGCTGATGTTGTTCGCTCTGGCTCTCCTCTGGGCGCTGATGGCCGCCGCCGCGCAGATCCGGTGCGTGGATGCCGCAAGGGTCGGCGCGAGGGCGGCAGCTCGGTCCGAACCCGAGGCGCAGGTGCTGGCTGTCACCCGTTCGGTGGCACCCGACCGGGCGCGTGTGGAGGTGGAACGGGCTGGGGAGCTGTGGCGGGTACGGGTGGTTGCGCCGACGCCCGGACCGGGTGCGCTGGCCCTGACGCTGAGAGCGGACGCGGTGGTGATGGCCGAGGACACGCTGGGGGCGGAGCCGTGACGGGGGCGATCAGTGCGGTGCCCCTGCGACAGAAGCTACGGGTGCGACGGATGCGGTGGGCATTGCGGGTTCGACGGGCGTTGCGGGTGGTGGGTTCGCACGGGTGTGGGGAGGGGCGTGATCGCGGGGTGGCGACAGTGTGGGTGGCAGTGACCACGGCAGCGCTGTGTGCGGTGTTCGCGGCCGTGCTTGCGCTCGGCCAGGTGGTGGTCGCTCGGCACCGGGCCGGCGGGGCGGCGGACCTGGCGGCCCTGGCAGCGGCCGACCGGGCCCTGCGCGGGGCCGAGGCGGCATGCAGGGCGGCCGCAGAGGTGGCCGACGCCCAGGGTGCGGCGGTGGTCCGGTGCGCGGTGCAGGGGGAGATCGCCGATGTGACGGCCCGGGTGCGGTTCGGGCCGTACGCACCCGAGGTCAGGTCCCGGGCGGGCCCTCCGACGGGCGATCCCGGTCCGGTTCCGGGCTCGGCGGCTCCCCCGCCTGCTCCGGGTCCGCCGGGGCGGAGCGGAGAAGTTCGGTGAGGAGGCGTACGGCCCCCCGCTTGTGCAGCGGGTCGTTTCCGTTGCCGCACTTGGGGGACTGGATGCATGACGGGCAGCCCGCTTCGCACTCGCAGGACGCGATGGCCTGGCGGGTGGCAGTGAGCCAGCTGCGGGCGGTGTGGAAGGCCCGCTCGGCGAATCCGGCGCCGCCCGGATGACCGTCATACACGAACACCGTCGGCAGCAGGGTGTCCGGATGGAGGGGGACGGAGACGCCGCCGATGTCCCAGCGGTCGCAGGTGGCGAAGAGGGGCAGCATCCCGATCGACGCGTGTTCGGCGGCATGCAGGGCGCCACCGAGGATCTCGGGGTTGATGCGGGCGGCGTCCAGCTGGTCCTGGGTGACCGTCCACCACACCGCGCGGGTGCGCAGCGTGCGGGGCGGCAGATCGAGCTTGGTCTCACCGAGGACCTCGCCGGTGATCAGTTTGCGGCGCAGGAAGGAGACGACCTGGTTGGTGACCTCCACGGAGCCGTAGCAGAGCCTTCCGTCACCCCAGGGGATCTCTGTGTCGGTCTCCAGGACGGTGATGGAGGTGGTGTCGCGGGCGGTCGTCGAGTACGGCGGACTGGCTTCCTCGACCAGCGCCACCGAGTCCTCCAGATCCAGTTTCCGGACCAGGTAGGTGAGGCCCTGGTGGAGATGGACGGCACCTTCGTGGACGGCGGTGTGTGCGGCCGACTCGTCGACGGTGCCCAGCAGCCGGCCGGTGCCCTCCTCGACGATCTGGACCGGGCGGCCGCCTTCACCGCGGATGTCGGTGAGATCGGCGGCCCGCTCACGCCGGGTCCAGTGCCAGCCCGACGCCCGCTTGCGCAGCAGCTTCGCGGCCTCCAGCTGCGGCAGCAGCTCGGCCACGGACGGCCCGAACAGCTTCAGGTCGCTCTCGGTGAGCGGAAGCTCCGCGGCGGCCGCGCACAGATGGGGGGCGAGGACGTACGGGTTGTCCGGGTCCAGAACGGTCGACTCCACGGGCTGCTGGAACAGAGCCTCGGGGTGGTGGACGAGGAAGGTGTCCAGCGGGTCGTCGCGGGCCACCAGGATGGCCAGGGCGCCCTGGCCGGAGCGCCCGGCGCGGCCCGCCTGCTGCCACAGCGACGCCCTGGTGCCGGGGTAACCGGCGATGACGACGGCATCCAGACCCGAGACATCGATACCGAGTTCGAGGGCGGTGGTGGCGGCCAGACCGAGCAGCCGGCCGGAGTGAAGGGCGCGCTCGAGGGCGCGGCGTTCCTCGGGGAGGTAGCCCCCGCGGTAGGCGGCGACCCGGGAGGGCAGCGAGCGGTCCACCTCGGCGAGGCGTTCCTTGGCGATGACGGAGATGAGCTCGGCGCCGCGCCGGGAGCGCACGAAGGCGACCGAGCGGACGCCTTGGACGGTCAGGTCGGTGAGGAGGTCGGCGGTCTCGGCGGTGGCCGTACGGCGTACGGGGGCGCCCTTCTCGCCGTGCAACTCGGTCAGCGGTGGTTCCCACAGGGCGAAGACCATCTCGCCGCGGGGCGAGGCGTCGTCGGCGACCTCTGTGACCGGAAGGCCGGTGAGGCGGCCCGCGGCGACCGAGGGCTGCGCGGCGGTCGCCGAGGCGAGCAGGAAGACCGGATCGGCTCCGTATCGGACGCACAGGCGGCGGAGCCGGCGCACCACCTGGGCGACATGGGAGCCGAAGACGCCGCGATAGGTGTGGCACTCGTCGATGACGACATAGCGCAGGGCGCGCAGGAAGGAGGACCAGCGCGGATGGGACGGGAGGATCCCGCGGTGCAGCATGTCGGGGTTGGTCAGGACGTAGTTGGCGTACTGACGTACCCATTCGCGTTCCTCGACCGGGGTGTCGCCGTCGTAGACCGCGGGCCTGACCGCGTTTCCGAGCGGGGCCGCGAGGTCCCTGACCGAACGCCGCTGATCGGCGGCGAGCGCCTTGGTGGGGGCCAGGTACAGGGCGGTCGTTCCACGGCCGTTGGGGGCCTCCGAGCCGTCGAGCAGGGCGCTGAGGACCGGGGCCAGATAGGCGAGCGACTTGCCGGAGGCGGTTCCGGTGGCGATCACGACGGATTCGCCGTCCAGGGCATGCTCCGCGGCGGCTGCCTGGTGTGCCCACGGGTGGTCGATACCGGCCTGCTGGACAGCGGCGATCACTTCCGGCCGGATGCGAGCGGGCCAGATGGCATGGGTACCTGTTCGCGGGGGCAAGTGCTCCGTATGAGTGATGCGCGCGGACCGGCCCGCCGCTGCGGCGAGCCGGTCGAGGACCATGGCGGGAGAGGGGCGGGAGTCCCTGTTCTCGGGTGGTCGACTGGGGCGGTGATTCTTGGCCATCGGCACCGAGTGTGTCACCGCCGTGACGGACAATGGTCCCAAGGCGTCGTGCATGGCTGCTGGTAAGTGATTGAATGCCATCGCGGCTGGCGATCCGTCCCCTGGCTCCGTCGGGGAGACCGAGGGGCGACCGCTCGATAGCAAGGTGCTGGAGGATCCGTGGACCTGTCCTTGTCGACTCGCAATGTGTCCGGCCCTGGTGGCGACCGTACGGTCGTCGAGGTCGGTGGCGAGATTGATGTGTATACCGCGCCCAAGCTGCGCGAGCAGTTGGTCGAGTTGGTGAATGACGGCAGCTACCACCTGGTTGTCGACATGGAAGGTGTCGACTTCCTCGACTCCACCGGCCTCGGCGTGCTCGTGGGCGGCCTGAAGCGTGTCCGGGCCCATGAGGGCTCACTGCGCCTGGTCTGCAACCAGGAGCGCATTCTCAAGATCTTCCGGATTACTGGTCTGACCAAGGTGTTCCCGATCCACACCACGGTCGACGAGGCTGTTGCGGCCACCGACTGACGGCTGACCGGCTGCTTCCGGATCGGCCGAAGGCCCGTCCGGCAGCCGGTCCGGCAGTCAGCCGGTCGGTCCGGTGCACAGCCGGGTCGGACCGCGGCCCGTTCGGCGGGCGGCTGGTTCGGTGGACGCCGTGGTGCCGGGGCCTCGGCATTCCGGCAGCCGGGCCGGGCCTTCGGCGGTGACACGCCCGGCAGCGGGCTGTCGGCCATCGGCACGGACGGCTTCCGGGCGTCGACGGGATACCCATCGGCCGATCGGTGGGCACGCTGCCGACGGTCGCACGTCGGGGGCCGGTGGCTCTGCCGGCTTCCGGAGGAAGAGAGAGCGGGGGTACCGGGCAGTGCGCCCGGGCCCCTGAGATGCACGCCGGTACGTCTGAAGGGGATCGCATGGCCACTGTTGAACTCCGCTTCAGCGCCCAGCCCGAACACGTCAGGACGGCCCGCCTCGTGGCGGCCGCCGTGGCGCGCCGCGCCGGGGTCGACGAGGCAGTGCTCGACGAGGTCCGACTCGCCGTCGGTGAGGCCTGCAGCCGCGCCGTAGGGCTGCACCGCAACCACGGCATCACCGCTCCGGTCAAGGTCGTCCTGACCGAGGAGGAGAAGTCCTTCTCCGTCGAGGTCGGCGACGAGGTGCCTGGCCCCGGCGGGGAGACCGGAGCCGCCGAGGCGTCCGGGGAGGGGCCCGGCCAGCCGGGTACCGAGACCGACGCCGACAGCGAGGACGAGATGGGTCTCGCGGTCATCAGCGGCCTCGTCGACGACGTGGAAGTCAGAACGGGAGCCGACGGCGAAGTGATCCGCATGAGCTGGCCCAAGACGCCCGCAACGGCGCATCCCTGAGCGCCGGAGGCGTCACAGCGGGCCGGCCTGTCGTGGCGCCGCTCCGGCCGTAACTCCTGATCCGCTCTCCCGGGCCCTGCCGAGCAGGGCCTTTTTTTCATTTCTGCTTGATCAGCGATCTACGGACAATGCTTCTGCCCCATTACTGCATTCGGATCAATCCGAGGGTGCGATCATTTATCGATCGGCGGGTAAAGTCGATTTACATTTACTGCGGACTGTTTTGATCAGGTTCTGCTCCCTACAATCCGTCCACGTCTTGAGCGCTGAGCGTCAAGGAGGACGTATGGCGGGCTTCATCAACACACCACTGGCAGAACTGCCCGAAGTTTCCGCGATTTCCGACCGACCCACCTCTCTCGCGGCCGCGGTACTCACCGATGACAACCGCGTCATCGTGATCGTCATCGCGATCGTCGCCGTCGCCGCACTGATCGTCGCCCGGCTGCTGGTCCGCCAGGTGCTGGCGGCCGGTGAGGGCACGGACCGCATGAAGGAGATCGCGGCAGCCGTCCAGGAAGGCGCGAACGCCTATCTGGCCCGGCAGCTGCGCACTGTCGGCGTCTTTGCCGTCGTGGTCTTCTTCCTGCTGCTGCTGCTTCCGGCCGACACCTGGTCGCAGCGCGCCGGCCGGTCGCTGTTCTTCCTGGTGGGTGCGCTTTTCTCGGCGACCACCGGATACATCGGCATGCGTCTGGCCGTCCGCAGCAATGTGCGGGTGGCGGCTGCCGCGCGTGAGGCGACTCCGGCGGAAGGCGAACCGGAAAAAGATCTCACCGACGTGTCGCATCGGGCTATGAAGATTGCTTTTCGCACGGGCGGCGTGGTCGGCATGATCACGGTAGGGCTCGGGCTGCTCGGCGCCTCGTGCGTGGTTCTCGTCTATGCCGCCGACGCGCCCAAGGTGCTCGAGGGCTTCGGGCTCGGTGCCGCGCTCATCGCCATGTTCATGAGGGTCGGTGGCGGCATCTTCACCAAGGCTGCTGATGTGGGCGCCGACCTCGTGGGCAAGGTCGAGCAGGGCATCCCGGAGGACGACCCGCGCAACGCCGCCACCATCGCCGACAACGTGGGCGACAACGTCGGTGACTGCGCGGGCATGGCGGCCGACCTGTTCGAGTCGTACGCCGTGACGCTCGTTGCCGCGCTCATCCTCGGCAAGGCCGCTTTCGGCGACGCCGGACTGGCCTTTCCCCTGATCGTTCCGGCGATCGGCGTGGTCACCGCGATGATCGGCATCTTCGCGGTCGCCCCGCGGCGCGCCGACCGCAGCGGGATGACCGCCATCAACCGCGGCTTCTTCATCTCCGCGGTGATTTCGCTCGTCCTGGTGGGGGTGGCCGTCTTCGTCTACCTCCCGTCCTCGTACGCCGACCTGGGCGGCGTCACCGACAGCGCTATCACGGCGCACAGCGGTGACCCTCGGGTCTTCGCCCTGGTCGCCGTCGCCATCGGGATCGTGCTGGCCGCGCTGATCCAGCAGCTCACCGGCTACTTCACCGAGACCGGCCGGCGCCCCGTCCAGGACATCGGCAAGTCCTCCCTCACCGGCCCGGCCACTGTCGTACTCGCCGGGATCTCCATCGGTCTGGAGTCCGCGGTCTACACTGCGCTGCTGATCGGCCTCGGCGTCTACGGAGCGTTTCTGCTCGGCGGTACGTCGATCATGCTGGCGCTCTTCGCGGTGGCCCTCGCCGGAACCGGGCTGCTCACCACCGTCGGGGTCATCGTTGCCATGGACACCTTCGGACCGGTCTCCGACAACGCGCAGGGCATCGCCGAGATGTCCGGCGACGTCACCGGCGCCGGTGCCCAGGTCCTCACCGACCTGGACGCCGTCGGCAACACCACCAAGGCCATCACCAAGGGCATCGCCATCGCCACCGCCGTGCTGGCGGCGTCGGCGCTCTTCGGCTCGTACCGCGACGCGATCGCCACGGCGGTCGACGGCGTGGGTGCCAAGGCCGGGGAAATGACCCTCAGCCTCGACATCTCGCAGCCCAACAACCTGGTGGGGCTGGTCCTTGGGGCCGCGGTCGTCTTCCTCTTCTCCGGCCTGGCCATCAACGCGGTGTCCCGGTCCGCCGGGTCCGTGGTCTATGAGGTGCGGCGGCAGTTCCGCGAGCGCCCCGGGATCATGGACTACACCGAGAAGCCGGAGTACGGGCGCGTCGTCGACATCTGCACCAAGGACGCGCTGCGTGAGCTCGCCACGCCCGGGCTGCTCGCGGTGATGGCGCCGATCGCGGTGGGCTTCACCCTCGGTGTCGGGGCGCTCGGTTCGTACCTCGCGGGCGCGATCGGCACCGGGACGCTGATGGCGGTCTTCCTCGCCAACTCAGGAGGCGCGTGGGACAACGCCAAGAAGCTCGTCGAGGACGGCCATCACGGCGGCAAGGGCAGCGAGGCCCACGCCGCGACCGTGATCGGCGACACGGTCGGCGATCCGTTCAAGGACACGGCGGGACCGGCGATCAACCCGCTGCTCAAGGTGATGAACCTGGTGGCGCTGCTCATCGCGCCGGCAGTGGTGCAGTTCAGCTACGGGGCGGACGCGAGTGCGGGCGTGCGGGCGGTGGTGGCGGTGCTTGCCCTCGCCATCATCGTCGGCGCGGTCTATGTCTCCAAGCGTCGCGGGATCGCCGTGGGCGACGAGGACGACTCCGATGACGACGGCGGCGCGACTGCCAAGTCGACCGATCCGGCTGCCGTTTCATGAGGCGGGCAGAGGGAAGAGAGCGACAGCTCGCGGGGAACCGATCAACCCGGCGCAGCATCTGATCAAGCAAGGGCATGATCTGGTCAAAGAACGGGTGGGCGGCGCATTCCGATGCGCTGCCCACCCGTTTGCCATTCGGCTGCCGCGTGCGTTCACCCGTTCGCGCGTGAGTTGTATCTCCCTCACTTCCCTTGGTGCAAATGGCTGCAAAAGGACATTTATCGGACACTTGGCGCCCGGATGGAGGTCATGTGGCGTGTAAGTTCCGGGGCCGAGAGCCTTGGAAGGGACCGATCCGGTGAACAAGAAGCTTGCAGCCGCACTGTCCGGCGGTGCCGTACTGGTACTGACGTTGTCGGGGTGCAGCGACAGCAGTGGCAATGACAACAAGGTCAACGACTGGGCCAAGAAGGTCTGTGACCAGGTCAAGCCCCAGCTGCAGAAGATCGCGAACGCCAACGCCGCGATCCAGCAGCAGACCGCCGACAACAGCAAGCCCGCCGATGTCCAGAAGACCGACTCGGCCGCCTTCCAGCAGATCTCGCAGGCGTACAAGGCGCTGGGCGCAGCTGTGGGCTCGGCGGGCGCACCGCCGGTCGACGGCGGCGAGACCACGCACAAGGAGGCCGTGAAGGAGCTCAACGCCTCCTCGGCCGCTTACGCGGAGCTGCAGAAGAAGGTCGACGCGCTCGACATCAAGGATCAGGCGAAGTTCGCCGACGGTCTGAAGGGCATCGCTGACGAGCTGAACAAGATCAGCACCAATGGTGACCAGGCGTTGAAGCAGCTCCAGTCCGGCAAGGTCGGCATCGCGATGGCCAAGCAGCCGGGCTGCCAGAAGCCGACGGCTTCGGTCCCGCCGGCCGCCGCGCCGTCGAAGGCCCCCGAGAAGTCGGCTTCCGCGTCGCCCAGCAAGAAGCCCTGACAACGCCGGCACGGATCGGCCCGGCAGCTCCGATGCTGCCGGGCCGCTGCCGTTGTCGGTGGGAGCGGCCACAATGGGCGGGTGAGTACGACCAGCCTCCCCGCGCCCGACCGTTCGCCCCGGCTCCGCGAAGCCCTGCTTGCCGCCGCCTTCACCGCCGACGGTCTCCTCGACCTGCTCGGCGCGCCCGCCTATGCCGCGCTCGCCCGCAGCGAGACGGTTCCGGCACTGCGGGCCACCCGTGGCGACTCTCCGCTCGACACGCTGGTGCGGCTCTTCCTGCTTCAGCGACCCGTCCCGTACGAGCGGGCCCGCGCCGCGCTCCCGCTGGACGAGTGCGTCGAGGACGGCTGGGTGATCCGCGCGGGCGACGTGGTGCGGGCCGCCGTCGACGTGCGGCCGTACAGCGGGCCCGAGGCGCAGGACTGGTTCATCGTCTCCGACCTGGGCTGCGCGGTCGGCGGCGCGGGTGGCATCGGTTCGCGCGAGGAGGGGGTGGTCCTCGGCGTCGGCGGGGCGTCGTCCACACTCGCCGGGATCACCGTCCGTACACCGGTCGCCTCCGCGCTCGATCTCGGTACGGGCTCCGGCATCCAGGCGCTGCACGCCGCGCAGCACGCCACCCGGGTCACGGCCACGGACCTCAACCCCCGCGCCCTCGCCTTCACTCGGCTGACCCTCGCCCTGTCCGGCGCCGCTCCGGCCGATCTGCGCGAGGGTTCGCTCTTCGAGCCGGTCGACACCGAGACGTACGACCTCATCGTGTCGAATCCTCCGTTCGTCATCTCGCCGGGCGCCCGTCTCACGTACCGCGACGGCGGCATGGGCGGCGACGACCTGTGCCGGACGCTGGTGCAGCAGGCCGGCGACCGGCTGAACGAGGGGGGATACGCGCACTTCCTCGCCAACTGGCAGCACGTCGAGGGCGAGGAGTGGCAGGACCGGCTGCGCTCCTGGGTGCCGCGCGACTGCGATGCCTGGGTCGTCCAGCGCGAAGTGCAGGACATCACGCAGTACGCGGAGCTGTGGCTGCGCGACAGCGGCGACCACCGTACGGATCCCGCGGAGTACGCCGCACGGTACGACGCCTGGCTGGACGAGTTCGAGGCCCGCAAGACGAAGGGCGTCGGCTTCGGCTGGATCACGCTCCGGAAGTCCGCGGCCGCGGCCGACGGGAATCCGTCGGTCGTGATCGAGGAGTGGCCGCACCCGGTGGAACAGCCGCTCGGCGCGGCCGTGGAGGCCCACTTCGCGCGCCAGGACTATCTACGGACGCACGATGACGCGGCGCTGCTCGCCGACCACTTCACGCTGGCTCCGGAAGTGATGCAGGAGCAGGTCGGACTGCCGGGCGCGGAGGACCCCGAGCATGTGGTGCTGCGTCAGAACCGTGCCATGCGGCGCGCGACGAAGGTCGACGCGGTCGGCGCCGGTTTCGCGGGCGTCTGCGACGGGACGCTGTCCGCGGGCCGGATCCTGGACGCGATCGCCCAGTTGATGAACGAGGACCCGGTACTGCTGCGCGACCGTACCCCGCAGGCGATCCGGCTGCTGGTGGAGGAAGGGTTCCTGGAGCCGGTGGGGGCTGCCTGACGGAACGGCGCCGACCGACCGTGCGACGCCCCGTCGAGGACTACCTGCTGGGCAACGCCGTTGTCGCCGCCTTCATTGCCTGTGTCCACGGCGGCGCGGCGGCCGGGGCCGGCGAGCGTCGCTGGGGCACGCTCGGCGCGGTGCTGCTGAGCCCTCGGCGCTGGGCTCCGCTCTGGTTCGGGCGGGCCCTGCTGTACGCACTGAACGGCCTCCTCATCAGTGTCTTCACGCTCACCGCCGCCAATCTTCTGCTGGGTCTGCGGATTCCGGTTGGGGCGCTGCCCGGCCTTGCCTGCGCCGAGCCGGCGACGGGGGCCGGATACGCGGTGCCCGTCGTGGTCCTGCCGGCGGTGTCCGGACGTGGCAGCCGGCGTCGCGCGACCTTCGACCTGATGTGATCCGGCCCACGAGCGCGGTCCGGGCGGAGCGCCCCCGTGGACCGCGGCCCTGGAGTTCACCCGGGGTTCGCACCGGTGTCGTCCCCGGGTGACAGCCTCCCCCTGACTCGACCCGGGCATCGGCCCCGGGCCGGGCGTGTCACGGAGAGGCGTACGGGCATGGAGAGCGGACCTGCGGTATTCGCCGGGACGGCGTTCGCGCTGTTCGGGACCGGGCTGCTGGTTTGGACGGGGGCGCGCGTCGCACACCACGCGCCGGTGGCGTACGGGGTGCGCCCCGTTGCCTCCGCCACACTCGCCACTCTGTTCGGCGTACTTTTCCTCGTCCTCGGCGTGGGGTGCTTCACGCGTATCTGATCCACGGCTGCCGCCTCGCCACCCACGTCCCGGGCCGTGTGATCACCCGGCCCGGGACGTGAACACGCCCGGCTGTCCCGCCACCGACCTCCGGCGGCCGCGGCACCGCCACGGTGCCGCGAAACCCGCAGGCAGCGACCGCGCGCGCCGCGTATCGGGCACTCCGGGCGGCAGGAATGGCGGAAGTCGGGTTACCGTTCGAGTGGCCGTTGCGGGCTTTTGCCGTTTGACACGGGGGCGGGTTGTACCGTCACACTCCGCAGCGACAGCACCGCCGGCAGCGTCATCGCGTTGCCCGGATGCCCACTGAGTGCCGACCGGAGAGAAGAGCGAAGTTGTCCCCGACCAGCGAGACCGCACAGGGCGGCCGCCGACTCGTCATCGTCGAGTCGCCTGCCAAGGCGAAGACGATCAAGGGCTACCTCGGCCCCGGATACGTCGTCGAGGCGAGCGTCGGGCACATCCGCGACCTGCCGAACGGTGCCGCAGAGGTTCCCGATGAGTACACCGGCGAGGTCCGTCGGCTCGGCGTCGACGTCGAGCATGACTTCCAGCCCATCTATGTCGTCAACGCGGACAAGAAGGCGCAGGTCAGGAAGCTCAAGCAGCTGCTGGCCGAGTCCGACGAACTCTTCCTCGCCACCGATGAGGACCGCGAGGGCGAAGCCATCGCGTGGCACCTGCAGGAAGTGCTGAAGCCCAAGGTCCCGGTCCACCGGATGGTCTTCCACGAGATCACCAAGGACGCGATCCAGGCCGCCGTCGCCAACCCGCGCGAGCTGAACCAGCGCATGGTCGACGCCCAGGAGACCCGCCGTATCCTCGACCGCCTCTACGGCTACGAGGTCTCGCCGGTCCTGTGGAAGAAGGTCATGCCGCGGCTCTCGGCAGGCCGGGTCCAGTCCGTCGCCACCCGACTCGTCGTCGAGCGGGAGCGCGAGCGCATCGCCTTCCGCTCCGCCGAGTACTGGGACCTGACCGGCACCTTTGCCACCGGCCGTACCGGTGACGCCTCCGACCCGTCGACGCTGACCGCCCGCCTCAGCGCGGTCGACGGCCGCCGGATCGCCCAGGGCCGCGACTTCGGTCCGGACGGACAGCTGAAGTCCGGGTCCGGCCAGGTGCTGCACCTGGACGAGACGAACGCCCGGGCCCTGGCCGCCGCGCTCGCCGACTCCGCGTTCGCCGTGCGGTCCGTCGAGTCGAAGCCGTACCGCCGTTCCCCGTACGCCCCGTTCCGTACGACGACCCTCCAGCAGGAGGCGAGCCGGAAGCTGGGCTTCGGGGCGAAGGCCACCATGCAGGTCGCACAGAAGCTGTACGAGAACGGCTTCATCACCTACATGCGTACCGACTCCACGACGCTCTCCGACACCGCGGTCTCCGCGGCGAGGGCGCAGGTCACGCAGTTGTACGGCGCCGACTACCTGCCGGACAAGCCGCGTACGTATGCCGGGAAGGTCAAGAACGCGCAGGAGGCGCACGAGGCGATCCGCCCCTCCGGCGACCGCTTCCGCACACCCGCCGAGACCGGTCTGACCGGCGACCAGTTCCGGCTCTACGAGCTGATCTGGAAGCGGACCGTCGCCTCCCAGATGAAGGACGCGGTCGGTAACTCGGTCACCGTGAAGATCGGCGGCCGGGCGAGCGACGGACGCGACACCGAGTTCTCCGCGTCCGGCAAGACGATCACCTTCCACGGCTTCATGAAGGCGTACGTCGAAGGCGCCGACGACCCGAACGCCGAGCTCGACGACCGTGAGCGCCGGCTGCCGCAGGTCGCCGAGGGCGACGCGCTGTCCGCCGACGAGATCTCGGTCGACGGCCACGCGACCAAGCCGCCGGCCCGTTACACCGAGGCCTCGCTGGTCAAGGAGCTGGAAGAGCGCGAGATCGGCCGCCCGTCGACGTACGCCTCGATCATCGGCACCATCCTCGACCGCGGCTACGTCTTCAAGAAGGGCACGGCGCTCGTCCCGTCCTTCCTCTCCTTCGCCGTGGTCAACCTGCTGGAGAAGCACTTCGGCCGGCTCGTCGACTACGACTTCACCGCGCGGATGGAGGACGACCTCGACCGCATCGCGCGGGGCGAGGCCCAGTCCGTGCCGTGGCTGAGGCGTTTCTACTTCGGCGAGGGCGACGACGCCGTCAGTGGCGCGGCCTCCGCCGCAGGCAACGGCGACGGCGACCACCTCGGCGGTCTCAAGGAGCTCGTCACCGACCTCGGCGCGATCGACGCCCGGGAGATTTCCTCCTTCCCCGTCGGCAACGACATCAAGCTCCGCGTCGGGCGGTACGGCCCGTACATCGAGCGCGGTGAGAAGGAGGCCGAGGGCCACCAGCGCGCGGACGTGCCGGAGGACCTGGCGCCCGACGAGCTGTCGGTCGAGTACGCGGAGGAGCTGTTGGCCAAGCCGAGCGGCGACTACGAGCTCGGCGCGGACCCGGTCACCGGCAACCAGATCATCGCGAAGGACGGCCGGTACGGTCCGTACGTCACCGAGGTGCTGCCCGAGGGCACCCCGAAGACCGGCAAGAGCGCGGTGAAGCCGCGGACCGCGTCGCTCTTCAAGTCGATGTCGCTGGACACGGTGACGCTGGCGGACGCGCTCAGGCTGATGTCGCTGCCGAGGGTCGTCGGCGAGGATGCCGAGGGCGTCGAGATCACCGCGCAGAACGGGCGTTACGGCCCGTACCTGAAGAAGGGCACGGACTCGCGTTCGCTGACGTCCGAGGACCAGCTCTTCGACATCACCCTCGAAGAGGCTCTCGCGATCTACGCCCAGCCCAAGCAGCGCGGGCGCGCCGCCGCCAAGCCGCCGCTGAAGGAACTGGGCACGGACCCGGTGAGCGGTGCTCCGGTCGTCGTCAAGGACGGGCGCTTCGGCGCGTACGTCACCGACGGCGAGACCAACGCGACGCTGCGGACCGGCGACAGTGTCGAGGACATCACGCCGGAGCGCGGCTACGAGCTCCTCGCGGAGAAGCGCGCCAAGGGCCCCGCCAAGAAGAAGACGGCGAAGAAGGCCCCGGCGAAGAAGGCGCCCGCGAAGAAGGCGACGACAGCCAAGAAGACGGCCGCGAAGAAGGCGACGGCCGCGAAGAAGACGACGGCCGCGAAGAAGACGACGGCGGCCAAGAAGACGGCCGCGGCCGCGAAGAAGGCGTCCGCGTCGCCCGTCGAGGACTGACCGCACCGGCGGTCAGCGCGTTCCCGCACGCCGGAGGGGCTGGACGTTCCAGCCCCTCCGGCGTGCGGGGGAGCACCTCCGTATCCCGCTCGGGCGCCCATATGTTCGGACGGGGCCGTCGCCGACCGTGCCTCTCCGGATAGGCTGGGCGGATGACGCGAGCCGAGCAGCCAACGGTCGTGAGCCCCACCTCCGACACACTTGCCGCAGACTCACGCGAGCGCGCCGTACGAGCCCTGTTGCGTGTTCCCCCGCTGAAGCGGTTGTGGAGCGCCCAGCTCGTCGGGAGTATCGGCGATGCGCTCGCCCTTCTCGTGCTGGTGTTGCTGTCGCTGCAAGCGGCGGTCCTTGAGGGCTCATTCGGATTCGGATACTGCGGGGCGGCCTTTGCCGTCGCCGCCGTGTTCGGTGCCCGAATCCTTGCCACGCTCCTCTTCGGAGCCGTCCTCCTGGGGCCGCTGACGACGCTCACCGGGGCCGGTGGACCGCTGGACCGACGGTGGCTGATGATCGGGGCGGACGGCCTGCGGCTCGGGCTGCTTGTCGTCGCACCGCTGTGGATCGACTGGATGCCCGACAGGGCGCTCATGATGATCCTCATCACCGTCTTCGTCACCGGCGCCGGCGAACGGCTGTGGACGGTCGCGAAGGAGAGCGCCGCCCCCGCGCTGCTGTCCTCCCCGCCCCCCGAGGGCGCCGTCGTACGCCCGCTGCCCGACCACCTCGACACCCTGCGCAGGCTCTCCCTCCGTACGGACTTCGCCGCCGTCCCCGCCGCCGCAGCCGTTCTGCTGATCGCCGCGCTGATCGGCAGTCTGCTGTCCTCGGGTCTTGAGTGGTTCTCCTTCCACCAGGCGGCGCTCGGCTCGTACGTCGCGGCCGGGCTGTTCTCCGCCTCGATCTCGGTCCTCTACTTCCTCGAACTCCCCGGTCTTCCGACGCCCCGCCCGCGCTCGCCCCTGGAGGGCCTGCGACGGCCGTCCACCGGCAGCGGCCCGGACAAGGGCCGCACCGGCGCCGTCCCGTTGCTCGTCGGCGCGTGCGCGGCCGTCGCCGGAGCGATCGCCGCCGCAGCCGCCGTCGCCGCACTGCACGCCTACGACCTCGGTGGCGGACCGGCCACGTTCGCGCTGCTGATCCTGGCTCTGACGGGCGCCACTGGCGCCGGTATCCGTACCGCGGAGAAGGTGCTGCCCACCCTGTCGCGACGCCGGATGCTCGCCCTCGCCACCGCTGTCACCGGGGTCGCGCTCCTTGCGATGGGTCTGGTGCCGGACACGACGACCGTGGTGCTCCTCGCGGTCCTCGCCGGTTACGCGGCAGGTGTCGCGGCCAACACCGGCCACACGCTCGTCGACCAGGAGACCGAGGAGTCCCGCCGGACCAGGACGACCGGGCACCTCCAGGCAGTCGTCCGGGTCCTGATCGCGCTCGGCGCGGTCGCGGGACCGCTGCTGGCCGCCGCGATCGGCACCCATCGGCTGCAGGCCGGAGACTTCGTCTTCGCGCACGGCGGCGCAGCGTTCGCCCTCATGCTCATCGGCGCCCTGCTGCTGCCGGTCGCCGCGATCGTCCTCGCGAAGACGGACGACCGTTCCGGAGTGCCGCTCCGCCGTGACCTGCGCGACGCCCTGCGCGGTGGTGAGCCGGCTGTCGCCCCCGCCGCCACCGGCTTCTTCCTCGTCCTGGAGGGCGGCGACGGGGCCGGCAAGTCCACCCAGGTCGCGGCGCTCGCCGAGTGGATCCGGGCCAAGGGCCACGAGGTCGTCGTCACCCGCGAGCCCGGCGCCACGCCGGTCGGCAAGCGGCTGCGCTCGATCCTGCTCGACGTGTCGTCGGCCGGGCTCTCGAACCGGGCCGAGGCACTGCTCTACGCCGCCGACCGCGCCGAGCACATCGACTCGGTCGTCCGTCCGGCCCTGGAGCGCGGCGCGATCGTCATCTCCGACCGCTACATCGACTCCTCCGTCGCCTACCAGGGCGCGGGCCGCGATCTCTCCCCGACCGAGATCGCCCGGATTTCGCGGTGGGCGACGAGCGGACTCGTACCGCATCTGACGGTGCTGCTCGACGTCGATCCGGAGACCGCACGGGAACGGTTCACCGAGGCGCCCGACCGGCTGGAGTCCGAGCCGCCCGAGTTCCACGCCCGGGTACGGTCCGGCTTCCTCACGCTGGCCGCCGCGGACCCGGCCCGCTACCTGGTGGTGGACGCCGGCCAGGAACCGGAATCGATCACCACCGTCGTACGCCACCGGCTCGACCAGCTCCTGCCGCTCTCCGAGGCCGAGATCAAGGCCCAGGAGGAGGCACGCAAGGCGGCCGAGGAAGAGGCCAGGCGGAAGGCCGAGGAAGAAGCGGCGCGCAAGGCGGAGGAGGAGCGGCTGGAGCGCGAGCGCCAGGAGCAGCTCGCCAAGCTCCGCGCCGAGGAGGAGGAGCGCAAGCGCCGCGAGCTGGAGGAGGCGCGGCAGCGCGAGGCCGAGCGGCAGGCGGAGGAGGCCCGCCGGCAGGCCGAGGAAGCCCGTCGGGTCGCCGAGGAGGAGCGGGCCCGGCGCGAGGCCGAGGAGCAGGCGTACGAGGCCGAGCAGGAGCGGCTGCGCCGGCAGGCCCAGGAGGAGGCCCGGCTGCGCAAGGAGGCCGAGGCGCGGCGGCTGGAGAAGCAGCGCAAGGCGGAGGAGGCACTGCTGCGGGCCGAGGCTGCCCGGCGGCAGGCCGAGGCTGAGGCGGCCGCGGCTGAGGCGGCCGCCCGCGCGGAGGCGGCCGCGTCCGCTTCCGTCCCGGACAACGAGCTGACGGTGCCGACGCCGCTCGTCAACCCGAACGAGGTGACGCAGCCGGTGCCGTCACCGGTCGACACGCCTTCGGACCAGGCCGAGACCACGATGATCCCGAGGATCAGCGATACGTCCGAGCCGCCTGCGGCACGGGACGCCACGGGCTCCGCGGACGAGACGGCGGTACTCCCGCCGGTACGTGACGAGCACCCGGCGGACCGCGTTCCGCGGGGCATCTTCCGCGACGAGCGCCCGGCGGACGCCGTATCGGAGGGTGAGAACGAGCGCACCCGGGAGCTGCCGCAGATCAGTGATCCGCATGCCGTCCCGGAGGCAGCCGAGGAGCGGCGTCCGGGCCGGGGCCGCCGCCGTCGCCCGGAGTGGGCCGAGGACACCCCGCTGGACGATCTGCCGACCCTGGCCGACGAGCTGCTCGGCGACCACGACCGGGACGACGAGGGTCATGGCACTTCCGGACGGGGCCGCCGCCCGCGCCGCTGAGGGCGGCCGCGGCGGGTGGCCCGGGGGTGAGCGGCGGACCGGATCGCCGGGAATGTCAGACCCTTCCGCCACAATGGGAAGCCGGAGCCGTAGACCACCACCGGAAGGGCGGTGACCGATGACCGTATGGGACGACCTGGTCGGCCAGGACCGGGTGCAGGAACAGCTCGGCGCCGCCGCCCGGGACGCCGATGAGCTGGTCACCGCCGTCTCCGCGGGGGGGCAGGTGCCGCCGGGGTCGAAGATGACCCACGCCTGGCTGTTCACCGGACCACCGGGTTCCGGGCGGTCCACCGCTGCCCGCGCCTTCGCCGCCGCTCTCCAGTGCACCAGCCCGGACCGCGCGCTGGGCGGCGCACCGGGGTGCGGTTTCTGCGACGGCTGCCACACCAGCCTCATCGGGACGCATGCCGACGTGGAGGTGGTCCGTACGGACCTGCTCTCCATCGGTGTGAAGGAGACCCGTGAACTGGTCCGCCGCGCCCAGCTGTCCCCGGCCGTGGGCCGCTGGCAGGTGATCATCCTGGAGGACGCCGACCGCCTCACCGAGGGCGCGGGAAACGTGCTGCTGAAGGCGGTCGAGGAGCCCGCGCCCCGCACGGTGTGGCTGCTCTGCGCGCCCTCGCTCGAAGATGTGCTGCCCACCATCCGGTCCCGCTGCCGTCACCTCACCCTGCGCACGCCCCCCGTCGACGCCGTTGCCGATGTGCTGATCCGGCGTGACGGAATCGAACCGGAGCGGGCCGCGGCAGCGGCTCGCGCCACTCAGGGGCACATCGGCCGGGCTCGCCGCCTGGCCACCGACGAGAAGGCCCGCGCGCGCCGCGCTGCCGTGCTCAAGCTTCCGCTCCGGGTGGAGGACATCGGCGGTTGTCTCAAGGCTGCCCAGGAGCTGATCGACACCGCCACGGAGGACGCGAAGCAGGTTTCCGAGGAGGTGGACGCCAAGGAGACGGAAGACATGAAGGCCGCACTCGGCGCGGCTGCCGGAGGCCGGATGCCGCGCGGCACGGCAGGGGTGATGAAAGAGCTGGAGGACAAGCAGAAGCGCCGCAAGACCCGTACCCAGCGCGACAGCCTCGACCTCGCCCTCACCGACCTCACCGGCTTCTACCGCGACGTACTGGCGCTGCAGCTGGGCTCGCAGATCGCCCTCGCCAATGTCGACGTACGGGACGCACTTGACCGCATCGCCCGGTCCTCGACGCCCGAGCGCACCCTGCGCCGGATAGAGGCGGTGATCGCCTGCCGCCGGGCGCTGGACCGCAATGTGGCGCCACTGCTCGCAGTGGAGGCGATGACGATGGCTCTGCGCGCCGGCTGAACCGCCCGAAGGCCTCGCCGCGCACCGCCGATTCATCCGAATGGGTAACGAAACGGACCAGTCACCCCGTGAGGGCTACGCTCCGGGCATGGATACCAGGCGTCTGCTCCGTACCTTCGCCACCGTGCTCGGCGCGACCGGCCTACTCGTCTCCGGCTGCAGCAAGGGCAGTTCGACGACGAGCCCGTCGCGCCCGACGTCCGCTGTACCCGCGGCGCTCCAGCCGTACTACGCGCAGCATCTGAACTGGCGGGACTGCGGCGTCTCCGGTTTCCAGTGCGCCACGATGAAGGCGCCGCGCGACTACCGGAAGCCGGACGGAGGCGACATCAAGCTGGCCGTCTCCCGGAAGAAGGCCACCGGTCCGGGCAAGCGGATCGGCTCCTTGCTGGTGAACCCGGGTGGCCCCGGCGGCTCGGCCATCGGTTACCTCCAGAACTACGCGGCTCTCGGCTACCCCGCCGCGGTCCGCGCCCGCTACGACATGGTCGCCATCGACCCGCGCGGCGTCGCCCGCAGCGAGCCCGTCGAATGCCTCACCGGCCCGCAGATGGACGCGTACACCCAGGTCGACCAGACCCCCGACGACCGTGCCGAGGTCACGGAGCTGGGAACCGCCTTCGACAGGTTCGCAGACGGCTGTGAGCAGCGCTCCGGCACGATCCTTCCGCATGTCTCCACCGCCGAGACAGCCCGCGACATGGACATCCTGCGGGCCCTGCTCGGCGACGAGAAGCTGACGTACCTGGGGGCGTCGTACGGCACCTTCCTCGGTGCGACGTACGCCGAACTCTTCCCCGGCCGGACCGGCCGCCTCGTCCTCGACGGTGCGATGGACCCGTCGCTTTCGTCGCTGGAGATGAACCGCGACCAGACGGCGGGCTTCGAGGTCGCGTTCCAGGCCTTCGCAGCGGACTGCGTGAAGAGGTCGGACTGTCCGCTCGGCACCACCTCGACCGCGGACGCCGCGGCCCGGCTGAAGCAGCTCTTCGCCGACCTCGACGCCAAGCCCGTTCCGGCCGGCAACTCCCGCCGGCTCGGTGAGTCCCTCGCCACCACCGGTGTCATCGCCGCCATGTACGACGAGGGGACCTGGCCCCAGCTCCGCAGCGCCCTGGCCGGCGTCCGGGCGGGCGACGGGTCCGGCCTGCTCGCCCTGTCCGACAGCTACTACGAGCGCAAGCCGAACGGCACGTACGCCAACCTGATGTTCGCCAACGCCGCGGTGAACTGCCTGGACGCGCCCCCGGCCTTCACCGGCCCGGACGCCGTCGAGCGGGCCCTCCCCAGCTTCGAGAAGGCCTCCCCGGTCTTCGGCAAGCCCTTCGCCTGGGCTGCGCTGAACTGCGCCCACTGGCCCGCCGCACCCACCGGCACCCCGCACCGCATCACGGCGAAGGGCGCGCCCCCGATCGTCGTGGTCGGTACCACCCGTGACCCGGCGACCCCGTACAAGTGGGCCCAGTCCCTCGCTGCCCAGCTCTCCTCGGGCAGGCTCCTCACCTACGAGGGCGACGGTCACACCGCGTACGGCCGCGGCAGCCGCTGCATCGACGCGGCGATCAACACGTACCTCCTGGACGGCACCCCGCCGGCCGACGGCACGAAGTGCTCCTGACCGCCCGCGGCTCCCTCTACCCCCTGACCTGCGCATTCGGCTCCGGAGGCGGGTGGTGCGGAGCACCCTCCGAAACTGTGTAAACTTAGCGACGCTGCTGCTCGCACCATAGTGCGACAGGGCGTGCCGCCTTAGCTCAGTTGGCCAGAGCAACGCACTCGTAATGCGTAGGTCTCGGGTTCGAATCCCGAAGGCGGCTCTGTAGAAGCCCCAGGACTCACTCGCCGTGGCCTGGGGCTTTTGCGTGTCTTGGGGCACGGTTGCGGTCGGTGTTCCGCCTCTGGGCGTGCCGCCGGATCCGAGGGTCCTGTTTCCTGTACTCCGTTGCCGCTGGGATGTGCCGGTGTGGACCGGTCGTGCCTGCCTTCACCTCGCGGCAGCGTCCGGGCCGCTCCATCCGAGGCGTTTTTTTCCGCTTCTTCTCTTGACTACGGACAAATAAGGAGGAAGCTAGCTAATACACCAGCCAACCGGTGAGAGGCCACACCGCCGGTGGAGACGTCCATCGACCCGAGTGACACCCATCTCGGCAACTGGCTAGGCTCCCGGAAGAGCAACATATCGACAACGGAGTCGTCGGCGACGACTGACGGTTGCGGGTCGATATGGAGCACCGGGAGCCACCGTATGTGCGGCCCCGGTCTGTAGGCGACGAAACGCTGCGTGATGTCCTGCAACCAGCTGGTCGGCTGATCTCCGGCGGCGTGCCCGTGGCCCTGTGCGCGCCCGCGGCCCCATGTTCGAATCCCGGAGACGGCTCAGGAAACCCCAGGTCACTCACCGTGACCTGGGGTTCTTCCTTGTCCGGGCGAGGAGGTGTCATCTGTGCGCGGCGCCCGCCACCCTCTCGTGCCGCGACCTGTGGTGGATCCCGAATGGTTCGTACGGCTCCCGCATGGCCGGAGGCGCCCACGGGCGGCGCTTCTTCGTCCCGTCGGGGCTCGACCGCGTCGCGCGTTTCGGCTGCCGGGCCATGTCGCCTTCGCCCCCTTGGCGCCGCTGGTCCAGACACGTTCCTCGAGATCGGTACCCGCCTCGGGGCCGGGTCCGAGGCGTCCGTGGCCGCGGGAGCGCGCGGAGCCGGGCGCGGGGTCCGGCCCGGCGGTGTTTGACAGTCGCGAGCGACCAACACCATGATTCCACTAGGTGACTAATTGAATCTGAGGGAGGGTGTGCCCGACATGACCACTCCGGACACCGCCGGGAGCCCGTGGGCCCTCGAGGCGCATGGGCTGGGGAAGAAGTACCGGCGCGGATGGGCACTTCAGGACTGTTCGTTCAGGCTGCCCGCCGGGCGGATCTGCGGACTGGTGGGGCCCAACGGGGCCGGAAAGAGCACCCTGTTGGGCATCGCGACCCGGCTGGTGGAGGGCGCGACGGGCGAACTGTGCATGTTCGGGGTGCCGGTGGCCTCTCCCGGCGTCATGCCGCGATACGCCTTCCTCGGCCAGGAGAAGGCGTTGTTCAAGCGCTTCACCGTCGCCGAGACGCTCAGGATGGGGCAGGAGCTCAACCCGCGCTGGGACCAGGCGGCGGCCGAGCGGATCGTGCGGGCCGGCGATGTTCCGCTGCATGCCCGGATCGGCACCCTGTCCGGGGGGGCAGCGCACCCGGGTGGCTTTCGCGCTCGCCTTCGGCAAGCGGCCCGACCTGCTGCTGCTGGACGAGCCGATGGCCGATCTCGATCCGCTCGCCCGGGACGAGATGAGCGCGTTGCTGATGGCCGAGGCCGCCGAGCGCGGCACGAGCGTACTGATGTCGTCCCACATGCTCACCGAAGTGGAGGACATGTGCGACTACTTGCTGGTCATCTCCGGCGGGCGGGTCCGGATGGCCGGTGAGACCGATGAGCTGATGGCGCGCCACAAGCTGGTCACCGGAGCGGTGGGGAAATCCGGGGAGCTGCCCGCCGGGCTGGCACTTCACACCGTGGTCGAGACCCGTACGACGGGCCGCCAGTTCAACGCCCTGATACGGACCGAGGGTCCCGTGCACGGCGACTGGCGGTCGATTGAACCCAGTCTGGAAGAGATCTTGCTTGCCTATCTCCGTTCGCCCGAAGCGCCGCCGTTGCTCACCCCCACCGCCCAGCCGGACCGGCGAGCGGAGCGTGCGGCATGAGCACTCTCACCCGCACCCCGGCCGGTACCACCGACAGCAGGAGGGGTCCACTGCGGCTGCGCGGACTGGCCTGGCTGATGTTGCGTCAACATCGCGTCATGCTGCTGATGGTGACAGCGTTCACCGTTCTGGGCGCCGTCTGGCTCGTCTACCAGCGCGCGGCCTCGCTGGACGCCCTGCGCGGCGCCGGCTGGCCGGGCAGGTCTGCCGACAAGGTCGACAGCGGCGTGGTCCTGGCGATCCACTCGAAGCTTGAGAAGACCGTGCCCATTCTGAGTGCGCTGCCCGTCGTCCTCGGGGTCTTCTGCGGCGCCCCGTTGATCGCCTCCGACCAGGAGCAGGGCACGGCGCAGCTGGCCACCACGCAGTCCGTGCCGCGCAAGCAGTGGCTGAACTACAAGCTGGGCACCGCTCTGGTTCTGGTTCTGCTGCCCACGATCGTCCTCGGCTCCCTGTTCACGTGGTGGTGGCGGGCGGTCCGTGTGTTCGGCGAGGGGGACTGGATGCAGGGCACGGTGTTCGACAACACCGGGCCGATGCTCGCCGCGCTCACCCTGTTCACCGCCGTCGGCGGCATCGCGATCGGACTGATCGCACGCCGGGTGCTGGCCGCCATGGTCGGCACGTTCCTCTTCGCCGTCATGACGCAGGTCGCCTGGTCGTTCGTCCGGGGCAAGCTGGCCACCCCGCGCCGGATCTCCTACCCGATCGGCGCCGACTTCCCGGCGAAGCTCTCGGACGCGGTCCAGGTGGACAACTGGGTCAGCACCGCCTCCGGGGAACTCTTCGGCTACGGCACCTGTGTCCAGGAGGAGAAGTACGAGGCATGCCTCGCCGACAAGGGCATCGTCAACGCCACGGTCGAGTACTTCGGCTATGACCAGATGCCGGCCATGCAGTGGACCGGGGCCGGAATCCTGGCAGGTCTCAGCGTGCTGCTGATCGCCTTCATCGTGGTCCGGGTGGGCCGACGTCCGCTGTGAACCGCGAGGCAGAGAGCATGCCGGGCCTGCTCCCGGCACCGGTTCGCGGACCGTCGTCCGTACCGGGCGGCGGCATAGGCTGGAAGGGCGCCGCACGCGGAGGACACCGTCCGCCGCGGTGCGGGAGGACAGGGACGGCAGGAAGGGGGGAGCGAAGTGAACGAAGTGAACGAAGTGATGGTGTTCCGGATTGATCGCCGCTGCGGCATCCCCACCTATCTGCAGATCGTCCGGCAGGTCGAACAGGCCTTGCGCATGGGCGTGTTGGCCGTGGGTGACCGCTTGCCCACCGCGGCACAGGTGGCCGCGGCCACCAAAGTGAACCCGAACACCACGCTGAAGGCGTACCGGGAACTGGAACGGGCCGGTCTCGTCGAGGTCCGACAGGGTGCGGGGACGTTCATCACGTACTCCCTGGCCGAGCCCCGGACCAGCCCCGATTCCCCGCTGCGTGCCGGGCTCACGGACTGGATGCGCCAGGCGCACGAGGACGGGATGAGCGGTGAGGACGTCCGCAGTCTGATCACCGCGGTCTTCGAGGAGACATTCGCGCGACCGCTGTAGGACGAGAAGGGCCTGCTGCAGCCTTCAGAGGAGCTTCGGCAACGTCGCGAGCACGGTGCGCGACACCACCCTGCCCCATGGGCGCCGGGTGGTGTCGCTGCGTTGGTGTGTGCCCTGCGCTGCGGAACCCCTGGGCCGGCACTGCTGCGTGGGCGCGCCCAGGTTCGGGCCGGAAAGGAAACGTTCCTGGTCCGGGCCCCTTTCCCCGTCCGGTCGGCGACCTGTGCGGACGGCTCGCGGAGTAGCCTGGAGAAGTCTCGGCCTGCGCGCGCGAAGGGGGCCGTCTCTCATGGACAGCTTGATCACTGCGGCGGTCGTCCTGGCGATGATCGCGCTGACGGCATACGTCATCCATCTGCTCAATTCCCGGCACCGGCACCGGCATCTGCGGGCCGTGCACTACGACCACGGGCTGGCCGGGTTCGGTGGGTTCGGAGGGCCTGGTGCGGGTACAGGGCGCGTCGTTCCGCCCGCGGAGACGGTGCAGCCCACACAGCGGACACAGCCCACGCAGCCCGTACGGAAGGGCGAGCCCGGGACGGAGGCGGCCGAACGCCCCGACGGGTGAGCTCTGTTACTTGGCGTCGGAGTAGCGTTCCACGATCGCCGTCGTAAAAGGGAAGCGCACCGGCGTCCTGCCGAAGGCGGTCCGCCCTGCCAGGTCACCGGCGGCCCGGATCGCCTTCACGACTGCCTCGGCCTCCTCTTCGGGGCAGTGCACCACCACCTCGTCGTGCTGGAAGAAGACCAGTTCGGCCCGGAGACCGGCGACAGTCAGGGACCGACGCAGTGCGGCCAGCAACAGCAGCGCCCAGTCGGCGGCGCTGCCCTGCACCACGAAGTTACGGGTGAAGCGGCCGCGCGCCCGGGCGTTCGACGAGGCGTAGCCCGGCGTGAACTCGCCCTCCCCGGACGGCTGCTCGTCGCTCTCCTGCGGGATACCGGCCTCGTCGTCGTCCCCGCTCCCGGCCGCCGGCGGACTGGTCCGGCCCAGCCAGGTCCGTACGAGACGGCCCTCCTCGCCCGCCTTCGCCGCGTCGTCGACATACGCCACGGCAAGCGGGAAGCGTCGTCGCAGCGCCGCGAGGTTCTTCAGGCCGTCGCCCGAGGTCTGGCCGTAGATCGCTCCCAGCAGCGCCAGCTTGGCGTGGTCGCGGTCGCCGTGGAAGGCGCGGTCCGACAGCGCTGTGTAGAGGTCGCCGTCATGGCCCGCGACCTCCATCAGGCCGGGGTCGCGGGAGATCGCGGCCAGCACCCTCGGCTCCATCTGGTCGGCGTCGGCGACGACCAGCCGCCAGCCCTCGTCGGCGACGACCGCCTGCCGTATCACCTTGGGGATCTGCAGCGCCCCGCCACCGTTGGTGGTCCAGCGGCCGCTGACGGTGCCGCCCGGCTGGTACTCGGGGCGGAACCTGCCGTCCCGCACCCAGTCCTGGAGCCAGCTCCAGCCGTGCGCCGTCCAGATCCGGTACAGCTTCTTGTACTCGATCAGCGGCTCCACGGCCGGATGGTCCAGTCCCTGAAGCTCCCAGCGGCGAGTCGACTTCACCTTGATCCCGGCCTGCGCGAACGCCCTGACCACATCTGCGGGAAGGTCCGGGCGGACCCGACGGCCGAACGCCGTGGACACCTCTTCGGCCAGCTCGGCCAGTCGGCGGGGTTCGCCGCCGCCGGCGTACCGCTCGCCCAGCAGGTCGTGCAGGAGCTCCCGGTGCACGTCGGCCCGCCAGGGCAGGCCGGCCCGGTTCATCTCGGCGGCGACCAGCATGCCGGCCGACTCGGCGGCCGTCAGCAGCCGCATGCGGCCGGGGTGGGTGGTGGCGTCGTGGCGGCGGAGCTGCTCCGCGTACACCTGGAGAAGCGCCTCGAAAGGGATGTCCGTGCCGGACTGCGGCTCGAAGAGTGACGACTGCGAGCCGGGCTCCGCGGCGCGGGAGGGGGGATCGGGGGGTACGGGGGCGTTACGGAGGCGGGCGTGGGCGGCCGCGGCGGAGCGGGGTTCGCCGAGCCGGCCCTCGTGTGCGAGGAGGAGGGACTCGGCTGCCTCGATGTCGTAGCAGCGGTCGATCCGTACGCCCGCGGCGAGCAGGCGGGGGTAGATCTCGGCGGTCGACCGCCAGACCCAGCGGATGACGTCCGGGCGGGAACGGACCGCCTCCACGAGGTCGGGTTCGGTCAGGACCGGGGCGGCGGGAAGGCCGTCGGCAGTCAGGGGGGCGAGGCGGGCGCCGCCGGTCTCCGTGGTGGCCAGAGCCCAGCGTGCGGTCATGTCTGTGAGTCTGGCAGGTGGGACTGACAGTGGGGCGCGGCCGGCGTGGGGGTCCGGTGGCCGGGTTCGTCCACAGCCGTGAGGATCGACGCCGGACCTCCGGGCCGCGGGTGGGTACCCAGGAGCCGTGCACGGGGGAAGCGATCTCTTCGAGGAGTTCGGTGGGCCCGGGGTTCTGTGCCTCGTGCAGGTCGATGAGCCGCACCGGAGCCCCGGCCAGGCGGGCAGTCACAGCCCGCGCTGCCCCGCGCTCCGGTGCCGTACAGCCCGCGGGAGCATCGCCGCCGCCACCGCCACCACCGCGCACACCCCGGCCGCACCCCCTACCACCGGCCACTCCACCGACACCGTCACCGGTGCGGACAACGCGGCGAGTGCGGCGCCGAGTCCTGCCAGGTTCACCGCGGTCACGGCCATGCCGAGCGCCGTCCCCAGCGCCACCGCGAGCAGCGTCTCCCCGGCGACGATCCCGAGGACCTGGGTGCGGGTCGCCCCGGCCAGCCGCAGTGCGCCCAGCTCCGCGGACCGTACGGATCCCGCCATCAGCAGCGTGTTGGCGAGCGCGATCGCCGTGTAGACAAGGGCGATGCCCAGCACCACCAGCAGACCGAGCCGCGTCTGCGGGCTCGTGCGGGGATGCGTCGCGGCCAGCCACTGCTGCGTCGAGCGCACCGTGCCACCGGTGCCGTGCAGTGCGGCGACGACCGCCGCCCTGTCCGCGCCGGGAGCGAGGCGTACGTCGATGCGGTCCACCGGAGCCGTCGGTGCGTTCGCCGCCGTCACGTACGCGCCGTTGTTCCCCGTACCGATCGCCAGCACCGCCGCGATCCGCAGCGACACCGGGCGGCCGTCGCCGAGCCATACCCGTACCGTCGCGCCCACCGTGTGCTGCTCCCACTCCTCGTTCACGACGATCGAACGGTCGTCGAGGTCACGCACGTCGCCCGCCACCACCGGCAGCCGCTCGACGGCCGCGAGCGTCTTCGCGTCGTCGACGGCCCGCGCCTCCGTCTCGATGAGCGCGGTGCCCCCCTCCCGTACGAAGACCGCGGTCGACGCGGACGCGGACAGCGTCGCCCCCGGGATCCGCCGTACCGCGAGGTCCGCGCCCGTCACGACCAGATCGGCCCGGGTGTGCTCGCGCGCCTCGGCGGCCTTCGCCCGCGCCACTGTCATGGCGGAACCCGGCACCGAGCCGGCCAGCGCCACTGCGATCAGTACGGGAGCGGCCACCGCGGCCGTACGGCGCAGGGCCGCCGCCGCATTGGCCCGTACGAGCATTCCGGTCGCCCCGGGAAGCCGGAGCAGCCGGGTCGACGGGCGTACGAGCAGCGGCGCGAGCAGGGCGACACCGGTGATCAGCACCATCGGCTGTGTCATGTACGTCTTCCGCTTCAACAGCCCGGACGGGTCTGTGACCAGCGACTTCGTCATCAGGAACACGGCCCCCGCGAGCAGCGCGAAGCCCAGCAGCCGACGCACGGGCGGCAGCACGCCCGCATCGATGTCGGCCTCGCGCAGCGCCTCGGCCGGACTGGTCCTGCCCGCCCGTCGCGACGCCGCCCAGACGCCGGTCAGTGCCACGGTCAGACCGGTCCAGAACGCCGCGTGGAGCGGCCAGGCCGTCCGGCGGATGGTGAACCAGGAGGGCGCCGTCCCGCCGTCCACCAGCAGCCGGGCGAGGTGCGGTGCGCCCCAGTCGCCCAGTGCGCATCCGGCCGCCGAGGCGAGGGTGCCGACCACGGCCGCCTCCACCAGCAGCAGTCGCCGCAGCTGGCCGGGGGTGGCGCCCGCCGTGCGCAGCAGACCGAACTCCCGTCGGCGCAGCGCCACCGCGAAGGCGAACGTCGACGCGACGACGAAGACCGAGACGAACGCGGTGACGGAGCCCGCCGTGCCGAGCAGAGCGTTCACGGCCGGCAGCGCCCCGGCGTCCCGCTCGGTCACCGGGTAGGCGCGGCGGCGCTCGTCGCCGGTGAGGACCTCCGCGCGGTCGCCCACGACGCGGCGGACCTCGGCGACGGGAGCGTCCACGCCCACGGCGTCCGGGCCGCCGCCGGCGTCCTGTCCGTCGCGGGTCACCGGGCCGAGCGCTGACAGGTCGCGCAGAAGTTTGATATCCACAGGGTGTGGATGAGCGAGTCTCCTCGTGACATGGGCGGTGGACGGTCCGCGCCGCACCCGCACGGTCAGCGTGTCGATGCCCTTCACCACCACGGGCGACGCGGCGAATCGCTGCGGCTTGCGGTCCGGGGCGTCGAAGGTCGAGGCGAGTCCCAGCCCCATGGTCGCGATCAGCCCCACGCCGAGCGCGAGCGCGACGAAGGTGCCGATGAGAGTGGTCCAGCGGGTCCGCAGCGCGGCCAGGGCGACGGTCAGCACGATGCCGCCTCCGCGCGATCCCTGACCGCGGCGTCCGTGCGGGCCGCGCTCACGCGCGCTGCGGTCATCCAGGCCGCGATCCGTTCCACGGAGAGTCCGGTCAGGTCGTCCGCGATGCGCCCGTCGACCAGGAAGACCACCCGGTCCGCGTACGCCGCCGCCACCGGATCATGCGTGACCATCACGATGGTCTGTCCCTCCCGGTCCACCAGTTCCCGCAGCATCACCAGCACCTCCTGGCTCGTCGCGGTGTCCAGTGCGCCGGTCGGTTCGTCCCCGAAGAGCACCGCGGGCCGGGTGATCAGGGCCCGCGCCAGTGCCACCCGTTGCTGCTGGCCGCCGGAGAGCTCGGTGGGCCGGTGGTCCGCCCGGTCGGCGAGTCCGACCCGGGCGAGCGAGGCGCGCACGTCGGTACGGGACGGGCGGCGGCCCGCGAGCCGCAGGGGCAGCGCCACGTTCTGGGCGGCGGTCAGCGAGGGGACCAGATTGAACGCCTGGAAGACGAAACCGATCCGGTCCCGGCGCAGCAGTGTCAGCCGGCGCTCGCTGAGACCGGTCAGCGCCGTCCCGCCTACCTCGACCGTGCCGGACGTCGGCCGGTCGAGCCCGGCTGCGCAGTGCAGGAGCGTCGACTTGCCGGAGCCGGAGGGGCCCATGACGGCGGTGAAGGTGCCGGGGCGGACGGTGAGGTCGACGCCGCCGAGGGCGTCGAGGTTCCCGTACGAGCGTCGTACGGAGCGGAGCCGTACCGCGTCGGCGGCAGCAGTGGAGGTCATGTCTTCGATCGAACCGCGTGCGGAACCTTCGGACACGACCACCAGAACCCGTCTCCGGGGTAGGGCCAGGCCTACCCCGCCGCGCCGCCCTGCCTACCCTGACCTCATGGAACCGGTGATCGACCAGGCATTCTCGGCAGCCCTCTACTCGGACGGCGACGCCGGTCTCGACACCGGTGCCTCCCTCCTCGCCGCCGATCCGGCCGCCGACGCGGAACTGGTCCGGCGCGGAGAGGAATTCGTCCGCCGTGCCTGGGAGCGTGGCTGGCAGCCCGCCGATGTCGTACGGATCGTCCGCCGCGAACTCGACGAGACGGGTGCCGGGCTCGCCGCCGGCCTGATCACCGCGGAGACCGGCCGGTACGAGCAGCTGCCGCCACGCTGGCGGTCCCAGCTGGCCGAGCTGCCCGCGCCGCCGCCGCGGAACCGGCCCGACCGGTTCTCGTACGCCTCCGCCCTCCTCGGTCTCTACCGGCTGCTGCTCCGGCTCCCCTCGATCGAGCCGGTCGGCCCGCCGCCCGGCGCCTCCGGCCGCCTGCTCGATCTGCCGCCCGCGCACGACGAACCCCGCATGCTGACCCGGATCCGCGCGCTGCTCGCGAAGGCGGAGGCGACCGGGTTCCCGGAGGAGGCGGAGGCCCTCACCACCAAGGCGCAGGAGCTGATGGCCCGGCACTCCATCGACGAGGCCCTCCTCGCCGCCCGCACGCACAGCAAGGCGGCGCCGGGCGCCTGCCGGATCGGGGTCGATGCCCCGTACGAGACGGCGAAGGCGATCCTGCTCGACGCCGTCGCCTCCGCGAACCGCTGCCGTGCCGTGTGGAACAGCGAGCTCGGCTTCTCGACGGTCGTCGGCTTCGAGCCGGACCTGGAGGCCGTGGAACTGCTGTACACCTCCCTGCTGGTCCAGGGCACGGCGGCGATGGCGAAGGCCGAGGCGGGCCAGCGGGCCGGAGGGCGCAAGCGGACCAAGACGTTCCGTCAGTCCTTCCTGATGGCGTACGTCCAGCGGCTGGGCGCGCGCCTGGCGTCCGACACCGCCCGGGTGACAGCGGCCTCGGCCTCGGAGGGGGCCGCCGCCGACGACGATCTGCTGCCGGTCCTGGCGGCGAGGGACGTGGCGGTCACGGACGCCGCGGACCGGATGTTCCCTCGGACGACCAGCACCCGGGTGCGCGGAGTGACGGACGGCGACGGCTGGGCGCACGGCACGGCCGCCGCCGACCGGGCCCGGATGGGCGAGCAGCGGCCGGGCATCGACGGTTCCCGGTAGCGGCGCGTACGCGAGCGGGCGGCGCCTCTCGGTCGACCGGATGACCGGAAATCCCCATAAGGGGCATTCCGACTAGGCTCGGTCCATGGGCTGGCTCCGGGCGCTGAGGGAGACCGCCCGCTCGGGGCTGACGATCGAGCGGCGGCGCCTCGAACCGCTGATCGCGATCCGTGGCGCGGCCGGACTCGCCCTGGTCATCGGGGTCGGCCTCGCCTTCTTCGGGCCGGTGGTCGCCGCCAGTTCCGCGTTCGGTGCGTTCCAGGCGGCCATCGCCACCTTCCAGCGCAGCTGGCGCCCTCGGCCCGTCCTGGCCCTGGTCTCCGGTGCGAGTCTCGCGGTATCGACGTTCCTCGGCTATCTCACCGGCGTCCATCTCCCGCTGTTCATGGTCCTGCTGGTCCTCTGGACGTTCCTGGCCGGGCTGGCCTGGGCGGCCGGGCCGACGGGCGGCATCATCGCCGCATCCAATGTCGGCATCATGCTGGTCACGATCACCCTCCCCACCTCCGTCGCCCAGGCTTCCCTGCACGCTGTGATGATCGCGTTCGGCGGAGTCGTCCAGGCGGCGCTGATCGTCCTGTTTCCGGTACGCAGATGGGGCGCCCAGCGCGACGCCCTCGCCGGCGCACTGGCGGCGGAGGCCGACTACGCCCGCAGGCTGCGCCACGACCCGGTCGCCACGTTCGACCCGGTCCCGCTGATGACCGCCCGCAGCGCCGCCGCCGTCACCCCACGCCAGGCCCGCCACCGCCCCGCCGAACTGCATGGCTTCCGCGGCGTCGCCGAACGGATCAGGCCGGTGCTCGCCTCGCTCGCGGACCCGGCAGTGGGCGCCCCCGCCGAAGGTCCGGAACGCGACCGGGCCCGCGAACTCCTCGCCGCCGCAGCCTCCGTACTGGACGCCGCGGCCGGCGCCATCCGGCACGGCACCCCGGTGCGTCTCCCCGCCCCCGCGATCGCCGCCCTGAAGACCCCCGACACCGGGGCGATCCTCACCGGATCCGCGCGCCGTGCCGCGCGCCGCCTCAGCGCGCTGCTCGCCGATGTCATCGAGACCGCCGAGGGCGACGGGACGAAGGAGGACCGGGTGGAGGCCGATGAAGCGGCCGACACGATCGCGCCGCACCGCCGCCGCCCCACCCTGCTGCGGCTGGTCCCCGTCGTCCTGCGGACGATGCGCGCCGAACTGCGCCCCGGTTCGCCGATCCTGCGGCACGCCGTCCGGGTCACAGCCGTCGTCGCCGTCGGCTATCTCATCGGCGTCGCCCTGCCGTTCGGGCACGGCTACTGGGCGCCGATGGCCGCCATCATGGTGATGCGGCCGGAGTTCGCCCAGACGTACGCCCGAGCCGCGGGCCGGTTCGGCGGCACGATCGTCGGGGTCTTCGTCGCCACCGTCATCGTCCGGACCGTCCATCCCGGCGCCGGCCCCGCCGCCGCGCTCGCCGTCGGCTGCGCCCTGCTGATGTACCTGCTGATGCGCACCGGGTACGTGGTCGGCCAGGCGTGCGTCTCCGCGTACGTCGTCTTCCTGCTCGGCATGGCGGGCGACGTCTGGTCGCAGACCGTGGCCGAACGTGTCGTCCTCACCCTGGTGGGCGGGCTCCTCGCGATGATCTCGTACGCCGTCTACCCGGCCTGGGAGACCCCTCGGCTGCGCAACCGACTCGGCGACTGGCTGGCGGCCGGCGGGCGGTACGCCGCAGCAGTCGTCGACCAGTACGCGGATCCGGGGGAGCGCGGCCCCGAGGACGTCCGTGCCGCGCTCCTTGCCTCCCGCGAAGCCCGCGTGGCCTGGCAGGAGGCGGTCGCGAGGGCCCAGCACGAGCCCGTGCGCCACCGCGGCCTCTCCCGCACGGCCGCCGAGGACGCCCAGCACGCCCTCGCCCAGCTGGGCCGGGCCGGGATGCTGATGGAGGCGCACCTGCCGGAGGGCGATGCCGCTCCGGTCCCCGCCGCCGCGCAACTCGCCGCCGCGCTGCGCCGGGCCACCGAGCGGGGCGCGAAGGAGGTGCGGGAGCGCCGTGCACCGCACTGGGACGCGGTCCGTGAGGCGCTGGAGCGGTGGGACGAGGAGGACCGGCAGCGCGGGCGGACATCCGACCCGGTCGTACGGAACGGGGCCGGTCTGCTGCTGGAGTCCCTGGAGGAGTTCTCCCAGGCACTGGACGGCAGCGCGGGCCCCCGGCCCGAAACGAGCGGTGCCGGACGGAGCTGAACGGTCCGGCAGCGCTCCCGCGTCACGGGGTGGGCAGGCCCGGCAGTCCCGTCGGCAGCGTACCCGGCTCCGTCTTGGCCAGCGTGTCCTTGCCACCGGCGTCCCACTGAACGACGAGCGTCTTGCCGTCGTTGGACGCGATGGCTCCCATGGTGCGGGCGGTGTCGCCGTCGGTGCACTTCAGCGCCAGCATCACCTTGCCCATGTCCTTCACCTCGCCCGAGCAGACGTGGGCGTCGGCGACGAGCGCGGCCTTGCCGGCGGTGACCGACAGGGCGACGGCCTTGCCGTCGGTCACCCCGGCCCATGTCCCGTCGAGCGCCGCGGCGTCTCGCGCGGAACCGCTGTCGCTGCCGTCGGCCGGTGCCGAGGCGGGACCGTCGGCTGCGCCCTTGTCCGAGTCGCTCTTCCCGCTGTCACTGCCGCAGCCCGTCAACGCGACCGCGGCGGCCAGACCCGCGACGACGACGGCGCCGGTTCGTACGAGTGAGTGCACCTGAAATTCCCCCTTGTTGACGAAAGACCGCCCAAAGTTACCAGGGAGTTCCGATCCATTTACGGGGCAACTCCTGCTGCCGGGAGCCAAATAGACGCTCTGTTCGTCTGTCTCTCCGTGAGAGCGGGCGGGCGGACGACGGTAAAGCTGTAATCAAGAGAACACCCCGCGTGCACGTGCATCTGCTCATGCATCGGCATATGAACACGGCTATGATCCGAACCAGTTGACACTTGCACCTTGCAACTCGGGGAGCGTCCTGTGCACCACGTGTACAACGGCATGGCCGCCACAGAGCTTCGCGGAGTCGTCTGGCAGAAGAGCAGGCACAGCAACTCCCAGGGATCCTGCGTGGAGTTCGCCAAGTTGCCCGACGGTGATGTGGCGATGCGGAATTCACGCCACCCCGACGGGCCCGCCCTGGTCTATACACCGGCCGAGATAGAAGCGCTGCTGCTCGGCGTGAAGGACGGGGAGTTCGATCATCTGATAGCGGGCGGCTGACCGCCGTCCAGGCGGAAAGCGCAGGCCGTGTGCGGGGAACGCCGCGCCGGGCCGCGTGCGTCAGACGGTGTCGGAGAGCCGGAACAGCGCCCAGACCACCTTGCCGCGCAGGGCCTGCGAGCCCGCGGCCGGATTCTCCGGACCCAGTGCGGGGGACGGGTGCCAGCCCCAGCCGTCACTGAACGACTCGACCAGGAACAGACCGCGGCCCGACTCCGCCGAGTCCGCCGCCTCGGAAGCCACCGGACTCGCCTGACTGGGGTCGCGCACCGCGCACACCAGACGTGACGACCAGTGCATCAAGTGCAGCTTTACCGGAGCCTCCTGGGGGTCCCCCAGGACGTCGTCGGGCAGTGCGTGGCGCAGCGCGTTGGTGACGAGTTCGGAGACGACCAGGGCGACGTCGTCGAAACGGCTGCTCAGCTCCCACCGGGCCAGCGTCGCCTTGGTGAACTGGCGGGCCCCACCGACGGCTTCGTACCGGGCCGGCAGGGTGCAGGTGGCTGATCCGGAGGCGGCTGAGGGATCGGCGGGGGGAAGCCCCTGCCTTAACGGCCCGAGCATCGTCGATCCATTCGTCCCCATGCGAGGCACTCCCGGGATTCGCGGCTGTAGCGGTACTGCGGTGGTACAGCGGACAACACGAACGAGCACGCAGGTGCGCGGGGCCCATGGTTCCGAATGCGCTGAGCAGATGCAAGGGCAGATGCACGTGCACGCGCCGGACCTGTCCGACCCCGTGCTGGTTCTTGCTCATTTCTCCCTGCAGACAGTTTCATGGCTTTCCGGAAGTCTTCTCATTTCTGTAATCGAACGAGTACGGGCCGAAGCGTTTTGATGGCAGAATCCGGCTCTTGGGGTTCAGGGGGTGCCCCGATGCCCAGGAAGCGATGGGGAGGGTTGGACCAGTGGCGGCAGGCGAGTCGAGTGGATCTGTGGTGCGGCGCATCCTGCTGGGCTCTCAGCTCAGGCGGCTGCGCGACTCACGCGGCATCACCCGCGAGGCGGCCGGCTACTCCATCCGTGCTTCCGAATCGAAGATCAGCCGCATGGAGTTGGGACGGGTGAGCTTCAAGGCCAGGGACGTCGAGGACCTGCTCACGCTCTACGGGGTCACGGACGAGGTGGAGCGCGACTCGCTCCTCGGTCTGGCCCGCGAGGCCAACGTGGCGGGCTGGTGGCACAGTTACGGAGACGTGCTGCCCGGCTGGTTCCAGACGTACATCGGTCTGGAGGGGGCGGCCTCGCTCATCCGGATCTATGAAGTCCAGTTCATCCATGGCCTGTTGCAGACCGAGGCCTATGCGCACGCCGTCGTCTCCCGCGGTATGTCCGGCGCCCCCGCTGCCGAGATCGACCGCCGGGTCGCGCTCCGGCTCGAGCGGCAGAAGGTCCTCGTCTCCGAACGCGCTCCGAGTTTCCACGCCGTGCTGGACGAAGCGGCACTGCGCCGCCCGTACGGCGAACGCGAGGTGATGCGCGCGCAATTGCGTCATCTGATCGAAATGTCGGAACACCCGAACATCACGCTTCAAGTGATGCCCTTCAGTTTTGGCGGGCATGCCGGAGAGAGTGGTTCCTTCACGATGCTGCGATTCCCGGAATCCGACCTGTCGGACATTGTCTATTTGGAGCAGCTGACAAGTGCGCTCTATCTGGACAAGGCCGAGGAAGTCGCCCAGTACGAAAGGGCGATGACGCGGCTCCACGACGAAAGTCCGGGTCCCGAAGAGAGCCGCGATCTGCTCCGCGGGCTTCTCCAACTGTCCTGATTCATCAGTACGATGACGTATCACCAGGAGTCTGCACCTGCAGTAAGGGATCGCATGTCCTTCTTCAACGAGCTGGCCAGCCAGTACATCGACGGTGAGTGGCGGACCGGCACGGGCTCGTGGGACATCATCGATTTCAATCCGTACAACGGGGAAAAGCTTGCCGCGATCACCGTCGCCACCGCGCAGGAGGTCGACGAGGCCTACCGTGCCGCCGAGCGCGCCCAGCGGGTCTGGGCCAACACCAACCCGTACGAACGGCGCCTCGTCCTCGAACGCGCCCTGCGTATCACCGAGGAGCGCACCGAGGACATCGTCGGGGCGATCGGCGACGAACTGGGCGGCACGCGGCTCAAGGCGGAGTTCGAGATCCGCTGCGCCAAGGACTTCCTGCGCGAGGCGATCCAGCAGGCGGTGCGCCCCGAGGGGCGGATCCTGCCGTCCCCGCTGAACGGCAAGGAGAACCGCGTCTACCGGCTGCCCGTCGGCGTCATAGGCGTGATCAGCCCGTTCAACTTCCCTTTCCTGGTGACGATGAAGTCGGTCGCACCGGCCCTGGCGCTCGGCAATGCGGTCGTCATCAAGCCCAACCAGAACGCTCCCGTCGTCGGCGGCGGACTGATCGCCAAGATCTTCGAGGACGCCGGGCTGCCCGCCGGACTGCTCAACGTCCTGGTCACCGACATCGCCGAGATCGGCGACGCGCTGATAGCGCACCCCGTGCCCAAAGTGATCTCCTTCGCCGGCTCGGACCGGGTCGGCCGCCATGTCGGTGCGACCGCGGGCGGTCTTCTGAAGCGGGCCATCCTCGAGCTCAGCGGCAACAGCGCCCTGGTGGTGCTGGACGACGCGGACATCGACTACGCGGTCGACGCGGCCGTCTTCAGCCGCTTCGTCTACCAGGGGCAGGTCTGCATGGCCGCCAACCGCATCCTGGTGGACCGCTCCCTCGCACCCGAGTTCACGGAGAAGTTCGTCGCCAAGGTGGCGGCGCTCAGAACCGGCGACCCGCGTGACCCCGAAACCCAGATCGGCCCGGTCATCAACACCTTCCAGGCGGACGCGCTGACCGCGCTGGTCGACCAGGCGGTCGCCGAAGGCGCCACGGCGCTCGTGCGGGGCAGCACCCGCGGCAATCTCGTCGAGCCGACCGTCCTCACGGGGCTCACGGACGACTCGCCGCTGCTCGCTCAGGAGATCTTCGGTCCGGTGGCGCTGCTGATGACGTTCGACGGCGAGGAGGAGGCCGTACGGATCGCCAATGACACTCCGTACGGGCTGAGCGGCGCCGTGCACACCGGGAACGCCGAGCGTGGGGTGCGGTTCGCGCAGCGCATCGTGACCGGAATGTTCCACGTCAACGACTCCACGATCGCGGATGACCCGTTGGTGGCGTTCGGCGGCGAGAAGTTCTCCGGGACCGGGCGGCTGAACGGCGACGCCACTGTGGAGGCGTTCACCACCCAGAAGTGGATCTCGATCCAGCACGGCCGGACCGAATTCTCGCTCTGATGCCCGCCAGTTGAGGACGGAAGCTGTCCGCAAGGATCCGTAGCTTGGTCGGTGTCAGGAAGACACCGAGCCCAGGCTCGAACGGTCCCGAAGGGCGGACATCATGGTCACTCACGTTCCCGCAGGCGTTCACGGCGACGAGCGCGGCGTGCTCCTCTCCTTCGTCGAGGCCCAGCGCGGCGCGATCCGGCGCTCGCTGCTCGGGCTCACCGAGGAGCAGGCGGCGAGCCGGCCGAGCGCCAGCGAACTCTCCCTCTCCGGGCTGCTCAAGCATGTAGCGGAGACCGAGGTGAACTGGCTGTGCCTCGCCCAGCAGCGCCCCAACGAGAATGCCCGCACCGAGGAGACCTGGGGGGACAGCTTCCGGCTGGTCGGGGACGAGACAGTCCCGCAGATGCTGGAGTTCTGGGCGAAGGCCGCGGCGGAGACCGAGGAGTTCATCCGCTCGGTGGAGAGCATGGACGACACGTTCCCGCTTCCCGAGGCGCCCTGGTTCCCGAAGGGTGAGCGCTGCTCGATGCGCTGGCTGGTCGTCCATCTCGTCGAGGAGATCGCCCGGCATGCCGGCCACGCGGACATCATCCGGGAGTCCCTGGACGGCCGGACCGCTTTCGAGCTGGTCGCCGAGGAGGCGGGCTACCCTAGTCAAAGTTGAATAGGAAGGGTGAGTGGGATGTCCGCGATCCGGCTGCTGGTCCTCGGTGCCGTACGTCAGCACGGCCGGGCGCACGGCTATCAGGTCCGCAACGACCTGGAGTACTGGGGCGCCCACGAGTGGTCCAACGCCAAGCCGGGCTCGGTCTACCACGCCCTGAAGCAGATGGCGAAACACGGGCTGCTGATCGCCCATGAGATCGCCCCGAGCACCGCGGGCGGCCCGCCCCGTACCGAGTACGAGATCACCGAGAAGGGTACCGAGGAGTACTTCTCGCTGCTGCGCGCGGCGCTGACCTCGTACGACCAGAAGATGGACGTGCTGTCGGCGGGCATCGGCTTCATCGTCGATCTGGAGCGGTCCGAGGCGGTCGCGCTGCTCAAGGAGCGGGTGGCGGGGCTGGCGGCCTGGCGGGCGTCGGTCACCGAGTACTACACGCCGGAGGCCGGGCCCGGATCGCTCGGTCACATCGGCGAGATCATGAACATGTGGGTTCACTCGGCGGACGCGGGAGCCGAGTGGACCCTGGGGCTGATCGAGCGGATCGAGGGCGGCGCGTACACCTTCGCGGGAGAGGGTGATCCGTTCGTCGGAGTACTCGCCGAGGGTGAGGAGAACCCGTACGCGACCGGTGTCCCGGATCCCGGGGATCTCGACTAATCAAGTTTGACGAATGGGTCGGCTCCGGTTACCTTCCCCATCTAGTCAAGTTTGACTAGACGTCTTGTTGTGGCGACGAGAGGGTGTGGCGAGGGTGGCGGACGCGATCGTTCTCGACGATGTGCACAAGAGGTACGGGGGCAAGCGCGCCCTGGACGGCCTCGATCTCACGGTCGGCCGGGGCACGGTGCACGCCGTGCTCGGCCCCAACGGCGCGGGCAAGACCACGGCCGTACGCATCCTGTCCACGCTGCTCCGCCCCGACGGGGGCCGGGCCGAGGTGGCGGGGTTCGATGTGCGGAGCGAGGCCGGTGAGGTCCGGCGGCGGATCGGGCTGCTCGGGCAGCACGCCGCCCTCGACGAGGAGCTCGGCGGACGGCAGAACCTGGAGATGTTCGGCCGGCTGTACCACCTGGGCGCACGCCGGGCGGGTGTGCGGGCCGACGGACTGCTGGCCCGATTCGGGCTCGCGGACACCGGCCGCAAGCCGGTCAAGGAGTACAGCGGTGGTATGCGCCGGCGGCTCGATCTGGCCGCCTCCCTCATCACCGATCCCGAGGTGCTCTTCCTGGACGAGCCGACGACCGGACTCGACCCGCGCGGACGCGCCGAGGTGTGGTCGTCGGTGCGCTCCCTGGTCGGAGGGGGCACGACCGTCCTGCTGACCACGCAGTATCTGGAGGAGGCCGACCAGCTCGCGGACCGGATCTCGCTGATCGACGGCGGCCGGGTGGTTGCGGACGGCACCGCCGACACATTGAAGGAGCGGATCGGCGGGGACCGTATCGACGTCGTCGTCCGTGACGCATCCCAACTGGGCTCCGCGGCAGCGCTTCTGACGGGCGGCACGGTCCTTGACGCCGACCGGCGGCTGATCGGGGCGCCCGTCGGGGACCGGATGGCGACGCTCACCCGGACGCTGCGGGCGCTGCAGGAGGCAGGGATCGAGGCGGAGGACATCGCGGTGCGCCGCCCCACCCTGGACGAGGTCTTCCTGGCGCTCACGGGCGCAGACACGGAGGTTGCCGCATGAGTGCCATCGGTACGCGCACCAGCACGAGCGCGGTCGGCTGGGTGCTGGCCGACTCCTGGACGATGACCCGGCGCGAACTCGCCCACTGGGCGCGGCAACCGGTGCAGCTCGTCGTCGGCCTGGTCTTTCCCGTGATGCTGCTGCTGATGTTCACGTATCTGGTCGGCGGCGGCCGAGGCGTCGACGGCGACCACGCCGAATTCCTGGTGCCCGGCATGCTCGCGCTGACCATGGCGTTCGGCCTGGAAGCGACCATGCTCGCGGTCACCCAGGACCTCACCAAGGGCGTCATCGACCGGTTCCGCGCCATGCCGATGGTTTCCGGTTCGGTGCTGGTCGGCCGGAGCGTCGCGGACATGCTCCAGTCGGTGGCGTCGCTCGCGGTGATGATCGGCGTCGGCTATGCGGTCGGCTGGCGCTGGCACAACGGGGTCACCGCGGCGCTGGGCGCGGTCGGTCTGCTCCTGCTGTTGCGGTTCGCGATGCTGTGGGCGGGCATCCAGCTGGCGATGGTCGCGGGGAAGCCGGAGATGGTGCAGGCGGTGCAGATCCTGGTCTGGCCGGTCGGCTTCCTCTCCAACGTCTTCGCGACGCCGGCGTCGATGCCGGGCTGGCTGGGCGCGGTCGTCGAATGGAACCCGATGTCGGCGACGGCCACGGCGGTCCGCGGGCTGTTCGGCAACCCCGGCGGTTCCGAGGACTCCTGGGCGTCCGTCCATGCCGAACGTCTCGCGGTGGTCTGGCCGTTGGTGCTGATCGCGGTGTTCTTGCCGCTGGCGGTGCGGAGGTTCGCCCGGCTCGGCCGCTAGCCCCTGACTCAGTGATGGAACGCCGTCGGGACCTCCCGGTCGTGGCTCAACGGATGCCGCTGGGAGCGCAGGTCGGGCAGGAGCAGGCGCAGGTCCTCCATGAGCAGTTCCGCGAGGTCCGAGGAGAAACCGTTGCGGCACACCACCCGGAGCACCGACAGGTCCTGCCGGTTGGCGGGGAAGGTGTACGCGGGCACCAGCCAGCCGTGTTCGCGCAGCCGCCGTGACACGTCGAAGACGTCGTACGCCCGCACATCGGGCGCGGTGGTCAGCGCGAAGACGGGCAACTCGTCGCCCCGGGTGAGGAGGTGGAAGTCGCCCAGCTTCTCGATCTGGGCGGCGAGTGTGCTCGCCACATCGCGGGACGCCTGCTGAACGGCCCGGTAGCCCTCCCGCCCCAGCCGCAGGAACGTGTAGTACTGAGCCACCACCTGGGCGCCGGGCCGGGAGAAGTTCAGCGCGAAGGTCGGCATGTCGCCGCCCAGGTAGTTGACCTGGAAGACGAGTTCCTCGGGGAGTTCGGCGGGCGAGCGCCAGAGCGCCCAGCCGACGCCCGGGTAGACCAGGCCGTACTTGTGCCCGGAGGTGTTGATGGACGACACCCGGGGAAGCCGGAAGTCCCATACCAGGTCCTCGTCCAGGAACGGTGCCACCATCGCCCCGGACGCACCGTCGACATGGACGGGGATGTCGAGCCCGGTGCGCTCCTGCAGTGCGTCCAGGGCGGCGCAGAGTTCGGCGATGGGCTCGTACGAACCGTCGAAGGTGGAGCCCAGGATTCCGACGACACCGATGGTGTTCTCGTCGCAGAGCTCGGCGGCGGCCTGCGGGTCGAGATGGAAGCGGCCGCCCTCCATGGGGACCTGCCGGGCCTCGACCTCCCAGAAATTGCAGAACTTGTCCCAGCAGACCTGCACATTGATGCCCATGACCAGATTGGGCCGGGCGGTCGCCGGGTAGCGGTCGGCGTTCCTGGCGGCCCAGCGTCGTTTGAGCGCCAGGCCGGCGAGCATGCAGGCCTCGCTGGAGCCGGTGGTCGAACAGCCCACGGCCGCCGCCGGGTCGGGGGCGTTCCACAGGTTGGCGAGCATCGCCACGCAGCGCCGTTCCAGCTCGGCGGTGCGCGGGTACTCGTCCTTGTCGATCATGTTCTTGTCCTGGCACTCGCCCATCAGTGAGCCGGCCTCGGGCTCCATCCAGGTGGTGACGAAAGTGGCGAGATTGAGCCGGGAGTTGCCGTCGAGCATCAGCTCGTCATGGACGAGTCCGTACGCGGTGGAGGGCGGCATCGGACCGTCGGGCAGTTGATGTCTGGGGGGCGCGGACGTCATACCCGCGGTCGGGTCCGCCTCCCCGAAAAACGGGTTGAGGGCGAGCTTGCGGTGCTTCTCGGACGGCCCTCTGCCGTGGTTCGAACCCTGATGGAGAGGCATCGGCGGACAGCCCTTCTCAGCTGGTGGTGGCTCTTACGGCGGTCCAGTGCCCCTTCCGGCAGACATCGGCGGTCACGGCACTGGTCGGCGCTCGGGGTCAGCTCGCGGCCGCGAGGCCGTCCTTGATGGCACGGGTGAACTTCACGACGCGATCGGCCTGCACCCGGGCGGCGGTCAGCGTCTGCTCACCGACCGGGATGTCGCCCTGCCCCGCCACGTGCGAGGTGCCGTACGGATTTCCGTCGACGAACTTCGACGGGTCCGTGTATCCGGGAGCGACGAGGATGCCGCCGAAGTGGTGGATCGTGTGGTACAGGGCGAGCAGCGTGGACTCCTGCCCCCCGTGCGTGGTGCTGGTGGAGGTGAAGCCGCTGTACACCTTGTCCGCGAGACGGCCCGCCTGCCAGAGGCCGCCCAGGGTGTCCAGGAACTGCTTGAGCTGGGAGGTGACGTTGCCGAACCTGGTCGGCGTACCGAAGATCACGGCGTCCGCCCAGACCATGTCGTCCGGCGCGGCCACGGGGATGTCGGCGGTCGCCTTCGCGTTGGCCGCCCAGGCGGGGTTGGAGTCGATGGCGGCCTGCGGGGCGAGCTCGGCGGCCCTGCGCAGCCGGACCTGGGCACCCGCCTTCTCGGCGTCCTCCGCGATCGCGTTGGCGATGGTGGCCACGGTGCCGGTGGAGGAGTAGTAGATGACGGCGACGTTGACGGACGTGGGCATTGCACAATCCTCCGTGGGGCAGGGCGACGCATGACCATACGAATGCGACGATACGGACAACTGTCGTGACCGGCGCGTCGGACGGCACCGGGAGGGGACCCGGCTCACCGCAGCGGTGTGCCGTCCGCGCGCAGCTGCATCTGCGGCCTTCCGGTCACCAACAGCCAGGCCGGCAGGGAGGCGACGCAGAGCAGCGGCAGCACTCCCGAGTCACTGACCAGCACCGCCGGCGTGAACAGGCTCAGCCAGCCCTGCCGGGTGACGGCCAGCAGGACCCCCAGCACCGCGCTCGGCACCGCGAGGGCCAACGGGACCGTGCCGACCAGCGCATGGGCGCACATGCCGAGCGCGACGCCCACGAAGACGGACGGGAAGATCCGCCCGCCCCGGAAACCACAGGTTGTGGCGATCACCAGGGCGGCTGTCTTCACCACGGCCATGGCGGCGAACTGCCCGGGCGACCAGCCGCTCGGATCGGCGCTGAGCTCCTTCACCTCGGCCAGCCCCTTGAAGAGGGTGAGATGCCCGCCGAGCGCGCCGAGCAGCCCGAGCAGCAGACCGCCGGCGGTCAGCATCAGGACCGGATGCCGCAGCGCTTGGAACGCGCGAGCAGGGCCAGGGCCGCGGCCGTCCCGACGACCAGGGCGGGCACGATGAGGAACAGCAGCCGGCGCGCCGGGGTGGTCCGGGCGAGAGCGCCGGAGTCGGAGGCCATCGGGTCACCATGACGATGCAAAAGCCGCATAACCCTCCATTGCGTCAAGGTGTGAGGGCAATTCGGGCTTGCACCTCACGTCACGTCAGGGCTCAGGCTCGGGTCTGCACCGACGCACCGACGTACAGAGCGAAAGCAGAAGGGAGCGGAGAGCCGTGGACTTTGCCGTGGGACAGGTCGCCGGGTTCGCCGGAGTCACGGTGCGGACCCTGCACCACTACGACGGGATCGGGCTGCTGTCGGCCAGCGGGCGCAGCCACGCGGGGCACCGGCGTTACAGCGACGCCGACCTCGACCGGCTGCAGCAGATCCTGTTCTACCGGGAACTCGGCTTCCCGCTCGAAGAGATCGCGGTGCTGCTCGACGACCCGGCAGCGGATCCGCAGGACCACCTGCGCCGCCAGCACGCGTTGCTGTCCGACCGGATCGCCGAACTCCAGAAGATGGCCGCCGCCGTCGAAACAGCCATGGAGGCAAGGAAGATGGGTATCAATCTCACGCCCGAGGAGAAGTTCGAGGTCTTCGGGGCCAAGGACCCGGAGGAGCATGCGGAGGAGGCGGAGCGCCGTTGGGGCTCCACCGCCACGTACGCGGAGTCGCAGCGCCGGGTGGCCCGGTACACCAAGGACGACTGGAAGCGGATGCGGGCCGAGGTCGCCGAGTGGAGCGAGGCGTACACCGCGGTGATGGAGGCGGGCGAACCCGCCACCGGGGAGCGGGCGATGGAGCTCGCCGAGGCACACCGGCTCCACATCTCCACATGGTTCTACGAGTGCACCTACGACATCCATCGTGGGCTCGGCGAGATGTACGTCAGCGATCCGCAGTTCCGCGCCTACTACGAGTCGATCGGGCCCGGGCTGGCCGAACACCTGCGGGATGCGATCAATGCCAATGCCGAGCGCCGGGCGTAACTCCGGGCACGGGGGTCGAGAGCACCTCGGCCCCCGTCGGCCCCCGTCGGGACGGTCAGGCCTTCTCGACGACGGCTGCCGTGCCGTACGCGCAGACCTCCGTGCCCGCATCGGCCGACTCCGTCACATCGAACCGCATCATCAGCACCGCGTTGGCGCCGCGCGCCTTCGCCTGCTCGACAAGCCGGTCCATGGCCTGATTGCGGGTCTGGACGAGGGTCTTGGTCAGCCCCTTCAGTTCGCCGCCGATCATCGACTTCAGCCCGGCGCCGATCTGGCTGCCGAGGTGACGCGAGCGCACGGTCAGACCGAACACCTCACCGATCACCCGGGTCACCCGGTACCCGGGGGCGTCGTTGGTGGTGACGACCAGGACATCGGACTGTGTCGTCTGCCCGCCGCCGTAATCCTCAATGCCCATCGTGTGGCACCTCCTGAGGACAGCTTTGTCCCGGTTCACCCGGTGTGCATCCCCGTGAGGTCCACTGGAACCCGGAGCCGTCATCAGGCGTTGATAGCTTTGGGCAGCCACGCAGCCGCCATCGACCGATCCTGGAGCCCGGACCCTTGAATACGCTTGCGCTCGGACCGAGCTGGCTGGACCCGGACTATCTCATCGGGCAGTTCGGACTGCTCGGTGTGCTGGTCATCGTCTTCGCCGAGTCCGGGCTGTTGATCGGCTTCTTCCTGCCCGGCGACTCCCTGCTGTTCACCACGGGTCTGCTGGTGACGACGGACAAGCTGCACACCCCGCTGTGGCTGGTCTGCGTCCTGGTGGCGCTGGCGGCGGTCATCGGGGACCAGGTGGGCTATCTCTTCGGCCGCAAGGTCGGGCCTTCGCTCTTCAAGCGCCCCGACTCCCGCCTCTTCAAGCAGGAGAACGTCGAGAAGGCCCACGACTTCTTCGAGAAGTACGGGCCGAAGTCGCTGATCCTGGCCCGCTTCGTGCCTGTCGTGCGTACGTTCACGCCGATCATCGCCGGTGTGAGCCGGATGAGCTACCGCTCGTTCATCACGTTCAACATCATCGGCGGTGTGCTCTGGGGCGTCGGGGTCACCCTGCTCGGTGCCGGGCTCGGGCAGATCGAGTTCGTCCGCAAGAACATCGAGGCGATGCTCATCCTGATCGTGCTGATCTCGGTGGTGCCGATCGCTGTCGAGTTCCTGCGCGCCCGCAGCAAGTCGAAGAAGGAAGTGACCGCCGGGGGCGGCGCAGGCCGGGGCCCGATCGTCGGCGACGGCGCCCCGTCCACGGGCCAGCGCGGCCGCCACGCCAAGCGCTGACCGCTGCTGAGGGCTGTCCCGTACCCGGGTCAGAAGCCGCGCGTCCGCTTGGCCGCGCGGCGGTTCGCCCCGCCGACTGCTCCGGGCACCCGCATGAACAGCCGGGAGATCTCGCTTCCCAGATTCACCCCGATCGCGATGGCCAGCGCCGTCGCCACCGCGGTCGACAGCGAGGCGAGCCCCCGGACCAGATCGTTCTGCGCGACACCCAGCAGACCGAAGTACGTCGCCGAACCTGGCAGCAGCGGACCGATCGCGGCCGTGATGAAGGGCAGCGACGAGGTGTACCGGTACCGCGAGAGCAGCTGCCCGAACAGCCCCACCAGCCCGGCGGCCACCGCCGTGGCCGCCACCGGTGAGATACCGCCGGTCCGGGCCATCGCCCCGTAGATCACCCAGGCCACACCGCCGTTCAGGGTCACCGCGAGCACCGTGGACCACTCCTGCTGCAACAGGATCGCGAAGGCGAAACAGAGGGCCATCGACGCCAGGATCTGCACCACCGGCCGGTCGTGGACCACGAACCGCGTCTCCGGATTGAGCTGGGCCCCCAGCTGCACTCCCAGATACAGGACCAGCAGCACCCCGGTGACGATGCCGATGAAGAGGTACATGACTTCGAGGAGCCGGGCCGCCGCGGTGATGTAGAAGCCGGTCAGGCCGTCCTGGACGCCCGCCACCAAGGCCCGCCCCGGCAGCAGCGCGAACAGCCCACCGGTGATGACTGCGGACGGCTGGATGTCCGTCGAGTGGGTGAGGGTCAGCGCGACCCCCATGGCGGCCGGGGGCATCGCCGCCACCACGAACTGGTAGAACTCCGGCAGCCCGCGCCCGGCGCAGAGCCAGGCGAACCGGTCGCCGAGCATCGCGCCGATCGCCGCCACCACGAAGACCAGTGCGTTGCCGCCGACCAGCACCGATGCCGCACCCGCCAGCCCGCCGGCGGCCAGTGTCAGCACCCAGCCGGGGTACGGATGCCGGTTGCGGCGGATCTCGGCGAGCCGCCGGTACGCCTCCTCCAGGGAGACCTCGACGTCCTCGTGGGTGATGTCGTCGATGAGCCGGAAGACGGCGGCCAGCCGGGTGTAGTCGGTGCCGCGGCGGCGTACGGTACGGCTCGCCGTCACCGGGTCGTCGACCAGCGACGGCTGGTGCGAGATCGACAGCAGGGTGAAGGTGACTGTCGGCTCGCACCGGTCGAGACCGTACGAGCGGGTCACCGCGAACATCGCGGCCTCGACGTCCTCCGCGCCCTCACCACCCGCGAGCAGCAACTCCCCGATACGCAGCGTCAGGTCGAGCACACGCGGCACCGCGGGTCCCGTGTCATCGGGCCTCTGGGCCGGCTCGGCCGCCGGCCGCTCGGCAACCGGCATCCGCAGCATCGTGCGCATCCGGTCCTGCCAGGGAGCTTCCTTGGTCAGCCGGATCATCGGCATGCCGTGCGCGGGAGTGAAGGCGGGCGGCGATTGGCTGGCGCTGTACGTGCTCGGCGGGGCGAAGGCCGAACCGATCGTGTCCGAACCCGGTCCGGAGCCGGAAGCGGAACCCGGTCCCGGGCCGGATCCGGACCCCTGCGGTTCGGTCGTCAGACCGGCCGGGAGAGCGAATTCCGAGGTGGGGTGGTCGTCCTCGGACGGCGCTGCGGGGCGCTCCACCCCGGCCGGCGGGACAAAGGCGCTGCGCGCCTCGTCGGACTGGGGCTTCTGATCCTCGGGACCGCCCGGTTCCGCCACCACTGGACCTCGCTCCTTCTTGGCTGCGCGTCTTGGGTTGCGCTCCTGCCCCAGTATGGGCACGGTCATGTGCGCATATGCGAAAGGGGCGGCACACCGGTGAGGGGTGTACCGCCCGTTCCTTGCGCCGAACTCTTCACGGAACCGCAGCGGGAACCGTAACGGCCTGCCCCACGGCAGGGAGTGGGCTCCCGACCGCGGGGGAGGCCGTAAGCGGAACCGGGCTCACGCCCGTGCGGCAGTCACGGACACCGCAGTGTCAGTGCTTGCCGCCCTGCGCCTCGAGGCGCTTGTAGGAGGCCTCGATCTCGGCCTCGGCCTCGGCGCGGCCGACCCAGTCGGCACCCTCGACGGACTTGCCGGGCTCCAGGTCCTTGTAGACCTCGAAGAAGTGCTGGATCTCGAGGCGGTCGAACTCCGACACGTGGTGGATGTCGCGCAGGTGCTCCACCCGCGGGTCGGAGGCCGGGACGCACAGCAGCTTGTCGTCGCCGCCGGCCTCGTCCGTCATGCGGAACATGCCGATGGCGCGGCACTTGATGAGGCAGCCGGGGAAGGTCGGCTCGTCCAGGATGACCAGCGCGTCCAGCGGGTCGCCGTCCTCGCCGAGGGTGTTCTCGACGAAGCCGTAGTCCGCCGGGTAGCTGGTCGAGGTGAAGAGTCGACGGTCCAGGCGGATCCGACCGGTCTCGTGGTCCACCTCGTACTTGTTCCGCGAACCCTTCGGGATCTCGATGGTGACGTCGAACTCCACGGGTGGCTCCTCCATGATCAACACATACGACTGGTGATTAAGTGTCCCCCACGGAGATGTGTGCTCGCGAAAGGGGCTGGTCAACGGTGACCGAGCCGGTGAAAAGACCGTCGATCAACCCGTTGAACGCGTTGCGCAGGCCGACCGTGGCGGGCTGCCTGGACACGGTGAACGGATGGAGCAACTGGCAGTTCACGGCAGGCTCCGCCGTCCTCGGCCTGGCGCTCGCGGCCGGCGCCGTCCTCGCCGCCGGCCCCTGGGACTCGGGTCAGCGTAAGGCCGAGCGGCAGTGGACAGCCGCCCGGGACCGCACAGGTGGCGCACATCACGAACCCGCCGTGTCCGCCGCGCCCGCCACGCCGGCCCCCGCCCCCAGTGCCCCGGCCGTCCTCGCGGCCCTCGGCACCCGGGTCGACAAGGCCGCCCCGGACGGAGCGGCGGCCGCTCTCCGCACCACCCTCGACAAGCTGCTGGACTCCTCCGCGCTCGGCACCGCCCGCACCGGCGTCGTCATCGACACGGCCACCGGCAAGCGGCTGTACGGGAAGGGGGCCGACACCGCGATGACACCCGCCTCCACCGTCAAGATCGCCACCGGCGTCGCCGCACTCTCCGCACTCGGCCCCGACCATCGCATCGCCACGACCGTCCGGGCGTCGCCGGACTCCCGCACCCTCACCCTCGTGGGCGGCGGCGACCCCACCCTCGACAAGGCGGCGCTGCGCGAACTGGCCGCCGGGGCCGTACGAGCCCTGCGCGACCGCGGGGTCGACTCAGTCCGGCTCCGGTACGACACCTCCCGGTACTCCGGCCCCGCCCGGCACCCGATCGGCCCCAACGAGAACATCGCCCCGGTCAGCGCCCTGATGCTGGACGAGGGGCGGCTCGACCGGACGGACAGCGGACCCGCCCCGCGCAGCGGCGACCCGGCCGGTGACGCCGCCCGCACCTTCGCCGGACTCCTGAACGACGCCGGTATCGGCACCCGGTCCGCCCCCGCGCGGGGCCGCGCCGCCGCCGCGTCCCGGCCGGTCGCCACACATCTCTCCGCCCCGCTGTCCGCCCTGGTCGAACGGGCCCTGACCAACAGCGACAACGACATCGCCGAGGCGTTGGCCCGGCAGACCGCCCTGGCCGCCGGCGAACCGGCCGACTTCGACGGCGCCCGACGGGCCGTCACGGCCCGGCTGAAGAAGCTGCACCTGCCGCTGGCCGGCGCGAACTTCGCCGACGGCAGCGGACTGAACCGCAAGGACAAGGTCACCGCCGGGCTGCTGGCGGGCCTCCTCGCTCGCGCCGCCGAACCCGGCCGCCCCGAGCTGCGCCCCGTCCTGACCGGCCTCCCGGTGGCAGGTTTCACCGGCACGCTCGGCAACCGGTACACCTCGACCTCGCGCGGCACCGGACTGATCCGCGCCAAGACCGGCACCCTCACCGGGGTGAACACCCTCGCCGGAACGGTCGTGGACGCACGGGGCCGACTGCTCGCCTTCGCCTTCCTGGCGTCCGGCACGACGTCACCGTCCGAGGCCCAGTCGGCCCTCGACGCCCTCGCCACGAGCCTCGTCGTCCGTACCCGATGAGCCGGTCAACAGCACACCGCGGGCGGACCCGAGCACGTACGGTTGACGCATGACGAGCATCGGTGGTGCCGAGATGGTCGACTGGAATCTCGCGGTCGCGACCGCGACCCGGCTCGTACGGCCGGGACCCGACATCAGCCGCGAGGAGGCCCGCGAGGTCGTCGCGGAGCTCCGCAGACATGCCAAGGCGTCGGAGGAGCACGTCCGTTCCTTCACCCGGATGATCCCGGAGGGGACCGAACCGGAGGACACCCCGGTCCTGGTCGTCGACCGGGCCGGCTGGATCAGGGCGAACGTCGCGGGCTTCCGCGAACTGCTCCGTCCGCTCCTGACGAAAATGGAGAACCGGCGCTCCAGCAGCCCCGGCGGTGCCGTGCTCGGCGCGGTCGGCTCCAAGGTGACCGGCGTCGAGCTGGGCATGCTGCTGTCGTTCCTGGCCTCCCGGGTCCTCGGACAGTACGAGACGTTCGCTCCCGCGAGCCGTGAGCTCCCGGCCTCCCTCAGCGGTGGTGGCAGACTGCTGCTCGTCGCCCCGAACGTCGTCCATGTCGAGCGCGAACTCGACGTCGACCCGCACGACTTCCGGCTCTGGGTCGCGCTCCACGAGGAGACCCACCGCACCCAGTTCACCGGTGTCCCCTGGCTCCGCGACCATCTGCAGGGCGAAATCCAGTCGTTCCTCGACGAGACCGACGTCGACCCGATGACCGTGCTGGAACGGCTCCGCGAGGCCGCCCAGTCGCTCGCCGGCAGCACGCCCGAGGGCGAGGAGGGCGAGGACGGCGGCCGCAGCTTCGTCGAGCTCGTCCAGACGCCCGCCCAGCGCGAGATCCTCGGCCGGCTCACCGCCGTGATGTCGCTGCTCGAAGGACACGCCGACTACGTGATGGACGGCGTCGGTCCCGAGGTCGTCTCCTCCGTCGGAGAGATCCGGGAGAAGTTCCAGCAGCGCCGGGCGCGCGGCGCCAGCCGCCTCGACCAGGCGTTGCGCAAGCTCCTCGGCCTCGATGCCAAGCTGCGCCAGTACAGGGACGGCGAGCGGTTCGTGCGCGCCGTCGTCGACGAGGTCGGCATGGACGGCTTCAACCGGGTCTGGACCTCTCCGAACACGCTCCCCACCAAGGCCGAGATCGCCAAACCGGTGGACTGGATCGCGAGGGTGCACCGTAAGGCAGAGTCGTGATCATGAGGCGGCCGATGGGGAAAGCCGGAAGAAGTACGCCCCGGTAATCACCCATCCGAGGGACCGTAGGGGCATGGGAAGGCGTGCAATGCTCGATGAACGACTTGGCTCTGTCACGATCGACGCACTCTGGGTGACGGCACTCTTCCCGTCCCGACGCTCCGAGGCACCCCCGAAACTTCACGAAGGGCACCGGACATGGGTCCCCATCCTGCGGTCGCGGCGATACGCCTGGCGGTCCGCCGCGTACTCCACGACGTACTGAACGAATTCGCCGAACGCACCGAACGCGCCCCGCGCCCCGAGCTCGCCGAGGCCGGTTCGGGCAGGCGGCGCCCCGCACTCCCCGAACGCCCCGACGCCCCACTGGTGCTGGTGGCCTGCTCCGGCGGCGCCGACTCCATGGCGCTCGCCTCCGCCCTCGCCTTCGAGGCCCGCAAACTCGCCGTCCGGGCCGGCGGCATCACCGTCGACCACAACCTCCAGGACGGGTCCGACGCCCGCGCCGCCGAGGTCGTCGCCCGCCTCGCCGCCATGGACCTCGATCCGGTGGAGGCCGTCGCCGTGCAGGTCGGCCGCGACGGCGGACCCGAGGCCGCCGCCCGCGACGCCCGCTACGCGGCCCTGGACGCCGCGGCCGAGCGCCACGGCGCCGCCGCCGTCCTGCTCGGCCACACCCGTGACGACCAGGCGGAGACCGTCCTGCTCGGCCTCGCCCGCGGCTCCGGCATCCGCTCGCTCTCCGGCATGGCCGCCGCCTCCGGCCCGGCCGGCCGCTACCGTCGCCCCTTCCTGCAGCTCGACCGGCAGACCGCCCGCAAGGCCTGCCTGGTCCAGTCCCTGCCCGTCTGGGACGACCCGCACAACACCGACCCCGCCTACACCCGCTCCCGGCTGCGCCACGAGGGCCTGCCCGCCCTGGAGAAGGCGCTCGGCAAAGGCGTCGTCGAGGCCCTGGCCCGGACCGCGCAGCTGTCCCGTGACGACGCCGACGCCCTGGACACCTGGGCCGCCGAGGCCGACACCGCCGTACGGGACGACGCCGGGCAGCTGGACTGCGCCAAGCTGTTCGCGCTGCCCCCTGCCGTACGCCGTCGGGTGCTGCGCCGGGCGGCTGTAGAGGCAGGCGCTCCGGCCGGTTCCCTCTTCGCCCGCCACATCGAGGAAGTCGACCGTCTGATCACCGGCTGGCGCGGCCAGCAGGCCATCAACCTGCCCGGCCGCGTCGAAGCCCGGCGCCAGGGTGGCAGACTGGTGATTCGGCAGAGCTGAAGCACAAGCGGCTGACATGCAGGCGAGCGGCTGCGCACGGCCGGGGCACCACCCCGGGCCGGGCAGGCAAAGAAAGAGACGTGGGTGAACGAGAAGGACATGAGCACCGATCTTCAGTCGGTGCTCCTCACCAAGGAAGAGATCGACGCGAAGCTCGTCGAGCTGGCCGCGAAGATCGACGCGGAGTACGCGGGCAAGGACCTGCTCATCGTCGGTGTCCTCAAGGGCGCCGTGATGGTGATGGCGGACCTGGCGCGCGCGCTGTCCACCCCCGTCACGATGGACTGGATGGCTGTCTCCTCGTACGGCGCGGGCACCCAGTCCTCCGGTGTCGTCCGGATCCTCAAGGACCTGGACACCGACATCAAGGGCAAGCACGTCCTGATCGTCGAGGACATCATCGACTCGGGCCTGACCCTGTCCTGGCTGATGTCGAACCTGGGGTCGCGTGAACCCGCCAGCCTGGAGATCTGCACCCTGCTGCGCAAGCCGGACGCGGCGAAGGTCGCGCTCGACTGCAAGTGGGTCGGCTTCGACATCCCCAACGAGTTCGTCGTCGGCTACGGGCTGGACTACGCGGAGAAGTACCGCAACCTGCCCTTCGTCGGCACGCTCGCCCCGCACGTCTACGGCGGCTGAAGGCCCCGCAGCCCTCCTCCGGCCCGCACCCGACCTGGGCGCACCCCCGGGAACCCTTGACGGGTTCCCGCCGTTGGAGCCTTTGAAGGCGGGTTTGACAGACGGCCCAGGCGGTCACAGGCGACAATGCTGGGGTACCGTCCGAAGAAACAGTCTTATTCTCACAGCAGCATTTACCTACGGGCAGGAGGGACGGGGCGACTTCGCTCCGTATGGATGGACGTGAAGCGATACTTCCGTGGGCCGGTCATGTGGATCGTGCTGGCCGTCCTCGCCGTGGTCGTGTTGATGCAGGTCGTCGGCTCGTCGGGCGGCTACAAGACGGTGGACACCGGCAAGGTGATCCAGGCGATCAGCAAGAACCAGGTGGACCAGGCCAAGCTGACCACCGGCGACGAACAAATCCTCAAGATCGAGCTGAAGGACGGCCAGAAACTCGCGGGCGAGTCCGGCAGCAAGTTCCAGGCGAGCTACATCGGTGACCAGGGTGTCCAGCTCGCCGACACGCTGCAGAAGAAGTTCGAGAGCGGTGACATCGAGAAGGGTTACACCGTCTCGCCGTCGAAGCAGTCCCCGTTCATCTCGATCCTTCTCTCGCTGCTGCCCTTCGTCCTGATCGTGGTCGTCTTCCTGTTCCTGATGAATCAGATGCAGGGCGGCGGCTCCAAGGTCATGCAGTTCGGCAAGTCCAAGGCCAAGCTGATCACCAAGGACACCCCGAAGACGACTTTCGCCGATGTGGCGGGGTCCGACGAGGCTGTCGAGGAACTCCACGAGATCAAGGAGTTCCTCCAGGAGCCGGCGAAGTTCCAGGCCGTCGGCGCGAAGATCCCCAAGGGCGTCCTGCTGTACGGGCCTCCCGGTACGGGCAAGACGCTGCTCGCGCGCGCCGTCGCGGGCGAGGCCGGCGTCCCGTTCTACTCGATCTCCGGTTCCGACTTCGTCGAGATGTTCGTCGGTGTCGGTGCCTCCCGGGTCCGTGACCTGTTCGAGCAGGCCAAGGCGAACGCCCCGGCGATCGTCTTCGTCGACGAGATCGACGCCGTCGGCCGGCACCGCGGTGCGGGTCTCGGCGGTGGTCACGACGAGCGTGAGCAGACCCTGAACCAGCTGCTCGTCGAGATGGACGGCTTCGACGTGAAGGGCGGCGTCATCCTGATCGCCGCCACGAACCGGCCGGACATCCTCGACCCTGCGCTGCTGCGCCCGGGCCGCTTCGACCGGCAGATCGCGGTCGACCGGCCGGACATGCAGGGCCGTCTCGAGATCCTCAAGGTGCACCAGAAGGGCAAGCCGGTCGCCCCGGACGTCGATCTCGGCGCCGTGGCCCGTCGTACGCCCGGTTTCACCGGTGCCGACCTGTCGAATGTGCTGAACGAAGCGGCGCTCCTCACGGCGCGCAGCAACCAGAAGCTGATCGACAACGAGATGCTGGACGAGGCGATCGACCGCGTCGTGGCGGGCCCGCAGAAGCGGACCCGGATCATGTCCGACAAGGAGAAGAAGATCACCGCGTACCACGAGGGCGGACACGCCCTGGTCGCGGCGGCTTCCCCCAACTCGGACCCGGTGCACAAGATCACGATCCTCTCCCGCGGCCGTGCCCTCGGTTACACGATGGTGCTGCCGGAGGAGGACAAGTACTCCACGACGCGCAACGAGATGCTCGACCAGCTGGCCTACATGCTGGGCGGACGCGCGGCCGAGGAGCTGGTCTTCCACGACCCGACCACCGGCGCTGCGAACGACATCGAGAAGGCCAGTGCCACGGCCCGCGCGATGGTCACGCAGTACGGCATGACGGAGCGGCTCGGCGCGATCAAGTTTGGCGGCGACAACACCGAGCCCTTCCTGGGCCGGGAGATGGGCCACCAGCGCGACTACTCGGAAGAGGTCGCGGCGCTCGTCGACGAAGAGGTCAAGAAGCTCATCGAGACCGCGCACAACGAGGCGTGGGAGATCCTCGTCGAGAACCGCGACGTTCTCGACAACCTGGTTCTCCAGCTGCTGGAGAAGGAGACCCTCGGCAAGGAGCAGATTGCCGAGATCTTCGCCGGAATCGTGAAGCGTCCGGCCCGCCCGGCATGGACCGGCTCCGCACGGCGTACGCCGTCGACGCGGCCGCCGGTGCTCTCGCCGAAGGAGCTCGCCCTCACCAACGGGGTCACCACGGCCAACGGGTCGACCCCGGCGGACACCGCCGCGGCCACCGAGGCGATCCCTGAGGACCGTCCCGAGAGCTAGTGCGGACCCCGGTGTGGCCCCTGTCACGGGGGCCACACCGACCCGGAATGGATGCCGCGCCCCCCAGGTTTTAGCCTGGGGGGCGCGGCTTTTTTGTATGTCTGCGCGATGTCCGCGCAGGTGACAGCTGAAGGAACGAGGCACAGATGACCGACCCGGTGACGCTGGACGGCCAGGGTTCGATCGGTGAGTTCGACGAGAAGCGGGCTGAGGCAGCCGTGCGTGAGCTTCTCCTCGCCGTCGGGGAAGACCCGGACCGGGAGGGGCTGCGTGAGACACCGGGACGGGTGGCGCGGGCGTACAAGGAGATATTCGCGGGTCTGCACCAGCAGCCCGAAGACGTCCTGACGACCACGTTCGACCTCGGCCACGACGAGATGGTGCTGGTCAAGGACATCGAGGTGTTCTCGACCTGCGAGCACCACCTGGTGCCGTTCCGTGGGGTCGCGCATGTCGGGTACATCCCGGCGACCACCGGCAAGATCACCGGCCTGTCGAAGCTGGCCCGGCTGGTCGACGTCTACGCCCGGCGCCCGCAGGTCCAGGAGCGGATGACCACGCAGATCGCCGACTCGCTGATGAGGATCCTGGAGCCGCGCGGAGCCATCGTCGTCGTCGAGTGCGAGCACATGTGCATGTCGATGCGCGGCATCCGCAAGCCCGGGGCCAAGACGCTGACCTCGGCGGTACGCGGCCAGCTCCGTGACCCCGCGACGCGCGCCGAGGCGATGAGCCTGATCATGGCCGGCTGAGGCCTGGAGCCAGTGCCGGTGGCCGGGCGGGGGCGGAGCGTCAGGCCGAGGCGGCGCTCTTGTCGTCGTCCTTGTCCTCCGGGAGCTTGCAGACGCGCTCCAGGAACAGGGCGGCAGCGACCACCCCGATCCCGGCCAGCACCGCGAAGGCGGCGTAGATCGCCTGGTCGCGGCGGGCCGGAATGTCGAGCGAGCCGAGCAGGAAGACCCCGATGCCGCCGTACAGGCCGGCGACCAGCGACACGACGAGGGCGCTGGCCTGGCCGAAGACCACGGCGCGGGCGGCCATCAGCGGCTCGACACCCTTCGCCCCCGGGCGGCGCTCCCGCTGCGCGCGCAGCCGGGAGCGGATGGAGAGCGCCGTCGCGAGCAGGATGACGGCGATCACCGCGAGCACAATGGGCGCGGCGATCGGCACGCTCGGCAGGGTCGCGAGGGAGTCCCAGAGGCGGGCACCGCCCCAGGACAGCACGCCGGCCGCGGCGAAGAGTCCGGCCAGTACCCCGAGCCGTAGTTGCTTCACCGAGAAAGCCGCCCTTCGCCGCCGGCCGACCGGGCCGTCCGCCCGTCTGTCCGGCTGTCTGTTCTGTGTCCTGTGCTGACCTGCCCTGAGCCTAACGACTACTCGGGCAGGCGGAGTTCCAGATCGGTCCGGGGGCGTATGCCGTCGCGGCCGATCGTGCCGAGCAGCTCCGCCACCGGGCCGTGGCCGGGCAGCTGCGCCTCGGGGGCGATGTCGTACCACGGGGCGAGCACGAAGGCCCGCTCGTGGGCCCGGGGATGGGGAAGGGTCAGCACCGGGTCGTCGGAGACCACATCCGCGTACGACACGATGTCCACGTCGATGGTGCGCGGGCCCCAGCGCTCCTCACGGACGCGGTCGAAGGCCTCCTCGATGGCCTGGCCGCGCTCCAGGAGGGAGGACGGGGGCAGCGTCGTCTTCACGACGATCACCGCGTTGAAGTACGACGGCTGGGAGCCGGGGGCGACACCCCACGGCTCCGTCTCGTACACCGGGGACACCGCCTTGACCCGCAGGCCGGGGGTGTCTTCCAGGGCGTCGATGGCGCCCTGCAGGGTCTCCAGGCGGTTGCCCAGGTTGGAGCCGAGCGAGATCACGGCCGGTTTGGGGTTGGAGAGGGTGATGTCCGCCGCGTCGACCTGCTCGACCACAGAGGCGGGCACCGGCTGTACGGTCGGGTCGCTCTGCCCCTCGGTAGAAAATGCTGTCATGCTCGGCTCCGGGTGATGGTGATGGTCACGTCGTCGAACGGGACGGTGATCGGCGCATCCGGTTTGTGCACGACGACCTCGACCTCCTCGACGCCTTCGTGTCCCAGGCACTTCTGGGCGATGCGCTCAGCGAGTGTCTCGATCAGATCGACCGGCTCTCCCTGCACGATCTCGACGACCTCCTCGGCGACCACGCCGTAGTGCACGGTCTTGGTCAGGTCGTCCTCGGCTGCCGCGGGGCGGGTGTCGAGGCCGAGAACCAAGTCCACGATGAAGGTCTGCCCCTCTTCCCGTTCCCGGGGAAAGACGCCATGGTTCCCACGGGCCTTGAGGCCGCGCAGCGCGACACGATCCACGCGAATCACTCCTGCTCTTGTTGGTCGTAGAGACACGGGGCCGCGTGCGGACGGCAAGGTGCCCTGTTTCGAATCTACCTGCGAGCGCGGACAGTGCTTGCCCGCGGGGGCTGTGGACGGGACCGTGCGGGGCTGGGGGGCACATCCCCTACCCCGCAGCCCGGAGTCCAATCCCTTTGGCAGCGAATCCGCACGGGGCCGCGCCCCCGCAGGGGGTCAGGAGGGCGACTCGTCCTCGTCCTCGTCCTCGGACTCGGTCAGCACCGGGGACCCGTGGTGGGACCAGAGCTTCCAGCCGTCCTCGGTGCGGCGGAACACATTGGTGGCGACGACGAGTTGGCCGACCAGCGGTCCGAGCTCGCCGCCGTCCTCCGCGGGTCCGCCGCTGAGGATGTTCTCGGTGCAGGTGACCAGGGCGGTGTCCCCGGTCATCGAGATCCCGACATCGGTCAGGAAGAACTGGATGTACTCGGTGTTCGCCATGATCAGGGCGTAACTGCGCAGTACCTCACCGCGTCCGCTGAGCACGGGCCAGCCGGGGTGGACGCAGGAGATCGTGAGGTGCTCTCCGGGCAGCCAGAGCCCGGAGAGCTCGTCCAGGTCGCCGCGCTCCATCGCCTCGTAGAAGGCCGTGTTGGCCTGTTCGACCGCTGCGATGTCGGCGGCCACCTGTTCCTGGTCGTCGCTCACGTGGCTCCCTCGACGGCGCGGGCGACCCGGACGGCGTCGGCGGTCGCCCGGACCTCGTGAACCCGGACCGCCCAGGCGCCCGCCTGGGCGGAGAGGGCGGAGATCGCGGCGGTGGCCGCGTCGCGTTCCCGCGCGGGTGGGGGTGCGGCGCCCTCACCGGCCAGCACATGGCCGAGGAACCGCTTGCGGGAGGCAGCGACCAGCAGGGGGCGGTCCAGCGCGCGCAGCTCGTCGAGGTGGGCGACGAGGGAGAGATCGTGGGCGGCTTCCTTGGCGAAGCCCAGGCCGGGGTCGATCACGATCCGTTCGGGGGCGACACCGCCCGCGACCACCGCGTCCATCCGCGTCCGCAGTTCCGCGACGACCTCGGCGACGACATCCTCGTACACCGCACGGCTGTTCATCGACTCGCTGAAGCCACGCCAGTGCATGACCACGAACGGCGCTCCGGCGGCGGCGACGACCGGGATCATGTCCGGGTCGGCGAGCCCGCCGCTCACATCGTTGACCAGCGCCGCGCCTGCGGCGACGGACTGTTCGGCGACCCGGGCCCGCATGGTGTCCACGGAAACCGTGACGCCTTCCTGGGCCAGCCCCCGGACGACCGGGATCACGCGCCGCAGCTCCTCGGCCTCGTCCACCCGGCTGGCACCGGGGCGGGTCGACTCGCCGCCGACATCGACCAGATCGGCGCCTGCGGCGACCAGGTCGAGGCCGTGCTTGATCGCAGCCGTGGTGTCGAACCAGCGGCCTCCGTCGGAGAAGGAGTCGGGGGTCACATTGACGACACCCATGACCGCACAGCGGTCCCACTCCGGCAGGCCCTGGACCGTGCCTCGTCCACGCAACGTACTCATGCGACCAGCGTAGGCCCGTACGGAGCGGTGTTACGCCGCGTTGGTACCGCGCTCCGGTCCGGGACCCGGTGTGTGTGCGCAGGGCCGGGGCCGCGGGCCCGGGAATCGGCGGGCGAACGGACGGGGCAGCCCGACGTTGACGAAGCCCTCGGCCTGCATCGCGGCGAACGAGATCCGGGGCAGGTCGCGGCTGGTGCGGTAGACGACGAACCGGGGCTCCCAGCGGGGCTGGAACTTGGCGTTGAACTTGTAGAGCGACTCGATCTGGAACCAGCGCGACAGGAAGATCAGGAGCCCGCGCCAGCCCCGCAGCACCGGGCCCGCGCCCAGTTTCTCGCCGCGGGCGAGCGCCGAGCGGAACATCGCGAAGTTCAGCGAGACACGCTCGATGCCGAGCCGGGGCGCGTCGTGCAGGGAGGCGACGATCAGCAGCTCGTTCATCCCGGGGTCGGCGGCGCGGTCGCGGCGCATGAGCTCCAGGGACATGCCGTCCGTGCCCCACGGGACGAAGTGGAGCACGGCCTTCAGATCGCCGTACGGGGAGTCGGCGGTGTGCTCGTCGGCCTTGTGAGCGGTGGCGATGACGCAGTCGCCGTCGGCCGGGTCGCCGATCCGGCCGAGCGCCATGGAGAAGCCGCGCTCGGTATCGGTGCCGCGCCAGTCGGCGGCGGCCCGCCGGATGCGGGTGAGCTCGGTCTCGCCTATATCGCGGACGCGTCGGACGCGGGTCTCGTAACCGTTCCGCTCAATGCGCTTCACCATCTGGCGCACGTTGCGCATCGCGCGCCCGGCGAGCGAGAAATCCGCGACATCCACCACCGCCTCGTCGCCGAGCTCCAGCGCGTCGAGCCCGGTCTCGCGGGTCCAGACCTCGCCGCCCGTCTCACTGCAGCCCATCACCGCAGGGGTCCACGAGTGCGCCTTGGCCTCGTCCATGAAGCGTTCGATGGCGCCCGGCCAGGCCTCCACGTCACCGATCGGGTCGCCGCTGGCCAGCATCACCCCGGACACCACGCGGTAGCAGACGGCGGCCTTGCCACTGGGGGAGAAGACGACGCCCTTGTCCCGGCGGAGCGCGAAGTGGCCGAGCGAGTCGCGGCCGCCGTGCTTGTCGAGAAGTGCCCGCAGTCGGCCCTCGTCCTCCTCGGTGAGCCGGGCGGCCGGATGTTCGGGGCGGAACGCGAGGTAGATGGTGGTGACGGCGGTCAGCAGACCGAGTGCGCCGAGCGAGTAGGCCACGGTCCAGGAGGTCACTCCGGCGTACTCGACGGGGCCCTCGAAGCCGAACAGCCCGTACAGGACGTGCTGGAGACGGTCGGCGATGGAGGGGTTGCCGACGGTGCGGCCGGGGTGAACGGAGACGATGATCACCCCCAGGGCGAGCGAACCCGCTCCGAGAAGAACAAAGTTGGCCAGCGCCCTCCAGCGGCTGCGCGGGTCGGGGAGCGCGGCGAACTCACTCCGGTGGCGGACCAGCAGACAGCAGAGCGCGAGGGAGACGACGGTGCCGAGGATCGAGTGCCGGTAGACGAACTGCGCTGCCGCGCCTGCCGGCAGCAGAACCACGGCAGCGCGCCAGGCCCGCCGTTTGTGCCGCTTGAGGCCGTGGGCGAGGAGCAGCAGCAGGACGCCTGCGCTCAGTGACAGCGCGGCGGCGAAGGGGCCGAGGGCTCCTGGAAGGACCTCGGCGAGCGTGTGCATCCGGCTGTGCCGGAAGCGCGGGAACACCCCTGCGGCGACGTCGATGAGACCGACGACGGTGCAGGAGGCGCCGACGAGCGCCGGTACGGATTCGGGGCGCGGTCCCTGTACGAACTTGCGTACAGCCTTCGGAACCGATCCCGATTTATCCCCATCTACAGTGACAGACATCGCTTCCCGTGGCTCTGCGAGAGGTTCTTGAGTCCGTCTGCCGAAGCGGTCCGGACGATGTGCGACCTCTAGGACGAGGCTTCCGGGCGGTGGGTTCACCCACATCCTGGAAAATTCCTGACAAGAAGGCTCACCCGACCATGGGGCTCACCAGCAAAACAGTTCTGACCCTGTCCACTGTGCTGACCGTCGTTCTGTTCGCTGCCACGGTCCTGATCTGGCCGAGACTGGCCCGCCGCAGTGTGCCCGCGGTGCTCGGCCGGATCGGCCTGCTGCTGGCGACCCAGGTGATGGTTTTCACCTCGGTCGGCCTCGTGGCCAACAACTCCTTCCTGTTCTACGGCTCCTGGGCCGATCTCTTCGGCAGGCCGCAGGAGCTGGGTGTGGTCACGGACGAGGCGGCCGGGACCCTGGCAACGAAGAACATCGTCCGGGTCGGGATGCAGCAGCCGGACGTCCCCGGTGGTTCGCGCCTGACGACGGCCGGCCGCATCGACAAGGTCGTCATCGCGGGGCGGCGGTCGAAGATCAAGAGTTCGGCTTACGTGTATCTGCCGCCGGAGTACTTCCAGCCGGAGTACGCCAAACGGAAGTTCCCGGCGGTCGTCGTCCTCACCGGCTATCCGGGCACCGCGGAGAACCTGCTGAAGCGTCTTGAGTATCCGCGCACCGCACTCGATCAGGTGAAGGCCGGACGGGCACAGCCGATGATCCTGGTGATGCTGCGGCCCACGGTCGCACCGCCGCGGGACACCGAGTGCGTGGACATAGCGGGCGGGCCGCAGACCGAGACGTTCTTCGCGAATGATCTGCCCCAGGCGGTCTCGGACTCGTACCGGGTAGGGAAGCAGGCACGGAACTGGGGCATCATCGGCAACTCGACCGGTGGGTACTGCGCACTGAAGATCGGCCTGCACCACCCGGACAGGTTCGCGGCGAGCGCCGGTCTGTCCGCGTACTACAAGGCGGCCGAGGACCCGACGACCGGTGATCTCTTCCATGGGAACCGGGCGGAGCGCAAGCGCGCGAACCTGCTGTGGAGCCTGGACCACCTGCCCCAGCCCGACTCGTCGTTCCTGGTGACGACGTCACGGCAGGGCGAGGGGAACTACCGCAGTACGCGGAGGTTCATGGCGAAGGTGAAGGCGCCCGCGCAGGTCTCCTCGATCGTGCTGGACAGCGGCGGGCACAACTTCAACACCTGGCGGCGGGAGGTCCCTTCGGCGCTCGCGTGGATGAGCAGCCGGCTGAGCGAGAACTGACCGGGTGCGGCGGGGGCGTGGCGATGCCCGGCGCGACGGGCATCGCTTGCCGGGAGGGGCACTGGTTCAGAGCGAGCCTGCCCGGGCCACCGTCTCCACATTCACGTCGGCGCGCGGCAGGTCCTGGGCGTCCGCGTCGATCGAGCGGCGCAGCGCCTCATGGAGGCGGGCGGGGGTGAGCACCCCGAGGAACCGGCCGGTGCTCTCCTTGTCGATGACCGCGATCCAGCCCGCGTCGTGCTGCAGCATCGTGGCGAACGCCTGCTTGAGCGGGGCGCCGACGGGGAGCCACGCCTCCATGCGGCGGGCGTGTTCGCGGACTGTGCCCTTGGCCTCGGTGAGGGCGGTGCCGGCCGGGATCCAGCCGTGCAGATGGTCGTCGGCGTCCAGGACGACGGCCCAGCGCGCACCCTCGGCACGCAGCCGCTCGGTCGCCCGGGAGAGCGGGTCGTCCAGATGGACGACGGGCGGCTGGTCGAGATCGCCCTCCTCGATGGGGGTCACGGAGAGCCGCTTGAGGCCGCGGTCGGCGCCGACGAAGTCCGCGACGTACGGGGTGGCGGGGGCACCGAGCACGGTCGCGGGGGAGTCGAACTGCTCGATGGAACCCTGCCCGTAGACGGCGATGCGGTCGCCGAGCCGGACGGCTTCCTCGATGTCGTGCGTGACGAACAACACGGTTTTCCGGACCTGGGCCTGGAGTTTGAGGAATTCGTTCTGCAGCCGTTCACGGACCACCGGGTCGACCGCGCCGAAAGGCTCGTCCATCAGCAGTACCGGCGGATCCGCGGCCAGCGCCCTGGCCACTCCCACGCGTTGGCGCTGACCACCGGAGAGCTGGTCCGGATATCGGTCACCATAAACGGAAGGGTCGAGTCCGACGAGGTCGAGGAGTTCGGCGGCGCGCTCGCGGCCCTTTCCCCGCTTCCAGCCCAGGAGATGAGGAACGGTCGCGGTGTTCTCCAGCACCGTCTTGTGCGGAAACAGCCCGACCTGCTGGATCACATAGCCGATACGGCGGCGGAGCTGCACGGGGTCGATGGCGGATATGTCGTCCCCGCCGAGGAATATCCGGCCCTCGGTCGGTTCGACCAGCCGGTTCACCATCTTCATCGTGGTGGTCTTGCCGCAGCCGGACGGCCCTACGAGCGTGACCAGTTCACCCTCGGCCACTTCGAAGGAAAGGTCGTCGACTGCGGTCGTGCCGTCGGCGTACCGCTTGGTGACGTGCTCGAAACGGATCATGGTTCCCCATTGTGGCGCGTGTTCCGTGAAGGACATGTTGCTGGAATACAACGGCCTCGGCGATTGTCAGTGGTCGGGGATAGGGTCGCCAGACATCGGTACGGACCGGCGAACGGGAGGTGGGGGACGGGTGGCCGGACAGAACTGCCTGGTGACGAACGACTGGATCTGCGGTGAGTATCTCCGTTCCCGTGGCCAGGAGTTGACCGATGCGACCGTTCAGCACATCTGGCTCACCGCTGTCTCGGTGGTGATCGGACTCCTGGTGGCATTTCCGCTGGCGCTGCTCGCGCGCCGCAGCCGGCGTATCGCGGGACCGGTGCTCGGACTGACGACGGTGCTCTACACCGTGCCGTCGCTGGCGATGTTCTCGCTGCTGCTGCCGCTGTTCGGGCTCTCGGCCGCGCTGGTCGTCACCGGTCTGGTGCTGTACTCGCTGACCATTCTCGTACGGAACATCCTGGCCGGGCTGGAAGCCGTGCCGCAGGAGGCGAAGGACGCCGCGAAGGGCATGGGATACGGGCCGGGCCGACTCCTGTGGGAGGTCGAACTCCCGCTCGCCCTGCCCGCGGTGATGGCCGGGGTCCGGATCGCAACCGTCTCCACCATCGCGCTGACCACGGTCGGCTCGATCGTCGGCAGAGGCGGCCTCGGCAACCTCATCGAGGACGCCCTGCCGAGCTTCTTCAAGGCACAGGTGCTCACCGCTTCGGTGCTCTGCGTGCTGCTCGCGGTGGTCGCGGACCTGCTGCTGCTCGGGGTGCAACGGCTGCTGACGCCCTGGACCCGCATACGCACGACGCGCGACGCCGTGGGTGCGGTCGCCAAGGTGAAGGCGGTCTGACCCATGGGAGTACTCGGCGAGGCCTGGACCTGGCTCACCACCGGCGCCAACTGGTCGGGGGAGAGCGGGGCGGGGCACCGGCTCGGCGAGCATCTGTACGTCAGCGGGGTGTCGCTCGCGCTGGCCTGCGCGATCGCTCTGCCGGTCGCTCTGTACCTGGGGCACATCGGGAAGGGCGGCGCACTGGCCGTGAACCTCTCCAATGCGGGGCGGGCGATACCGGTCTTCGCGGTGCTGGCCCTCTTCATGGTGTCGCCACTGCGCAACGCCGGTTATGTGCCGACGATCAGTGCGCTGGTCCTGTTCGCCGTGCCGCCGCTGCTGACCAACGCCTATGTCGGGATGACGGAGGTGGACCGGTCGGTGGCCGAGGCGGCGCGCGGCATGGGGATGTCGGGCGGCCAGCTCTTCGTACGGGTCGAGCTCCCGCTCGCCTACCCGATGATCATGACCGGTCTGCGCTCGGCTGCGGTCCAGGTGATCGCCACGGCGACGATCGCCGCCATGGTCGGTCAGGGCGGGCTCGGCCGCATCATCACCGCCGGCTTCAACACGTACAACACACCGCAGGTGGTTGCCGGAGCGCTGCTCGTCGCTGTGCTCGCCCTGGCGGTGGAGGCCGTGCTGGTGGGGCTGGACCGAGCCCTGTCGCCGCTCCGCCGCCGGACCGCCTGACCCATCCGATTTGCCCGACACGACTCGTAATCAGCCCTGTTGCTGTGGACGGAGAACATCATGAGCAAGACCTCGCGCATAGCGGGCGCGGTCATCGGCATGGTCGCGCTGGCCGGCTCGCTCGCCGCCTGCGGCGGCGACAGCCTGGAGAAGGACAAGGGTGGTTCCGCCGCGTCCGGTGACTCGGGGAAGAAGGGCTCGCTCGTCGTCGGCGCCGCGGCCTTCACCGAGTCCAAGGTGCTTGCCGAACTGTACGCACAGATCCTCGCCGACACCGGATACAGCACCTCGGTCACCACGGTGCAGAACCGGGAACTGTACGAGCCGTCCCTGGAGAAGGGCGAGATCGACGTCGTACCCGAATACGCCGCGACGATCGCCGAATTCCTCAACGCCAAGGCGAACGGCGCGAAGACGGCCGAGAAGAATCCGGTCGCCTCCGGTGACGCGGCGGCCACCACCGCCGCGCTGGAGAAGCTCGCGGTCCCGCGCGGACTGAAGGTGCTCCCGTACGGTGAGGCAGTCGACCAGAACGCGTTCGCGGTGACCAAGGAATTCGCCGACAAGAACAAGCTCAAGTCCCTTTCGGATCTGGGTGCGTCCAAGCTGAAGGTGAAGATCGCGGCGGGTGACGAGTGCGAGGTGCGGCCCTTCTGCGCACCGGGTCTGAAGAAGACGTACGGCATTGATGTCACCGGTATCGACCCCAAGGGAGTCGGCACCCCGCAGTCCAAGCAGGCCGTCAAGGACGGCAAGGACCAGCTGGTCCTCACGACCACCACGGACGCGGTGCTGGACAGCTTCGACCTGGTGTTCCTGGAGGACGACAAGAAGCTCCAGAATGCGGACAACGTCATTCCGGTTCTCAATGCCAAGGACGCCGGAGCGCAGGACATTGCCGATGCGCTCGGCAAGCTCACCAAGACCCTCACCACCGAGGACCTCGCGGAACTGAACCGCAAGGTCGACGCCGAGCGTGCCAAGCCGGCCGATGTGGCCAAGGACTATCTGCAGTCGAAAGGGCTGATCAAGAAGTAGGAAGGGACTGCTTCGGGGGCCGCCTGGTAACCCGTCAGGTAACCGCCGTGGAACAGATTGCCGGGCGGCCTCCCAAGCGCCCCGTACACACGGTAAATTTCAGGCCATGCCACGTGGACGTCATCGCCATTCGCCACCTCTGCACAGAATCCTTCCGCCTTCGGTCGTCGCCGGAGCGTCGGTTGTCTGTGCTGCGGGCGCCTGGCTCCTCGCCGAGCCCCTGGTCCTGCGCGGGCTGGTCGCCGTCGCTGCGGCCGCCGCCGTCACCGGTGCGTACCTGATGCGCTCCTGGGACCGGGAGGCCGGCCGTCGCGTCGCGGAACTGATGCGTGCCCGCGCAAACGACGAATGGAAGACCGAGGAGCGCATCGCGGAGCTCGAGGCCGACCTGGAGGAGTCGCGGGCCCTGCGCGTCCGGCTGGAGACGAAGCTGCGGCGCAAGCGTGTGGAGCTCGCCGGTCTGCGCGGCGAGCACGCCGCACTGCTGCGCCGTTACGCCAACGCCGAGACCGAGCGGGCCAGCGCGCTGGAGGGACGCAGGCAGCTCGCGCTCGAAGCGGCCGCTTCGCCCAGGGAACTGCCCACCGCCCGCTCCACGCCGACACCTGCCGCGTATGCGTGCGCCGCCCAGGCCCTGCAGGACCTCACGCGCAACGCCGCGCTCCAGGAGGCCCGCCGCACCGCCGAGCAGGCCAGGAAGCGCGATCTCGCGGCGCGCGCCCCGGAGGCGGAGGAGCGCAAGGGGAAGCACGCGGCGGCCGTTGCCGAGCAGCACCGCCGCCCGTCGGCCGCCCTGTCTCCGGCCCGCCCGTCCGCCGCGCTCCCCGCGCAGCGCGCCGTCCCGGCAGCCAGTGCGGTCATTCCGCACGCTGCGTCCCGCCGTCAACCGGTGCCGCAGGGCAGCTTCGACTTCTTCGGTACGCAGAAGGCGCGCGCCGCGATCGAGTCCGTGCAGAACGAGGACCTCGCGGACGTGGTCGGGGAGGAGGCGCTGGCAGCGCACCGCACGGGGACGGCGCAGAACCGCGCCGTCGGCAAGGTCATCGACCTGACCGCGCACGACGAGACGGAGCAACTGGACGTCGTGGAGCTGCGCAGCGCGATCTCGTAGGCCCTGTCCTGCCGCCGGTCGTCGGCGGAGCTACTTGTCGATGTCGCCGACGACGAAGAACAGCGAGCCCAGGATCGCGACCATGTCGGCGACCAGCGTGCCCGGCAGCAGCTCGGTGAGTGCCTGGATGTTGTTGTACGAGGCGGAGCGGAGCTTCAGCCGGTACGGGGTCTTCTCGCCCTTGGACACCAGGTAGTACCCGTTGATCCCGAGCGGGTTCTCGGTCCAGGCGTAGGTGTGGCCCTCGGGGGCCTTCAGCACCTTGGGCAGCCGCTGGTTGATCGGACCGGGCGCCAGCCCGGCCATCCGGTCCAGGCATGCGTCTGCCAGGTCCAGCGAGTTGTGGGTCTGCTCCAGCAGGCACTCGAACCGGGCCAGGCAGTCGCCCTCGGTGCGGGTGACGACCTCGAGGGTGTCCTGCAGCTCCCCGTACGCCAGATACGGTTCGTCGCGCCGCAGATCGAAGTCGACCCCGGAGGCGCGGGCGATCGGCCCGGACACCCCGTACGCGTGCACGGTCTCGGCGGACAGCACACCGACACCGCGGGTACGGCCCCGGAAGATCTCGTTGCCGAGCACCAGCCGGTCGTACACGTCCATCCGTGAGCGGACCGAAGCGACGGCGTCCCGGGCGCGGCCGAGCCAGCCCGCCGGAAGGTCCTCCTTGAGACCGCCGACCCGGTTGAACATGTAGTGCATCCGGCCGCCGGAGACCTCCTCCATCACGGCCTGGAGCTCCTCGCGTTCCCGGAAGGCGTAGAACACCGGGGTGATGCCGCCCAGCTCGAGCGGGTACGAGCCGAGGAACATCAGGTGGTTCAGCACCCGGTTCAGCTCGGCGAGCAGCGTCCGCGTCCAGACCGCGCGCTCCGGGACCTCCATGCCGAGCATCCGCTCGACAGCCATCACCACACCCAGTTCGTTGGAGAAGGCCGACAGCCAGTCGTGACGGTTGGCGAGCATCACGATCTGCCGGTAGTCGCGCGCCTCGAAGAGCTTCTCCGCACCGCGGTGCATATAGCCGATGACCGGCTCGGCGTGCTGGATCCGCTCGCCGTCGAGAACGATCCGCAGACGGAGCACGCCATGTGTCGAGGGGTGCTGCGGCCCGATGTTGAGCACCATGTCGGTGCTCTCCGCCGCGCCACCGATGCCGACCGTCGTCTCCGTCATACCGCCAGTATTCCCTGCGTGCCGCACAGCGCGCTCCGGGCCCCGGGCTTTCCGGCCCGTCCGCCCGGCGCCCCGGCCGCGTTGCCTCCGGGCCGCTGCCGCGGAGCCTGCTCGTCAGACGCCGGAGGGGGCCGACAGGCTCGCCCCGACCCGTTGCATCAGCCACCCGAAATCGCCCAGCCCGCCCTGTGCTGTCAGCTCGGCAGCCTCGCCCGCCGACGCCAGCGCCCGCACATACGCCGCCGGGTCGGCCGAGGCGAGTGCGAGCGAAGGCCGCTCCCCGCTGACCCCCAGCCCACGCAGCGCCTCCCGCTGATCCACCACCTGCGGCTGGGTCCCGCCTCTCGCACCCGCCGCCGCGCACGCGTCCAGCGCCACATGCGAGGTCAGGTCGCAGCTGCCGTCCGGTACCGGCCGCACCTCGCGCCCGGCCCGGAAACCGGTCAGCGTGCCGAACGGCGGCCGCGCCTCCCGCACGTGGGCGTAGTCGACCGCCACCGCGAGCCCTTCGGACAAGGTGGCGACCGCCCGTGCCCACGCCTCGTCGCGCGGCCGCCCGATCTCCGCGCGGCTGCCGGGACCGGCCGACGGCCACCAGCGGCGCAGCCACTCGGCGTCCGCTCCGGTCACCGGTGCGCCCAGCCGTTCCGTGCCGTCCACCGTCCGGACAAGCACATACCGGTCGACGCCGAACGCGTCGGTCTCCGCGACCGGCGTCGGCACGTTGTCCAGCCACTCGTTGGCGAACAGCAGCCCCCGCACCCCCTGCGGCGGCTCGGCGCACCACTCGATCCGGGGGTCGAGACCCGGCGGCCGGGCGGCGATCTCCACCGCGTACGCCCGTACCGCGAGCCCCGCCGGGGCGATGCCCGGCAGCGCCGCCAGCACCCCCGTCAGCAGCTCGCCCCGCCCGGCCCCGAGATCGACCAGATCGACCCGGTCCGTTCCCAGCTCCCGCGCCGTCCCGGCCAGCAGCCTGGCCACGGCGGCGGCGAACAGCGGGGAGGCATGTACGGAGGTACGGAAATGCCCGGCAGGCCCCTCGGGGCTGCGGTAGAACCCCCCGTCCCCGTACAAAGCGGCCTGTGCCGCCTCCTGCCACCCACGCCACTCATCCGTCACGGAGCCAAGTCTCCACCCTGGGGAGTATGGTCCCGGGAACTGGATCGGCCCTTCGGCTGACCCAGTCACCTGTCGGCCTTCCCTACGCTGGGTCACGTGCAGCGCCTCTACGACTTCATCCGCAGACACCCGACGGGCGTCGACATCTTCTGGGCTGTCGTCCTCCTCGGTCTCTCCGGCCTGTCCGTGGTGGCCGACTCGAGCCGCGGATCGCAGCGGCTCCCCGCCGTGCCGGTCATCATCGGCCTCTGCCTGGTCGTCGCGCTGCGCCGCAGGGCACCGGAGAAGATGCTGCTGCTCGCCGTCACGATGGGCGTCGCGCAGCTGGCGTTCGGTGTCAGACCGAGCGTCGCGAACTTCGCCATGCTGGTGATCACCTTCACCGTGGCCACGGTCGGTGAGCGCTGGGCGTCCCGGCTCGCGCTGGTCTGCAGTCTCTGCGCGGCCGGTATCTCAGAGCTGCGCTGGCCGAACGAGATGCGGGGCAGCTGGGCGCAGGAGGTCTTCGTCGTCGTCGTCATGACGGTGCCGTTCGTGCTCGCCTGGGTGCTCGGCGACTCGATGCGGACCCGGCGGGCGTACTTCGACCAGCTGGAGGAGCGCGCTGCCCGGCTGGAGCGGGAGCGCGAGGCGCAGTCGAAGGTCGCGGTGGCCGCCGAGCGGGCCCGTATCGCCCGCGAACTGCACGATGTCGTCGCACACAACGTCTCCGTCATGGTGGTGCAGGCCGACGGTGCGGCGTACGTGATGGACGCGGCGCCCGACCAGGCCCGGCAGGCCCTGGAGACGATCTCCAGCACCGGCAGGCAGGCCCTCGCCGAGATGCGCCGGCTGCTCGGTGTGTTGCGGACCGGCGACGCCCGGGAGAGCGGGGAGTACGTCCCGCAGCCCGACGTCGAGCAGATCGAGGAACTGATCGAGCAGGTCAGGCAGACCGGCCTGGCAGTGGACTTCAAGATCGAGGGCACTCCGCGCCCGCTCCCCAGCGGGGTCGAGCTGACCGCGTACCGCATCGTGCAGGAGGCCCTGACCAACACCCGCAAGCACGGGGGCCCGGATGCCGGTGCGAGTGTGCGGCTGGTCTACTTCGACGACGGGCTCGGGCTGCTGGTCGAGGACGACGGCCGGGGCGCCGCGCACGAACTGTACGAGGACGGCGGCGCCGACGGCGCGGGCCACGGGATGATCGGCATGCGCGAGCGGGTCGGCATGGTCGGCGGCACGCTCGACGCCGGGCCGCGCCCCGGCGGCGGTTTCCGGATCAGCGCGCTGCTGCCGCTCAAGCCCGCCCACTAGCCGGCTGACTCTTGCCGGACAGGAACAGGAGACAAGAACCCTCATGGCGATCCGCGTGATGCTCGTCGACGACCAGGTGCTGCTGCGCACCGGCTTCCGGATGGTGCTCGCAGCCCAGCCGGACATGGAGGTCGTCGCCGAGGCCGGCGACGGCGCGGAGGCGATCGAGAACCTTCGTTCCACCGCCGTGGACGTGGTGCTGATGGACGTCCGCATGCCGAAGCTGGACGGCGTCGAGGCGACCCGACGCATCTGCGGCAGGCCGGATGCGCCCAAGGTGCTCATCCTGACCACCTTCGACCTCGACGAGTACGCCTTCTCCGGACTGAAGGCGGGGGCCAGCGGCTTCATGCTCAAGGACGTGCCGCCGGGCGAGCTGCTCGCCGCGATCCGTTCGGTGCACAGCGGAGACGCGGTCGTCGCCCCGTCCACCACGCGGCGACTGCTCGACCGCTTCTCGCCCCTGCTGCCGAGCAGCGGCAGCGAACCGCAGCACAAGGACATCGGCAAACTCACCGACCGCGAGCGCGAGGTGATGCTGCTGGTGGCGCAGGGGCTGTCGAACGGCGAGATCGCGGCACGCCTGGTGCTGTCCGAGGCGACGGTGAAGACGCACGTCGGCCGCATCCTCACCAAGCTGAACCTGCGCGACCGGGTGCAGGTCGTCGTCCTCGCGTACGAGACGGGGCTGGTGCGGGCCGGCGGGGGCGGGGCGGGCTGACCGGCATCGCGGTCCCTCCGCGGGACCGTCCGGGCTCAGGCACCGGCGACTGGACCGGGCCCACGGTGCCCGGGTGCCGCTCACCGCAGCACACCCTCCAGGAAGTCGCTGCCGAGCCGGGCCACCACAGTCAGGTCCAGCTGATGCAGCACGTAGCGGCCGCGGCGTCGCGTGGTGACCAGGCCGGCCTTCTTCAGTACCGAAAGATGCCGGGAGACCTCGGGCGCCGTGATGCTGTGCGAGTCGGCGAGTTCACCGGTGGTGTACGGGGAACGGGCGAGGTTGCGGCACAGGCGCATCCGCATGGGGTGGGCCAGCGCCTCCATCCGCAGCTGCAGGAGCTCGACCGAGGCGGGGGACGGCAGCTCCGGGCGGTGCACCGGGTAGTGGATCACCGGGCGCCAGCCGGGTGCGTGCAGCACCATCAGATGCGGCCAGCCGAAGCTGGACGGTATGAGGGTCAGCCCGGCGCCGATGGACGGGTCGGTCGCGGTGGTCGAGCCCTCGGTCATCTTGTCGACGCTGATCCGGCTGCCGCTCTCATCGAGCGAGAGTGCTGCGGACACCGCGCCCAGCGCCTCGCCGGCGCCCTTGCGGCGCAGCAGATCCGTCTTGTGCCGGGCGTCGGCGACCAGCTGGACCTGGACCCGGCGCCAGGTGTCCGCGAAGAACGCCTCGTCGCAGTCCTCGAAGAGGCGCCGGACCCAGCGGCGCACGGGGGCCGGGTCCGCCAGCAACTGCTGGGTGAACTCCACCTGCCGCGGACCGCGCGCCGCCGCCATGTCCAGGGCGCGGGCGCGCATGCCCGGGTCGCTGAGCGGGGAGGGGGCGCCGATCCCGTACAGGCTGGCGCAGGTGAACTCCAGGGCGGAGGCGACGAACCGCTCGTCGTCCAGCCGGTCGAGGATGTCGAGGTCCTCGGCGAGCGTCGCCCCGGTCCTGCCGTCACCGCCGCGGACCCCGGCGAACGGCATGAAGACGTCCGAGAACGTGTTCCGCCACAGGAACTCGGCCTCGTGCAGCCGGTCGGCCAGGTCCGGCTCCAGCGCACTGCCGGTCGCCGTCGCCCAGCCGTGCAGGCCGGGGTGGTGCCCCGGCTCGGAGAGCGCATGCAGCGCGAGCCCCAGTTCGGCGAGGGGCGAGGTCTCGAAGACGATGCGTTCCGGCGGCAGTCCAGCGATGTCGATGTTCACGCTCACCCCTCCATAGTGCGGGGTGCGGCGAGAGCGTCACGCGCCATTTGACGGTGGTCGTCAATCGGCGGGCCGGACCCGCCGGGGCGGCCCCAGGCTGAGGTCATGGACGCGATGCAGCAACACATGATCGACAGCTACCGCGCAGCTCAGCGCGGGGAAGCGCCGCCCCCACTGCCTGGCCGGCACGACTGGGAGGTCGTGCGGCAGGCCCGCGACGCCCGCCGCTTCGAAGCGGTGGTCGAAGGCCGCCCGGCGTACCGCCGCTGGAGAGCGGCCCTCCGAGAACGCCTCACCCGCCGCCTGCCGGGCACCGTCGGCCGGTCCGGCAGCCCCGCCCGGCGCGTCGGCCCCGGCACTTCCGGCCCGTCCGGCGTGTGAGGACGGAACGGGTGCCCGGAAGACCGGGGCGCCCGCTGACCGGGGCGGTGACCTCGGCGCCACCGGCCGGCCCGTCCGGCGGCCGACGACGGAAAGGCCCCCCGGACACCCGCCTCCCATGTGCCGGTCGGTCTAAGCCAGTCGCCGCACGAACTCCCCCACCGCTTCCCGTACGTCCTGTTTCGTCCACTCCAGCCCCGCCTCCGCCACCGTGACCTCCGTGTACGAGATCCCGGGCGGCCCCGCGGCGGCCGGGTGCCACCGGCGGAAGAGCGCCACGCCCGTCTCCTCCGCCTGCCGCACTGCCGCCTCCGTCAGGACATCCGCCGGGTACGGCAGCCACACCTGGAACTGCTGCGTGTGAGGCGGCTCCGGATGCACCCGGAACCACGGAACCGCGGACTCCGCGAACCCCTCGGTCAGCGCCCCGGCCACCACCTTCGCCTGTGCCACGTACGAAGCCAGCTTCGGCAGCTCCCGTTCCAGGCCGATCAGCGCGGCCAGCGCCGCCGGGAACTGCTGGAAGAGCTGCCCGCCGTACCGGTGGCGCCAGGTGCGCGCTTCCTCGATCAGGGACTCGGGACCGGCGAGCGCCGCCCCCGACAGCCCGCCGAGGCTCTTGTAGAACGACACGTACACGCTGTCCGCCAGCGCCGCGATCTCCGGCAGCCCGCGCCCGAACCGGGGGGCGCACTCCCACAGCCTCGCGCCGTCTATGTGCACCACCGCATCACGTTCGCGCGCGGCCGCCACGACGGCCTCCAGCTCCTCCCACTCCGGCAGGACGAAACCGGCGTCGCGCAGCGGCAGCTCCAGCATGAGCGTGCCGAACGGTTCGGCGAAGTCGCGGATCTCCTCCGCGGTCGGCAGCCGCGGCGCGGACGTCGGGTGGACGGTACGCAGCCCGCTCACCATCCCCAGCGCGCCGCCCTCGTGCACCTCGGGGTGGGCGAGCGGGTGCAGCGCCACGGTCGGATTGCCGGTGCGCCCCGCCCAGCAGCGCAGGGCTACCTGCTGTGCCATCGTCCCGGTCGGGAAGAACGCCGCCGACTCCATGCCCAGTAGCCCGGCGATCCGCGTCTCCAGCTGGGCGACGACGCCGTCGCCGTAGATGTCCACGGGCTGGTCCGGGTCGGAGACGGACGCGGCGTGTGCGGCGAGGTCGGCCAGCTGTTCTCCGAGGGTGCGGTCGACCTGCGGCCGCGCCAGGACCCGCTCTGCCCGGCGCCAGGCGCCGATCCGGCGAAGGCGCTCCGCCTGTTCGTCGCCCGGGGAGCCGCCCCGTGCCTCGTCGTGTACCTGCACCTGCTCATCCGTGTCTGCCATGGGACGATCATCACGCAGAGCGCCGCCCCCGCCACACCTTTTCGCGGTCCCTGCCCCGTCGTCGGTCCATGTGTTCGTCCACAGCCTGTGGACGGCCGGGAGCCCGGACGAAACGCTGGCGTAGCATGCAAAGAAATCGTCCGGTACCCCCCGCGGACTGGAACGGAAGGCCATCGCCGCGTGAACGCAACAACACCCAGGGAGCCCCTCGACGCGAGGGACCGCCCCGCCCGACTCACCGTCGGCGTCGTGGGCGCGGGCCGCGTCGGCCCCGCCCTCGCTGCATCCCTGCAGCTCGCCGGGCACCGCCCGGTCGCCGTCTCGGGTGTCTCCGACGCGTCCGTGCGCCGCGCCGCCTCGCTTCTGCCCGACGTCCCCCTTGTGCAGCCCGCAGAGGTGCTCGCCCGCGCCGAGCTGGTGCTGCTGACCGTCCCCGACGACGCCCTGCCCGGCTTGGTCGAGGGCCTCGCCGAGACGGGCGCGGTCCGCCCGGGACAGCTGATCGTCCACACGTCGGGGCGCTACGGGACCGGGGTCCTGGACCCCGCACTGCGGGCCGGCGCCCTGCCGCTCGCCCTGCACCCGGCGATGACGTTCACCGGCACCGCTGTCGACGTACAGCGGCTGGCCGGCTGCTCCTTCGGAGTCACCGCCCCCGAGGAGCTGCGGCTCGCTGCCGAGGCTTTGGTCATCGAGATGGGCGGCGAACCGGAATGGATCGCGGAGGAGTCCCGTCCGCTCTACCACGCGGCGCTCGCCCTCGGCGCGAACCACCTGGTCACCCTGGTCGCCCAGTCGATGGAGCTGCTGCGCACGGCAGGGGTCGCGGCCCCCGACCGGATGCTCGGCCCGCTCCTCGGCGCCGCACTCGACAACGCGCTGCGCTCCGGTGACAACGCGCTGACCGGCCCGGTGGCCCGCGGTGACGCAGGCACGGTCGCCGCACACATCGGCGAGCTGCGCAGGCACGCCCCGCAGACCGTGGCCGGTTACCTTGCCATGGCCCGTGCCACCGCCGACCGGGCGCTCGCGCACGGCCTGCTCAAGCCGGAACTGGCAGAGGACCTGCTCGGCGTCCTGTCCGACGGCGGGACCGGTGCGGGCGGCGCGGGCAGCACAGGACCGGGAAGGACCCGATGAACACGACCGGAGCGACCATGCTGCTGCGTACGGCGGCCGAACTCGACGCGTTCGGCGCACGCACGGGGCCGCGGGCCCTCGTCATGACGATGGGCGCCCTGCACGAGGGCCACGCCACCCTGATCCGTGCCGCACGCACCGCCGCGGGCCCGGACGGCCAGGTCGTCGTCACCGTGTTCGTCAACCCGCTGCAGTTCGGTGAGGCGGCGGACCTCGACCGCTACCCCCGTACCCTCGACGCCGATCTCGCCGTCGCGGGCGCGGCCGGTGCCGACGCCGTCTTCGCCCCGTCCGTCGACGAGGTCTACCCCGGTGGCGAACCGCAGGTCAGGATCGCCGCGGGCCCGATGGGCGAGCGTCTGGAAGGTGCGTCCCGCCCCGGGCACTTCGACGGGATGCTGACCGTCGTCGCCAAGATGCTGCACCTCACCCGCCCCGATGCGGCGTACTTCGGACAGAAGGACGCCCAGCAGCTGGCGCTGATCCGCCGCATGGTGCGCGATCTGAACTTTCCGGTGGAGATCGTCGGGGTGGAGACGGTCCGCGAGCCCGACGGCCTCGCGCTCTCCAGCCGCAACCGTTTCCTCGACGCCGAGGAGCGCCGCACCGCCCTCGCTCTTTCCCGGGCCCTGTTCGCCGCCCGGGACCGGCTGGCCGCCCAGCAGGCGCTGCACGCCCGCGCCCAGACCACTACGGCGACGACGGGCCGGGCCGCCGCGCTCACCCGCCTCGGCGAGGTCCGCGCGGCCGCCGACACCCAGGCGGTGGCCTGGGCCCGGCCGGACGACGGACCCGCGGCGGTACGCGCAGCCGCACGCACGATCCTCGACGACGCGGCCGCCGCGCAGCCCCCGCTCGCACTGGACTATCTGGCGCTCGTGGACCCGGCCGACTTCACCGAGATCCCCGATGACCGGACAACCGGTGACGCGATCCTCGCCGTTGCCGCACGGGTGGGTGCCACCCGGCTCATCGACAACATCCCGCTGACCTTCGGAGCCGACACGTGACCGGAATACGGCTGACCGCCCCCGCCCCCGGCTGGGCCATCGACGCGGATGTCGTGGTGGTCGGCTCCGGCGTCGCCGGCCTCACCACCGCGCTGCGCTGCGCGGCCGCGGGCCTCGCCACCGTCGTCGTCACCAAGGCCCGCCTCGACGACGGCTCCACCCGCTGGGCGCAGGGCGGCATCGCTGCGGCGCTCGGCGAGGGCGACACCCCCGAACAGCACCTGGCCGACACTCTGGTCGCGGGCGCGGGCCTGTGCGACGAGTCCGCGGTGCGGACCCTGGTCACCGAGGGCCCCAACGCCGTACGCCGCCTGATCGAGACCGGCGCGCACTTCGACACCACCGACACCGGCGACATCGCGCTCACCCGCGAGGGCGGCCACCACCGCCGCCGTATCGCCCACGCGGGCGGGGACGCGACGGGCGCAGAGATCTCCCGCACCCTGGTCGAGGCGGTCCGCTCCGCCGCCCTCCACACCGTGGAGAACGCCCTGGTGCTGGACCTGCTGACGGACGCCGAAGGGCGTACCGCGGGCGTCACCCTGCACGTCATGGGCGAGGGCCAGCACGACGGCGTCGGCGCGGTCCACGCCCCCGCGGTGGTCCTTGCCACCGGCGGCATGGGCCAGGTCTTCTCCGCCACCACCAACCCGCCGGTCTCCACCGGCGACGGTGTCGCGCTCGCCCTGCGGGCCGGTGCGGAGGTCTCCGACCTCGAGTTCGTCCAGTTCCACCCGACGGTCCTCTTCCTCGGCGCGGACTCCGAGGGCCAGCAGCCCCTCGTATCGGAAGCGGTACGGGGCGAGGGCGCCCATCTCGTCGACGCGTCCGGTACGCGGTTCATGGTCGGACAGCACGAACTGGCGGAGCTGGCACCCCGCGACATCGTCGCCAAGGCCATCACCCGCCAGATGCAGCTGCACGGCGCGGACCACATGTATCTCGACGCCCGCCACTTCGGCGCCGAGATGTGGGAGCAGCGGTTCCCCACGATCCTGGCGGCCTGCCGCGCCAACGGCATCGACCCGATCACCGAACCCGTCCCGGTGGCGCCCGCCGCACACTACGCCTCCGGCGGCATCCGCACCGACCTGCGCGGCCGGACGACGGTCCCGGGCCTGTACGCGTGCGGAGAGGTCGCCTGCACGGGCGTGCACGGCGCGAACCGGCTGGCGTCCAACTCGCTCCTGGAAGGGCTGGTCTTCGCCGAGCGCATCGCTGCGGACATCGTCGCGAACGGTCCGCGCACCGCGCAGGCACCGGCCTCCGAAACGCCGGCTGCCGGACTTCCCGCCCCCTCCCCGCTCCTTGCCCCCGAGGTGCGGCCGCAGATCCAGCGAATCATGACCCAGGGCGCCGGAGTCCTCCGTTCCGCAGCCAGCCTCGCCACGGCCGCCGACGAGCTGGAGGCCCTGCACCGCAGCGCCGCCGTCGACGCCGAGGCGGCCGAGCCCAAGGTCGCCGTGCCCGGCGTCGAGGCATGGGAGGCCACCAACCTCCTCCTCGTCTCGCGCGTCCTGGTCGCTGCCGCCCGGGAGCGCGAGGAGACCCGCGGCTGCCACTGGCGCGAGGACCGGCCCGAGCGCGACGACGAGACCTGGCGCCGCCACCTCGTCGTCCGGCTCACCCCCGACCGGCAGCCGGTCCTGGCCCGTACGGAGTCCGAGGCATTCCCGCCCGTACGCGCGACGGGGGCACCAGACTGCGCAACAGCACCCACGAACCACCCCACCCCCAAGGAGCCGTAACCGTGAGCACGCCCGAAGAGAATCCGCGCCCCACACCCGTGGACGTACCGCTGATCCAGATCGGCGCGCCCGCACCGGCCGCGGGCGGCTGCGGGGACGCCTGCGGCTGCGGCGGGGAGGAAGGCTATGAGCTGGACCCCCTGGAGTGCGGTCTCGACCCCGACCTCGCCCAGCTGCTCGCCGACGCGGGCCTCGACCCGGTCCAGGTCGAGGACATCGCGCACGTCGCCATCGAGGAGGACCTCGACGGCGGTGTGGACGTCACAACCGTCGCCACGGTCTCCGAGGAGGCCATGGCCGTCGGTGACTTCACCGCCCGCGAGGCCGGTGTCATCGCAGGTCTGCGCGTCGCCGAGGCCGTCCTCTCCATCGTCTGCACGGCTGAGTTCGAGGTCGAGCGCCATGTCGAGGACGGCGACCGCGTCGCCCCCGGCCAGAAGCTGCTGACCGTCACCACCCGCACCCGTGACCTGCTCACCGGCGAGCGCAGCGCGCTCAACCTGCTCTGCAGGCTCTCGGGCATCGCGACCGCGACCCGCGCCTGGGCCGATGTGCTCGAAGGCACGAAGACGAAGGTCCGCGACACCCGCAAGACCACCCCGGGTCTGCGTGCCCTGGAGAAGTACGCGGTGCGCTGCGGCGGCGGCGTCAACCACCGGATGTCGCTCTCCGATGCCGCGCTGGTCAAGGACAACCACGTCATCGCGGCGGGTGGCGTCGCCGAGGCGTTCAAGCGGGTGCGGGACGAGTTCCCGGACGTGCCGATCGAGGTCGAGGTCGACACCCTGGACCAGGTCCGCGAGGTCCTGGAGGCGGGAGCCGACCTGATCCTGCTGGACAACTTCACCCCGTCCCGGACCGAGGAGGCCGTCGCGCTCGTCGGCGGCCGCGCGGTCCTGGAGTCCTCCGGCCGGCTCACCCTCGACACCGCCAGTGCCTACGCCGCCACAGGCGTCGACTACCTGGCTGTGGGCGCGCTCACCCACTCCTCGCCGATCCTCGACATCGGCCTGGACTTCCGCGACACCGACGGGGCCGGCGTCTGATGCTGCTCACCATCGACGTCGGTAACACCCACACCGTCCTGGGCCTGTTCGACGGTGAGGAGATCGTCGAGCACTGGCGGATCTCCACCGACGCCCGCCGCACCGCGGACGAGCTCGCGGTGCTGCTCAACGGCCTGATGGGCATGCACCCGCTGCTCGGTGAGGAGCTGGGCGACGGCATCGAGGGCATCGCGATCTGCTCCACGGTCCCGGCCGTCCTGCACGAGCTGCGCGAGGTCACCCGCCGCTACTACGGCGACGTGCCCGCCGTGCTCGTCGAGCCGGGCATCAAGACGGGCGTCCCGATCCTGATGGACAACCCGAAGGAGGTCGGCGCGGACCGCATCATCAACGCGGTCGCGGCCGTCGACCTCTACGGCGGCCCGGCGATCGTCGTCGACTTCGGCACGGCGACCACCTTCGACGCGGTCTCCGCCCGGGGCGAGTACGCGGGCGGGGTCATCGCCCCCGGCATCGAGATCTCGGTCGAGGCGCTCGGCGTGAAGGGCGCCCAGCTCCGCAAGATCGAGCTGGCCCGGCCGCGCAGCGTGATCGGCAAGAACACGGTCGAGGCCATGCAGGCGGGGATCGTGTACGGCTTCGCGGGCCAGGTCGACGGCGTCGTCGAGCGCATGAAGAAGGAGCTGGCGGCCGACCCGGACGACGTCACCGTCATCGCGACCGGCGGCCTTGCTCCGATGGTGTTGGGGGAGTCCTCCGTCATCGACGAGCACGAGCCCTGGCTCACGCTCATCGGGCTGCGACTGGTGTACGAGCGCAACATCGCCCGGATGTAGGGCACGCGCCGGGTACCTGCGGGAACGGCGCGGCGGCGCGGAGGCCGCCGCCGCGCCGCCGTCGCCCAGCTAAACGGATTTTGTCCATTTAGCACGTATTGTCGCGTTATGCCCACGCCTTACGGATCACGCGGCGGTATGGCGTTCAGCGCGGACGAGCTGCGTGTGCTCCGACGCGCCCTCGCCAACGCCCTCCGCCCCACGCCCCTGCCCGACGAGGACGTCCAGGACTGCCTGCGGCTCGCGAGTTCCCTGGACGAGGCAGCCGGGGAGGCGGGACGGCTGCGCGCGTTCCTCCTCGCCGACCTCGTCCGCTACCGCGACGCCCTCCCAGGCTCGGTCACCAACTACCTGGAGCTGCTCCAGGATGCCCTGGCCGCCGGATACGACCCCCGCCCGGAGGATCTGGCCGCCCTGCGCACCCAACGGGGCAGACCGGTTGCCGCAGCGCTCCTGGAGCGCTGCCACGTGCTCGCCGAGCGGTCGGTGCGGGCCCGTCTCGCCGGACGCGCCGCACCCGCGACAGCACCCGCCCCACGCAGCCGCCTGCTCGCCCTCCCCGGCGGCCGGGCCGCGACCACGGAACCCGAAAAGCCGAAGGCCCCGGCGCCCCCGGCCCGCCCCGTGCCGCCGTCCGAACGCCCCGCCCCGAAGCCCTCGGAAGTCTTCCCGCCCCGCCGCCGGCCTGCCCCGCCCCCGCAGCAGCGCGCCGCGGGGTAGCCACGCCGGACGGCGGAGGGGTCGCGCGGAGGTCCGTACCGGGATCGCTACTCTGGATCCCATGGACTACGTATCCGCGCTCGTGCCCCCCGTGGTGATGGCCGCCTTCTTCATCGGCCTCGTCGTGACGATCGTCAAGAGCCAGGGCGGCCCGAACAAGGCCAAGGAGGACGCGGTCGTGGACTCGGCGGTCAGTGGCGCCGAGGCGGCGCAGCAGGCGCCGCGGGCCGAAGGCGTCTGACCGGTACGGCGCGTACCGCACCTCGCGCACCGCATGAAGGGCGTGCGGCTCATCGGGAGCCGCACGCCCTTTTGTTGCCCGAATAACCGGCCATTCCAGACATCTAGCACTAAGGTGACGCTGTGCCTCGCCAATTGGGAGAGCTGGAAGACGCCGTGATGACACGGGTCTGGCAATGGAACCGTCCGGTCACCGTCCGGGAAGTCCTTGAGGACCTTCAGAAGGAACGGTCCATCGCGTACACGACCGTCATGACGGTAATGGACAATCTCCATCAGAAGGGCTGGGTGCGCAGGGAAGTCGAAGGCCGCGCATATCGATATACGGCGGTCTCCACCCGCGCCGCCTACTCGGCCGCACTGATGAACGAAGCCTGGTCCCACAGCGACAACCCCGCCGCCGCTCTTGTCGCCTTCTTCGGCATGATGTCCGCCGAGCAGCGGGAAGCACTCAGTGACGCGATGCGGATCGTATCGCCGGAGCTGACGGAGGCCGACGATCGCCCGGCCGATGGCGCGGACACGGAGTCCGGGCGATAGCGTCGGGGCATGTCCTCAGAGCTTCCGCATACCGATTTCCGTACCGAACCGTCGGTTATGAACGCGGCCATCACCGTCCGGCGTGCCCGGACGGGCGATGTTCCCTCGGTCCGCCGTCTCCTTGACGGGTACGTGCGCGAAGGCATCCTGCTCGACAAAGCGACGGTGACGCTTTACGAGGACATCCAGGAGTTCTGGATCGCGGAACGCGACGGGGACGCCCGCGTCATCGGCTGCGGCGCACTCCATGTGATGTGGGAAGACCTTGCGGAAGTACGTACTCTCGCGGTTGATCACAGCATCAAGGGCGCCGGAGTGGGACATCAAGTACTCGACAAGCTGTTGCAGACCGCCCGCTGGCTGGGGGTGCGCCGGGTTTTCTGTCTCACCTTCGAAGTCGACTTCTTCGCCAAGCACGGCTTCGTGGAGATCGGAGAGACGCCGGTCGACACAGATGTCTACAGCGAGCTGCTGCGTTCCTATGACGAGGGCGTAGCAGAGTTCCTCGGTCTCGAACGGGTGAAGCCGAACACCTTGGGTAACAGTCGGATGCTTCTGCACCTGTGACCGTCGGAAGGCGCCGGAACCCTATGTCCGAATCGCGCATGTTTCCCGTGTTCTTGCGCTCCTGAACCTCTCCCAGGGGTTTGTGTTTTCCGGGGAAAAGCGGTTTCCTTTCCGCGTACTGCATTTTCGATGAAAGGAAATCCGGTGGCACAGAAGGTTCAGGTCCTTCTTGTCGATGACCTCGACGGCGGCGAGGCGGACGAGACAGTGACGTTCGCTCTGGATGGCAAGACGTACGAGATCGACCTCACCACGACCAACGCGGACAAGCTCCGTGGTCTTCTTGAGCCGTACACCAAGGGTGGCCGGCGTACCGGCGGCCGTGCAGCGGCGGGTCGTGGCAAGGGTCGCGCCGTTACCGGTGGCAACAAGGACACCGCCGAGATCCGTAAGTGGGCGCGCGAGAACGGTCACAATGTGAATGACCGTGGTCGTGTTCCGGCAGAGATCCGCGAGGCTTACGAGAAGGCCAACGGCTGAACTGCTGACCGATCCGTCGACAGTTCCTTTGCCGACAGCTCCGCTGCCGGTTGCACCGTTGTCGTCCGCCCCTTCCGGGCATGCGCCAACCGGGCCCGGTGGCATTCCGTTGCCACCGCGTCCACGAGCCGTACGAGATCGGGAGCACCCCCACCCCTGCTCCCGAGGCCGGCGAGGGCCGGGAGCTCCGGCTTCCCCTCGTGCCGCAGCTCGGGGGGCCGCAGCCATGCGGCGGCCCCCGGCGAGCGAGGAGCCCAGCCCGGCGGCGTCGGTGCAATGATTCGCCCGCCCGTACCGATGGCGGTCAGTGCGAGGGAGACTCCGCCCCACTCCAGCCAGTCGAGCAGCCCCGGCAGCTCGTCGGCGCTCCCTGCGGCCACCAGCACCCCCATGGTCCGCCCTGTCAGTGCCACGGGCCCGGTGTGCCTCAATCGCCGCAGCGCCGCGTACCCCGCGGCCGCAGGCAGTTCCAGGACGTCGAACCGCAGCCCGGTCGGCAACTGCACCGGAGCGGTCCCTTCCGTCGGCCAGCCGAGTTCGTGCTCGTACCACCACGCACAGTCACCATTGCGCTCGTCGGTGAGTGCTGCGCGTGGGGATGGGACGGTGAGGGCCATGCCCGAAGAACTGCCGAGCGGCCCCAAGGGTTACGCAGGGTCGGCAAACGTGTGCACAGCGTGTCCATGATGGGGGTGGATGGGAGCGTACGAGCGCATTTCCGGGCGCAAGAATGTTCGCCCGTAGCGGAGGGAACCGGCGCGCGCCGCATGGACTGTCTGTAATTGCGGGTAAGAACATCCCTAGTGGGGAGGGGCGACACGCGGCTCGGCACGTCTCACGTTCGCCATCGGCGTACTGGCGATAGGGGTATCTGCTTGGCCTGCGGGAACATCGTCTCGCACCATCGGGTTGGAGCAGTTGTCGGCGTTCGGGGCAGGAGGCCAAGGACGGGTGTCGGCAGTTGGAATGAGCGGTCCCCGCTTGCGGGACTAAGCTGCGGAAGGACAGGGAGGGGACCGACCCCTTTACTGCCTGACCGCTCTGAGGAGCGATTAACGATGTTCGAGAGGTTCACCGACCGCGCGCGGCGGGTTGTCGTCCTGGCTCAGGAAGAAGCCCGGATGCTCAACCACAACTACATCGGCACCGAGCACATCCTCCTGGGCCTTATCCACGAGGGTGAGGGTGTCGCCGCTAAGGCCCTGGAGAGCCTCGGGATTTCGCTCGAGGCGGTCCGCCAGCAGGTGGAGGAGATCATCGGTCAGGGCCAGCAGGCCCCGTCCGGGCACATCCCCTTCACTCCCCGAGCCAAGAAGGTCCTGGAGCTGTCGCTCCGCGAGGCTCTTCAGCTTGGCCACAATTACATCGGCACGGAGCACATCCTGCTCGGCCTGATCCGCGAGGGCGAGGGCGTCGCCGCCCAGGTCCTCGTGAAGCTGGGCGCCGACCTGAACCGGGTGCGGCAGCAGGTCATCCAGCTGCTCTCCGGGTACTCGGGAGGCAAGGAGGCGGCCACCGCAGGCGGCCCCGCGGAGGGCACGCCCTCCACGTCCCTGGTGCTCGACCAGTTCGGCCGGAACCTCACCCAGGCTGCTCGCGAATCCAAGCTCGACCCGGTCATCGGGCGCGAGAAGGAGATCGAGCGGGTCATGCAGGTGCTCTCCCGCCGTACCAAGAACAACCCGGTCCTCATCGGCGAGCCCGGCGTCGGCAAGACGGCGGTCGTCGAGGGCCTGGCGCAGGCCATCGTCAAGGGCGAGGTGCCCGAGACCCTCAAGGACAAGCACCTCTACACCCTCGACCTCGGCGCGCTGGTCGCCGGTTCCCGCTACCGCGGTGACTTCGAGGAGCGCCTGAAGAAGGTCCTCAAGGAGATCCGCACCCGCGGCGACATCATCCTGTTCATCGACGAGCTCCACACCCTTGTGGGTGCGGGCGCCGCCGAGGGCGCGATCGACGCCGCCAGCATCCTCAAGCCCATGCTGGCGCGAGGTGAGCTCCAGACGATCGGTGCGACGACGCTCGACGAGTACCGCAAGCACCTGGAGAAGGACGCCGCTCTCGAGCGCCGCTTCCAGCCCATCCAGGTCGCGGAGCCGTCGCTGCCGCACACCATCGAGATCCTCAAGGGTCTGCGCGACCGCTACGAGGCCCACCACCGCGTCTCCATCACGGACGAGGCGCTGGTCCAGGCCGCGACGCTGGCCGACCGCTACATCTCGGACCGCTTCCTGCCGGACAAGGCGATCGACCTGATCGACGAGGCCGGTTCCCGGATGCGTATCCGCCGGATGACCGCGCCGCCGGACCTCCGCGAGTTCGACGAGAAGATCGCGGGTGTCCGCCGCGACAAGGAGTCGGCCATCGACTCCCAGGACTTCGAGAAGGCAGCGTCCCTCCGCGACAAGGAGAAGCAGCTGCTGGCGGCGAAGGCCAAGCGGGAGAAGGAGTGGAAGGCCGGCGACATGGACGTCGTCGCCGAGGTCGACGGCGAGCTCATCGCCGAAGTCCTGGCCACCGCCACCGGCATCCCGGTCTTCAAGCTGACGGAGGAGGAGTCCTCCCGACTGCTGCGCATGGAGGACGAGCTCCACAAGCGCGTCATCGGCCAGAAGGACGCCATCAAGGCCCTCTCGCAGGCGATCCGCCGTACGCGAGCCGGTCTGAAGGACCCGAAGCGCCCCGGTGGCTCGTTCATCTTCGCCGGCCCGTCCGGTGTCGGTAAGACCGAGCTCTCCAAGACGCTCGCCGAATTCCTCTTCGGCGACGAGGACGCGCTGATCTCCCTCGACATGTCGGAGTTCAGCGAGAAGCACACGGTTTCCCGCCTCTTCGGTTCTCCCCCCGGTTACGTGGGTTACGAAGAGGGCGGCCAGCTCACCGAGAAGGTGCGCCGCAAGCCGTTCTCCGTCGTCCTCTTCGACGAGGTCGAGAAGGCCCACCCCGATATCTTCAATTCCCTGCTCCAGATTCTGGAAGACGGTCGCCTGACCGACTCCCAGGGCCGGGTCGTGGACTTCAAGAACACGGTCATCATCATGACGACCAACCTCGGGACCCGGGACATCTCCAAGGGCTTCAACCTGGGCTTCGCCGCCCAGGGCGACGTCAAGACCGGCTACGAGCGGATGAAGAACAAGGTCAACGAAGAGCTCAAGCAGCACTTCCGTCCGGAGTTCCTCAACCGTGTCGACGACACGGTCGTCTTCCACCAGCTCACCGAGGAAGACATCATCCAGATCGTCGACCTCATGATCGCCAAGGTGGACGAGCGCCTGAAGGACCGCGACATGGGCATCGAGCTCAGCTCGGAAGCCAAGTCGCTCCTGGCGAAGAAGGGCTACGACCCCGTGATGGGCGCCCGGCCGCTACGCCGGACGATCCAGCGCGAGATCGAGGACGTCCTCTCCGAGAAGATCCTCTTCGGTGAGCTGCGCCCCGGTCACATCGTGGTCGTCGGCACCGAGGGCGAGGGCGAGGAGAAGAAGTTCACCTTCCGCGGCGAGGAGAAGTCGGCACTGCCCGACGTCCCGCCGATCGAGCAGGCGGCAGGCGGCGCCGGCCCGAACCTGACGAAGGACGCGTAAGGGCGCGCTGAGCGTCTGAGCATCCGAAGGGGCTGCCCCAGGACCGTTTCGTACGGTTCCGGGGCAGCCCCTTCGCCGTGCCGCCAGGTGCGCGCGATGAGCCCGGGTCCCCATCCAGCAGTCCGTTGACCAGGGCGGGGTGTTCACGGCGGCCACGGTGGCCGGCCGCCGGAGTGGCTGCGGCCCGTCGCACGGGACGCGTCGGCGCCCGCCTCCACCACCCGGGCCGGGTCAGTGCGGTCGCTGGTCATCGCTCTCCCCGCCCCGGGAGCTGAGCGCCTACCGTGACAGCGCAGTCAGGTCGCATGTCGAATGTCCCGAATCGGGCGGTCTTCGGCCCCGTCGGCAGTGACAAGGCGCACACCCCCTCGGCCCCCTCCTATGAGGCATAGGAGACGGGGTCGTGATCACGGAAGGGGCCTTCGCCCCGCGGTGGAACGGGACCTTCGGTGCGGCGGAGGGGGAGGCCCGAAACGCTGCAGCATGTCCGTTTCGGGCGGTTTGGAGCTGGGGTTAAACCTGTTCGGCCGAGGAGATTCGGCCGAGTTGTGTGTTGAGGATCCGGGGCCCGTGGCAACGAGTTCCTTGGGGTGCGAATACGGCTTTTCTTCGTAGATAGGGTGTTTGGGTGCAAGTGGGGTGGCGGGTTACCAAGGGATGGCCAGCCCGGCGGACGAGCCGGGCTCACTCGCATCCGGAGGATCCCCGCTTATGTCGAAGCGCGTTACGTTCCAGCACTCCCGCCGCCCGTCCGTGTCCCGTGTCCGTGGCGCCGTAGTGGCAGCCGGCCTGGGGACGTCGATGGTTCTCGGTGCGGGCGCTGCGTTCGCGGCCGCCCCGGCGAGCGCCCCCGGCACCGCGAGCCTGATCGGCAACACGGCGGCCGACTCGGTCGCCGTGCAGGCGGCCGCGCAGGCCAAGGCGGCGGTCAAGAAGGCCGCTGCGGCGGAGCAGGCCGCACGCAGCTCCGCCAAGGAGGCCGCCGGCAAGGCGGCCTCCTGGACGAAGCCGGTCCGCCACTACACGCTGAGCGCCTCCTTCGGCACCGACGGCAGCCGCTGGGCTCACAAGCACTCCGGCCAGGACTTCGCCGTCCCGGTCGGGACCACGGTCGAGGCCGCGCACTCCGGCACGGTCGTGAAGGCCGGCCCGAACGGCGGCGGTGACGGTCCCGCATACGGCAACGCCATCGTGATCAAGCACGGCAATGGCACGTACTCGCAGTACGCGCACCTGTCGCGGATCGACGTGCGCATAGGCCAGACCGTGGGCACGGGCGAGAAGATCGCCCTCTCGGGCAACACCGGTAACTCCAGCGGCCCGCACCTGCACTTCGAGATCCGTCAAACCGCCAACTACGGTTCGGCGATCAATCCGGTCTCGTTCCTGCACCAGCAGGGCGTCACGGTCTGACCCGACCTGACGACCGCACCACGGCCCGGATCCCGTTCGCGCCCGGCGGGCGGGACGTTCGAAACACGACCTAGCCCGCGTGGCCCGGGCGGCTGTGGGCTTGGGTGATGAGATCGAAGGCGACTTCGAGGACGGCTTTGCGCTTGTCCTCGGGGTCGCCGTCGAAGTCCTTGAGGGCGAACATGCCCGCATGCAGTGCGAAGAGTGCGGTGAAGCAGCGCACCTGGTCGGTCAGCGGCGCGTCGGGTTCCTTGATCAGGTCGACGAGGGTCACGACGCGCCCCTTGATGGTCTCTCCGATGCTGAGATCCCGTATGGTCGCCTGGTTCTCCTGCATGAACCGGAAGAGTGGTGCCGCCGCGGCCAGTGCGTCGCTGTAGCGGACCAGGATCTCCTTCTTCGTCTCCAGGGTGCGCGGCTGTTCCTTGCCCCAGGCGATCAGCTCCTCGACGGGCCGGTTGAGGTCCTCGAAGATGCTGATGAGGATGTCTTCCTTGGTCTTGAAGTGGTAGTACAGCGCCGCCTTGGTGACGTCCAGCTTCTCGGAGATCTCGCGCAGTGAGGTCTTCTCGTAGCCCTGCTCGGCGAAGAGCTCCAGGGCGACGTCCTGGATACGCTGGCGCGTATTGCCCCGGCGTGGCTGCGGCGTGCTGCCCATGGTGCGCTCCCCAAAAAAACTTGCTTGACGCCCGGCTAGTTGCGGGTCTACTTTCCCTAGTGTAGTCAACTAGCCGGGCGGCAAGTAAGGGTCCGGCTAACAGGGGATCAGGGGAGTTGGGAAGATGTCGGACCTGAAGAAGGCGGCGGGCGGGAAGCCGGGCGGCCGAGCAGCCGAGAAGACTGCCGACGAACCGCCCGCCGCACCCGAACCGCAGCAGCGCAGCGTCCGGGTGGTGATGCTCGCCCTGATGATCACCATGCTGCTGGCCATGCTCGACAACCTGATCGTCGGCACCGCCATGCCGACCATCGTCGGTGACCTCGGCGGCCTGGAGCATCTGTCCTGGGTCGTCACCGCGTACACCCTGGCCACCGCGGCCTCGACCCCGATCTGGGGCAAGCTCGGCGACATGTACGGACGCAAGGGCATCTTCCTCACGTCCATCGTGCTCTTCCTGATCGGCTCCGTACTGAGCGGCATGGCCCAGGACATGGGCCAGCTGATCGGCTTCCGCGCGGTCCAGGGGCTCGGTGCGGGCGGCCTGATGGTCGGTGTCATGGCCATCATCGGCGACTTGGTGCCGCCTCGCGAGCGCGGCAAGTACCAGGGAATGATGGCCGGTGTGATGGCGATTGCCATGATCGGCGGGCCGCTCGTCGGCGGCACCATCACCGACCACCTCGGCTGGCGCTGGAGCTTCTACATCAACCTGCCGTTGGGCGCCGTCGCTCTCGCCATGGTCACCGCCGTACTGCACCTGCCGAACAGGAAGCGCACCCGGGCGAAGGTCGACTACCTCGGCGCCGGGCTGCTGACCCTCGGCATCACCGCGATCGTGCTGGTCACCACCTGGGGCGGTTCGGAATACGCCTGGGGCTCCGCCGTGATCATGGAGCTCATCGCGATCGGTGTCGTCTCGCTCGTCGGCTTCCTCTTCGTCGAGACCAAGGCCGCAGAACCGATCATTCCGCTGCACATCTTCCAGAACCGCAACTTCACACTGATGTCGGTCGTCGGTTTCATGTCCGGCTTCGTGATGTTCGGAGCGGTCCTCTTCCTGCCGCTGTTCCAGCAGTCCGTCCAGGGTGCGTCCGCGACCAACTCCGGTCTGCTGCTCCTGCCGATGCTGCTGTCGATGATGGTCGTCTCGCTGATCGCCGGACGGGTCACCACCAGCAGCGGCAAGTACAAGATCTTCCCCATCGTCGGCTCCATCCTGATGGTGGCCGGCCTGTTCCTGCTCTCGCAGATGAACACCGGCACTACCCGCTTCACCTCCGGCGTCTACATGGCGGTCCTCGGCGCGGGCATGGGCTTCCTGATGCAGATCACGATGCTCGTCGCGCAGAACAGCGTCGAGCTGAAGGACATGGGCGTCGCCTCCTCCGCGACCACCCTCTTCCGTACGCTCGGAAGCTCCTTCGGCGTCGCGATCATGGGTGCGCTGTTCACCGGACGAGTGCAGGACGAGATGGTGGCCCGCGGCGGCGGAGCAGCCACCTCGAAGTCCGCGCAGCTGGATGCGGCGAGCCTGGCGAAGCTGCCGGACGCGGTGCGTGAGGCGTACCAGTTCGCGGTGTCGTCCGGAACCCACATTGCCTTCCTGGTCGGCGCATCGGTCGGTCTGATCGCGCTGGTGGCGGCGGTGTTCGTCAAGGAGGTACCGCTGCGGGGGGCGGGCCCAGAGGCAAAGCCCGAGCCCACCGCCGAGAGCGGCGTGGAGGCACCGGAGCCGGTGGCCGACGCCAAGCAGAGCGAGAGCGTCTGACCCGACAGTGACCAGGGGCCCTGGGGCGCGCGGACCGCGCGCCCCAGGGCCCCTTCGCCGCTGCCCGGCCGGATCAGCTGCCGTCCGACGGCGCGACCGCCTGCGAGCTCTCGGGCTTGCGCTGTTCGGCGAGGTGCACGATCGGGAAGCTGCCGGTGTTCGTCGGCGCGTGCTCCGGCAGCCACAGCACGGCGATCGCCCCGCCGGTCCCCTCCGCCGCGCCCTGTGGCGCCGCGTTGCGGAACGTCAGCCGGGCGCCGAGCACCCGGGCCTGACCGGCCGCGATCGTCAGCCCCAGGCCGTGCCCGTGCCCGGAGCGGTCGCTGCTTCCGGTACGGAACCGGCTCGGGCCCTCGCGCAGCAGCGCCTCCGGGAATCCGGGCCCGTGATCGCGGATGCGCACCACCCGTCCCTCGACCGTGACCTCCACCGGAGTGGAGCCGTGCTTCGCGGCGTTCCCCAGCAGATTGCCGAGGATGCGTTCCAGCCGGCGCGGATCGGTGTTGACCCACGACTCGTGCACCACGTGGACCCGCACATCGGGGCCCAGCAGCGCGATCCGGCGGCTGACGAACTCGCCGAGTGCGATCTCCTGCAGCTCGGCGCGCTCCGAGGCACTGTCCAGCCTGGCCACCTCCAGTACGTCCTCGACGAGCGTGCGCATCGCCTGCGCCCTGTCCCGTACGAGCTCGGTGGGGCGGCCCGGCGGCAGCAGCTCGGCGGCGGTCAGCAGCCCGGTCACGGGGGTGCGCAGTTCGTGCGCGATGTCCGCGGTGACCCGGCGCTCCGCCTCGATCCGTTCGTTCAGCGCGTCCGTCAGGGCATCCACCGCGCGGGCCAGCTCGTCGGTCTCGTCCCGGATGACCCCGCCGATGGCCTCCCGGACCCGTACCTCCGTCTGGCCCTGCGCGACCTTGCCGGCTGCGGCCGCCGCCTTGCGCAGTCTGCGTGACAGCTGCCCGCCGATCAGCACGCCCAACGCACAGCCACCGAACACCACCGAGACGGAGCCGATGATCAAAGCCCGGTCGAGATCGCTCATGATCGTGGCGGAACGGCTCGCGAAGCGGGTGTGCAGGGACAGCACGTCGCCATTGGCCAGCGGCACGGCGGCCCACACATCGGGCACCCCGTTCCCGTACTCGTCGACATGCGTGGCGCGCCGGTTCTTACGGGTCTCCGCCCGCAGGCTTTGCGGCATCGTCGGGTCGTTGAGCTTGGCGCCGAACTTGGGATCGGCCTTCTTCGTCTTCGTCGCCTCATACAGCAGCTGCGCGTATGTCAGCCGCTCCAGCTGGACCTCACGGGCGTTCTCCAGCATCGAGACGCGGGCGGCGTTGTGGACGACGAGGCTCAGCGCCACGGCGATGAGCGCGCCCACTGCGGCGATCGCGACACTGATCTTCCAGCGGACCCCCGTCCGCAGTGCCAGCCGCTTCATGGCTTGAGTTTGTAGCCGAAGCCGCGGACCGTGTCGATCCGGTCCTGCCCGATCTTGGTACGCAGCCGCTGCACATGGACATCCACGACCCGGGTGTCTCCTCCCCAGCCGTAGTCCCAGACCCGTTCGAGCAGCTTGTCGCGCGAGAGCACTGTGCCGGGCGCGGAGGAGAACTCCAGCAGCAGCCGCATCTCGGTCGGAGTCAGCGCCACGGGCACGCCGCCCCTGCGTACCTCCATGCCCTCGGTGTCGATCTCCAGGTCGCCGAAGACCAGCACCCCGCCGACGGGCTTCGACTCCGCCTCCGCGCCGCCCTGCTGTCCGCCCGACGCGTGGCCGAAGCGGCGCAGCACGGCTCGGATCCTGGCGACCAGAACAGCGCCGTCGAACGGCTTGGTGACGTAGTCGTCGGCGCCGGCCTCCAGGCCGAGCACCACGTCGATCGAATCGGCGCGCGCGGACAGCATGATCACGGGCACGGTCGACTCGTCGCGAATACGACGGCACAGACTGACCCCGTCCAGGCCCGGCACCATCACGTCGAGCAGGGCGATGTCGGGCCGGTCGGCCCGGAACGCCGCCAGACCGGAGATGCCGTCGGGCATCGCGGTGACCGCGAAACCATCACGCTCCAGCGCCAGCTGGGTGGCCTCGCGGATGACATCGTCGTCCTCGACGAACAGGACGTGGGTCTCGGCCATCGACTGCTCTCAGTTCTTCGTCGGTTCCGTGGGCTCCGGAAAATCCCCTTCTCCGTTGCCGACGGCTCTGTTGAAGTCGTTGTGCACCCGGTCGTGCTCGGCGAACCGGTTGCCGGCCCAGCGGTACGTGACCACTTCCTCGCCCGACGGGTACGCGACCGCGTCCTTCTTCTCGTACACCTGCGTCGTCACGACCAGCTCGCCCCGGTCGATGGTGCCGTAGACCGCGGGCTGCTCGGTGGTGAAGATGTTCTTGTACGTGCCGTTGCTCTGCCGGTGGTACACGTAGGTGCCGACACCCACCGCGTCGCCGCAGGTCATCACATTCACCACGACGTCCGGCGCGGAGCCGCCCGTCAGCCTGCCGTACGAGGAGTCGACCGGGTACTCGTGGCCTGTGCAGGGCTTCAGGTCCGCCTTGACCCGCTCGCTCACCCGGGAGTCCCGCTTGACCAGCTGGACGGGATCGACCCGCGGGGTGGTCTTTGCCGCGGACGGCGCGGTGGCCGAAGCCGTGACCTGGGCGGCCGACTGGGAGCCTGCCGGGCCCTCGTCACGGGTTCCCGTACCACCGGTGGAACAGCTGACGGTGAGCAGCGCCAGAACGGCGAGCCCGACCAGTGCCGCGCTGCTCGCAGCCCACCGGGTCCGCCGGCGACCACCGCTGCGGGCCGCCCCGCTTCCGCCTGTCGCCGTGTCCCCGCCGGTGGTACCGCTTCTGCCGTCCCCGTGTACACCGCTGCCTGTCAGGCCGCGCACCGCTCCCGCCCCCGTTCGTCATGACGCCGGTCCGCCTGTCCACGGAGCTGCGCCCCTGCCCGCGCACGCTGCGCGGCGCCGGTGCCAGGAGCCCGGTCGCCCGCCGTGTGGCCCTGGGCCTCACGGATCCTGGCTTCCCTGCTCATGGCCTCGCGGCTCTCCAGTTCCTGGCGCAGCCGAGCCAGCGCACGGTGCAGCGTGCTCTTCACCGTACCGGCCGACATACCGAGCGCCGCGGCCGTCTCCTCCGTGCTCATCTGCTCCCAGTGTCGCAGCACGACGACGCTGCGCTGCTTGGGAGCCAGCACACCCAGGACGTCCATCAGGAGAGCACGGTCGGCGCGCTGCTCGGCTCCGTCCTCGATGCTGGCGTCGGGCAGCTGCTCGGTGGGCACCTCTTCCAGCTTGCGGGCCCGCCACCACTCCGTACGGGTGTTGATCATGACGCGGCGCAGGTAGGCATCGGCCAGGGACTTGTCGGCGATGCCGTCCCAGCGGCCGAAGGTACGGGCCAGGGCGGTCTGCAGCAGGTCCTGAGCGTCCACCGGGTCGGGGACCAGGCGGCGCGCACTGCGCAGCAGTGCGTCCTGCCGGGTGCGTACGTACTCTTCGAATTCGAGCACCTCGCCCTGCGCCATTCCAACCGCCTCCGTCCCCGTCGATCCCCGTTTGTCCTCTGCCGGCCACTGGTGCGTGGCTGACCGTCGGAGACGTTACGGAGCGGTTGTCACGGCGTTGTGCGGAGCAGCCATACGCCGACGCACGGCTGCCCATCGGTTGTGTAACAGCGGAGGGGAAGACCTTCCTGCTCTGCTCCCAGAGGGTGTCCGGCGGATCAGGGCCGTGCCGGGCGTCGCGGCCCTGATCCGCCGGTCACGGCACTGGTGGCCCCTCCCGGGAGGCCTTGTTCCGGTCGTCACGGCCCGCCCTACGGGCGGACGACGCTACTTTCGAAACACGCCCTAGCTCTGCGGAAGTCGGTACTGGCCGCCCGGGAGCGGCTCGACCAGGCCGTCGGCGACCAGGCCGTCCAGCGCCCGTGCCCGTTGCACCGGCTCGTCCCACACGGTGTCCAGTGCCGCCTGCGACACCGGGGTCACCGCCTCACGCAGAACGGCGAGCAACCGTCCGCGTACCTGCCGGTCCGTACCTGCGTAGGTCTGACCGCGGCGCGGAGGACCCTCGTGCGCGGGTTTCCCGGCCAGCCGCCAGGCGCACTGCGTCGCGATCGGGCATTGCGTGCAGTCCTCGTTCTTGGCGGTGCAGACGAGCGCGCCGAGTTCCATCGTGGCTGCCGCCCAGCGGGCCGCGCGTTCGTCCTCGTCGGGGAGGAGCGCGCGGGCGAGCTTCCGCTCGGCGGCGGTGGTCGCGTTCGGCGGGTACTGAATGCCGGTCGCGGCCCGGGCGAACACCCGGCGGACGTTCGTGTCGAGCACGGGATGCCGCTGCCCGTACGCGAACGAGGCCACGGCCGCCGCTGTGTACTCACCAATCCCGGGCAGTGCGAGCAACTGGCTGTGCTCGCTCGGTACGTCGCCGCCGTGCCGTTCCGTTATTGCCTGCGCGGCGCCGTGCAACCGCAGCGCACGCCGCGGGTAGCCGAGCCGGCCCCACGCGCGGACCGCTTCACCGGGCGGCTCGGCGGCCAGGTCGGCGGGGCGCGGCCAGCGGGCCAGCCACTGTTCGTACACCGGGATGACCCGGTTGACGGGGGTCTGCTGCAGCATGAACTCGCTCACCATCACACCCCAGGCGCCCGCCTCGGGGCGGCGCCAGGGCAGATCGCGGGCGTGCTGGTCGAACCACCCGATCACGGGAGCGTGGAGGGATGTGGGGGGCGTCTGTGTCGCAGTCATGGCAGTCATCGCATGTCGATCCTGACACGGAAGGGCAGACGATGGTCATGGGCACGGTGGTGTCGCCCCGCTTGAGGGCCCTTGGGGTGATAGCGCCACCCGTCTGCCCCCACGATGAGATCCGGTCAGCGCCTTCGCCCGGACTGCCGCCCGGGCTTCCGCTCAGGCTCCGGTCCGATCAGCGGCCTGTGCTGTGCGGCACCGGGCCTGGCCGCCCGTCCCCGGGCCGGATATGCCTGACCGCGAGGGATGCCCGGCTGTCCCGCACCGTCCGGGCGAGTGAGCGCGTCGGACGGGACAGCAGGACGGTCACCGGCGGCGCCACGGATCCGCCCGTCAGCAGCTCCGCCGCGACCTCGTGCGGACAGTGCACCCCGGCAAAGACACGGGAGAGCGCCATCAGCAGCGTCATCGGCACGATGAACCAGGCCGGGCGCACGCCAGTGCGACAGCGGCGGCGCCGGCTCCGGCCGCGTGAGGCCCCGGGAACGACCAGTCGCCCGTCGGCGGGCAGAGAGCGCCGACGAGGCTGCCGCGCCGACGACCGCACGACAGGGGCGCTTCTCGTCCACGACCGTCTTGATCACCTCACTGACCACACGGCGGACCGCCGTCGTGAGAGGGGCGCAAGCACCGAGCGGGCCAGGACTGCCGCATGCCCTCCGCGTGCCTGCCACCAGCTCGCGACGAACCGGACGCCGAAGACCAGCAGCCCGCGGTCCGTCCGTATTTCGGCGAGATGCCCGCGCCCAGGGTGGCGCGCCGTGCGCGAAGTCGGTGATGTCCCTGTACGCGGCCTCAGCGGTCGAACTCTTTATGTGACTGACCGTAGGTAAAGGCGCCTGGTCGTCACGCTGCGCGGTCGTCAACGGCTGTACTTGACGAGAGTTGGGGTCGAAATCCAGCCACCCCATGATGATGATCCGCAAAACTTGAGGGTGGGAGCGGCGGGTAGGGGCGGGAGTTGGCGCGGATCTCTCGTACAGTTTGCGCCGTGGGATCTCTGCGCAATCCGATCGGGCCGCTTCCCTCCACCATCTACTGGCGACGGAGGGCTGTAGCGGCGACGCTGGTTGCGCTGCTCGCGCTGCTGATCGTATGGGCCGTCACCTCCGGTGGGAGCAAGGGGAACAAGGACGATTCCCGGCCCAACGGGTCCGGTCCCGCGCACTCCATCGGTCCTGGACCTGCCAGTTCCGGACCGGCCTACAGCCAACAGCCGCGCGGGCGCGACGAGTCGGGTACCACCGACGACGGCGGCGACGGCAGCGGCGGTACCGACGCGGGCTCCGAGGACACCACGGGCGGCACGGGCGACGGCAGCAACGGCGACCCCGGCACCGGATCGGGATCCGGCAGCGTGTCCGGCGGAGGAACCGAGGGCCGGCAGGTCCCGGCCGGCTCCTCGATCCCCGACTGCACCGCTTCCGCACTGCAGTTGACCCTGCGCACCGGGCTCAGGTACGGCCCCGGCGAGAAGCCGAAGTTCCAGTTGATCGCCAAGAACACTTCGTCCAACGCCTGCAAGGCCGACTTCGGACCGAAGAGCGCCGTGCTCACCATCACCGAGGCCGGTGGTGACGACGCCGAGGTGTGGTCCTCCAAGGACTGCCCGCGCAACGCGGGCAGTGTGCTGCTGGAGGTCCCGGCGGGCGCGACCATCGTTCACACCGTGGAGTGGGACAGGCAGAAGAGCACTCCGCAGTGCGCGACGCCGACCGCGGGATCCGTGGGTCCGGGTACGTACCTCGTCGAGGCGAAGGCATCCGGCGAGCCCGTGCAGCGCGCGTCGTTCGTGCTCGCGAAGGACTGACACGCAAGGCCCATGTGTGAAGTACCGGTGCACGACGGGCCGGTACGAGAAGGGCGAGTCCGCGAGGCGCCGACGTGAACGGCCGACAGGAAAGACTGGCTCGCGCAGGATCGGCCCGCCGACGACCGGCCCGCCAGGCGCCGACGTGCTGAGCAGGACGTGAACACGGTCCCACGCACACGTCGGGGCCCGGTCGACCGACCGGGCCCCGAGCCGACGTGAGACCCGCCCCCTACACGTACCGCTCAAGAATCGACGACTCGGCCAGCCGCGAGAGCCCTTCGCGCACGCTTCGCGCCCGCGCCTCGCCGACCCCGTCCACCGTCTGGAGATCGTCCACGCTCGCAGCGAGCAGCTTCTGCAGTCCTCCGAAGTGCTCCACGAGCCGGTCGATGATCGCCCCGGGCAGCCGCGGCACCTTCGCCAGCAGCCGGAAGCCGCGCGGCGAGACCGCCGAGTCCAGGGTCTCGGGTGAGCCGCTGTACCCCAGAGCCCGTGCCACGACGGGGAGTTCGAGCAATTCGGTGTGAGTGAGCGCGTCCAGCTCGGTCAGCGCCTCCGCGACTGTACGGGACCGCTTCGCGGTCGGCTCCGGCACATAGTCGCGCACGACCAGCTCGCGCTCCGGCTCGACGCCCGCGATCAACTCGTCGAGCTGGAGCGAGAGAAGCCTGCCGTCGGTGCCCAGCTCCACCACGTACTCGGCGATCTCGGTCGCGATTCGGCGCACCATCTCCAGCCGCTGTGCGACGGCCGTCACATCGCGGACCGTCACCAGGTCCTCGATCTCCAGCGCGGAGAGCGTGCCCGCCACCTCGTCGAGCCGGAGCTTGTACCGCTCCAGCGTGGCGAGGGCCTGATTGGCGCGCGAGAGGATCGCGGCGGACTCCTCCAGGACCCGGCGCTCCCCGTCCACGTACAGCGCGATCAGACGCATCGACTGCGAGACCGAGACGACAGGGAAGTTGCACTGCTTGGAGACCCGGTCCGCCGTGCGGTGGCGGGTGCCGGTCTCCTCGGTGGGGATGGAGGCGTCCGGGACCAGCTGCACGCCGGCCCGGAGGATCTTGCTCATGTCCTTGTCGAGGATCAGCGCCCCGTCGAGCTTGGCCAGCTCGCGCAGTCGCGTCGCGGTGAACTCGACATCCAGCACGAAGCCGCCGGTGCACATGGACTCGACGGTCTTGTCCATGCCCAGCACGATCAGCCCGCCGGTGTTGCCGCGGAGAATGCGCTCCAGGCCGTCCCGCAAGGCCGTTCCGGGTGCGACGGCGCTCAGCGAGGCGCGCATCAGCGCCTCGTTACCGGTGCCTTGGCCGGACTTTCCGGGCGATGCTGCCCGGTCGTTGGCTGCCACTGCACTCCTCCGGTTACAGGTTTGCGGTGCCCTTACGTCCCTCATACCGTTCGTACGGACGGGCGAGACCAGGGCAAAGTCTACCGGCGCGCGTTGTCCTCCCGTGGGGCCTCCGTACGAGACCGGCGCGGGAGTACTCTCAGCGCGTCGCCCATGTTGGCGACTTCCGTGACCTTCATACCGGCCGGGACTTTGCCCGGGTCGGTCGGAACCAGTGCGTGGGTGAAGCCCAGCCGGTGTGCCTCGGCCAGTCTGCGCTGCACCCCGGTCACGCGTCTGACCTCGCCCGCGAGGCCCACTTCGCCGATCGCCACCAGGTTCTTGGGCAGTGGTGTGTCGCTTGCCGCACTCGCCAGCGCCAGTGCGACCGCGAGGTCGGCGGCGGGCTCGGAGAGCTTCACACCGCCGACCGTCGCGCTGTAGATGTCCCGCTTTCCGAGCGCGCTGATCCGGCCGCGCTGCTCCAGAACGGCCAGCATCATCGAGACCCGGGACGTCTCGAGCCCGGAGGTGGTGCGCCGGGGCGACGGGATCTGCGAATCGACCGTCAGCGCCTGCACTTCGGCGACGAGCGGACGACGTCCCTCCAGAGTGACTGTGAGACAGGTGCCGGGTACGGGTTCGTCGCGCCGGGTGAGGAAGAGCCCGGACGGGTCGGCGAGGCCGGTGATGCCCTCGTCGTGCAGTTCGAAACAGCCGACCTCGTCCGTCGCGCCGTACCGGTTCTTCACGCCGCGGACCAGCCGAAGGCGCGCATGGCGGTCGCCCTCGAAGGACAGCACCACGTCGACGAGATGCTCCAGCAGCCGCGGTCCGGCGATCGCGCCGTCCTTGGTGACGTGGCCGACCAGCAGCGTGGACATGCCGCGATCCTTGGAGGCGCGGATGAGCGCTCCGGCAACCTCCCGGACCTGCGCCATGCCGCCGGGCGCACCGTCGATCTCGGGCGAGGCCACGGTCTGTACGGAGTCGAGGATGAGCAGGGACGGCTTGACCGCGTCCAGATGGCCGAGGACCGCGGAGAGGTCGGTCTCGGCCGCGAGGTACAGGTGGTCGTTGATCGCGCGGATCCGGTCGGCACGCAGCCGCACCTGGCTCGCGGACTCCTCCGCGGTGACATAGAGGGTGCGGTGCTCGTCACTGGCTGCCTTGGCTGCCACGTCCAGCAGGAGAGTCGACTTGCCCACGCCCGGCTCGCCCGCGACCAGCACCACAGCGCCGGGGACCAGCCCGCCGCCGAGCACCCGGTCCAGCTCGTCGACACCGGTCGACCGGGCGGTGGCCTGCCGGCTGTCGACCTGGCCGATGGGGAGAGCGGCCGTGCTCACGCGGCCGGCCGCCGTCGTCCGTACGGCAGGGGCGCCGCCGAATTCCTCGACCGTCCCCCATGCCTGGCATTCGGGGCAGCGGCCGAGCCACTTGGCGGTGGTCCAGCCGCATTCGGTGCAGCGATAGGACGGCCGGTCCTTCGCGGATTTAGTACGGGCAGCCATGGCGCCACCGTATAGGTGAGGACTGACAGCACAGCCCGGCGCGGGTGCCCGGGCGGTCGCGGTGACAGGGAACGGAGAGGGGGCTCCGGCGGAATCCGGGGCTCCTGTCCCATTTTGAGCGATACGTTCACCCGTAAGGGTTAATAGTGGGCAAGAGACGCCAAGAACGTGCCGTGCCCTGCCTACGGTCGCCAGGTGACGAGCAGCAGGCCGGAGACCTCCACATCCACCACCGGCGCACACCGGACGCAGCACCGTGCGCCCCACTCGTCGCCGCGGAGACCGCCCGCCCATTACGAGCCGCATCTCGACGGCCTGTTCACCTACTGCCTCTCCGTGCTCTGCGACCACGACGGCGCCGTCGAGGCGCTCGGGACTGTGCTCGCCATCGCGGAACGGCAGGACGGGCGGTGCCCCGCGGGTGAGGAGGAACGTAAAACCTGGCTGTACGCGCTGGCCAGGTGGACGTGCCTGCGCAAGCTCGCCGAGCAGAAACGGGGTCGTCAGGCGCATCGCCAGCAGCCGGGGAAGCAGTCGGGCGGGAAGTCCCCCAGGGGGGCGCGTCCGGAGAACCGTGCGCTCCCGGCGGTCACCCCACCCCCGGCCGCCGGCGGGGCGGGCGTCACGACCGCCACCGCTCCGGCCCCCGATTCCGCCCCGGCCGCCGAAGCGCACCGCCGCGAACTCGCGCAGCTCGCCTGGCCCGAAGCGGCCGGTACCACCCCCGAACAACGCGAAGCGCTCGAACTGGCCGTACGCCACCGCCTCGCCCCGAGCGCCGTGGCCGCCGTCCTCGGCCTCGAACCCGCGACCGCCCACGAGATCCTCGCCGCCGCGGCCTGCGAGGTGGAACGCACCCGCGCCGCCCTCGCCGTCGTCGAGACCGGCAACTGCCCCACCGTCGCCCGCCTCACCGGCGACCACCGGGTGCTGCTCTCCGCTGCCCTGCGCCGCGAACTCGTCCGTCACGTCGACGACTGCCCCCGCTGCCGTCGCGCCGCCGAACGGGCGGGCGCCGAGGGCCCCTGGCCGGGCGGTGCCTTGACCCCTGCGGCCGCGCTGCCGATCGTGGAGGCGCCGCGGCCGTCCGCATACGTTGCGATGATGCATGCCCAGAGGAATCGGTCCGGCAGCCCGCGCTTCGACCGGGCGGGCTTCCCGATGGACCCCAAGGACCACGCCGCGCGCCGGGACCGGCTCCGAGCGAGGGTCGTGACGACGACGGTGGTGGCGACGGTTGTCGCCGCCCCCGTGATTGCCCTGTGGTCCGCCTATCGGGGGGCGTCGCTGACCGGCGAGGGGCACGACGGAGCGCCGGTCACCGCAGCCGGGACGGACGACCGGCGCGGTCTCGACGACGACCCGCACGAACGCTACGAGAATGCGGGCAACGCCAGCCCCGAGCCCGACGCCCGCTTCAAGGACGGCAGCCGTACACCGGATGTCTCCGCCGAGGTCATCAGCTTGGCGGCGGGACGGCACGGCCCTGGCAGGATCCGGGTCACGGCCCGTTCCTCCGGCGGCGCGACGCTGATCACGCTGACCGCCTCGGGCGGCGCGCCCGTGGCCTGGTCGGCGCGGGCGGATGCGCCCTGGCTGCGCCTCAGCAGGTCCTCCGGCACCCTTGCCGCAGGTGAGAGCGTCACGATCCGCGTCCTGGTCGACCATAGGAGAGAACCGGCGGGTGTCTGGGGTGCCCGTATCGGCTTTGCCCCATCGGGCTCGGCGGTGGCGATCAGCGGGTACGGAGCGACGTCGTCCGGCGGCCCGTCCGTCCCGCCGCCGTCCTCACCCGGTCCCACTGCCCCGTCGCCGGACCCGACGGAGCCCACACCGTCGCCGACGGACCCGTCACCGACTGCCCCGTCGCCGGACCCGACGGAGCCCACGCCCTCGCCGACGGGCCCGACTCAGTCACCGTCGCCGGACCCGTCGAACTCGCCCAGCCCGTCCGACCCAGGGACGAGCCCGTCCGACCCGGCGCCGACGGGCTGAAAGCCGGCCTCGGCCCGTCGGCCCTCAGCCCAGCGGGCCACCGGGCCCCGGGGCCTTGGCGGGCTATACCGGATCCGCCGGATGCGGCGCCATCGGCAGCAGCGAGGACAACCGCTCCTCGCACAGCTCGACCAGCCGCTCGTACGCCTCCTTGCCCATCAGCTCGGTGAGCTCGGGCCGGTACGAGACGTAGACCGGCTCCCCGGCCCCGTGCGCCGAGGTCGCCGACGTGCACCACCAGTGCAGATCGTGACCGCCCGGACCCCAGCCCCGGCGGTCGTACTCGCCGATCGAGACCTGGAGCACGCGCGTGTCGTCGGGGCGGTCGATCCATTCGTACGTCCGCCGGATCGGCAGCTGCCAGCACACGTCCGGCTTGGTCTCCAGGGGCTCCCTGCCCTCGCGCAGCGCCAGGATGTGCAGCGAGCACCCGGCTCCGGCCGCGAATCCGGGCCGGTTCTGGAAGATGCAGGACCCCTTCCAGCGGCGCGTCTGGCGTTCGCCGTCGTCGTCGACCTCGACCCAGCCCGTCTCTGTACCGACGTCGTGGAACTGCCACAGTTCCGGCGTCAGCCGGGAGACGTGGTCCGCCACCCGTTTCTCGTCGTCCTCGTCGGAGAAGTGCGCACCCAGCGTGCAGCATCCGTCGTCCGCGCGGCCCGCCTGGATGCCCTGGCAGCCACTGCCGAAGATGCAGGTCCACCTGGAAGTCAGCCAGGTCAGGTCGCAGCGGAAGATCTGCTCGTCGTCCGCAGGATCGGGGAACTCGACCCAGGCGCGTGCGAAATCGATCCCCTTCTCGTCTTCGGACCGGTCAGGCCCGGTCTTTTCCGGCTGCTGCATCTCCTGCTTCGTTCTCTGATTCTTCGTGACTTTGCCCGGCTTCGCCTTTTTCGTCTTTGCCACGGGCCAAGGGTAAGTCCGCAGGAGCAGTAGCGTTCCGCGTATGAGACTCGGAGTCCTCGACGTGGGGTCGAACACGGTTCATCTGCTGGTGGTGGACGCACATCCAGGCGCCCGCCCGCTGCCCGCGCACTCGCACAAGGCGGAGCTGCGCCTGGCCGAACTTCTCGATGCGGACGGAGCGATCGGCCCCCAGGGCGTGGACCGGCTCGTGTCGACGATCGCCGATGCGCTGCAGGCCGCCGAGGACAAGGGCTGCGAGGACGTGCTGCCGTTCGCCACCTCCGCGGTGCGGGAAGCGAGCAACGCCGACCGTGTGCTGACCCGGGTACGGGAGGAGACGGGCGTCGATCTCGCCGTCCTCAGTGGCGAGGAGGAGGCCCGGCTCACCTTCCTCGCGGCCCGCCGCTGGTTCGGCTGGTCGGCGGGGAAACTGCTGGTCCTCGACATCGGTGGCGGCTCGCTGGAGATCGCGTACGGCATCGACGAGGAGCCCGACGCCGCCGTGTCGCTGCCGCTCGGGGCCGGGCGCCTCACCGCCGGCTGGCTGCTGCACGACCCGCCGGACCCGACGGAGGTGAAGGTGCTGCGCCGCCACGTGCGGGCCAGCATCGCCCGTACGGTCGGCGAGTTCAGCCGCTTCGGCCGCCCCGACCACGTCGTGGCGACCTCCAAGACGTTCAGGCAGCTCGCCAGGATCGCGGGTGCCGCGCGCTCCGCCGAGGGCCTCTACGTGCAGCGCGCCCTCACCCGGAAGGCCCTGGAGGAATGGGTGCCCAAGCTGGCGGCCATGACAGCCGACCAGCGCGGCCGGCTGTCCGGTGTCTCCGAGGGGCGGGCCGCGCAGCTGCTCGCCGGGGCGATGGTCGCCGAGGGGGCGATGGATCTCTTCGGTGTGGAAGAGCTGGAGATCTGCCCGTGGGCGCTGCGCGAGGGAGTGATCCTGCGCCGCCTGGACCACCTCCCGACGGCCGCGTCCGCCGCCCTGAACTGACCGCGCGTTCCGCCGGAGGGCCGGGGCGACGGGGGAGCGCGGAACGCCGGGAGCGGAGTCATGGCCCTTCTCACTTTCCGCCCCGACGCCTCGGTGGCGCGCGCACCTGCCCCGTACGCTGTCTGCGTGGCAGAACCAGCGGTGCGCATCCCGGATGCGAAGGTCGCCCTGTCGACGGCTTCCGTCTATCCGGAGTCGACGGCGACGGCCTTCGAGATTGCCGCACGTCTGGGCTACGACGGTGTCGAGCTCATGGTCTGGACCGATCCCGTCAGCCAGGACATCGAGGCGCTGCGACGTCTCTCGGACTACCACCAGGTGCCGATCCTCGCCGTTCACGCGCCCTGTCTGCTGATCACCCAGCGGGTCTGGTCCACCGATCCCTGGGTGAAGCTCCAGCGGGCCCGGGCGGCCGCGGAGAAGCTCGGAGCGACGACCGTCGTCGTCCATCCGCCGTTCCGCTGGCAGCGTCAGTACGCGCGCGACTTCATCACCGGCATCTGGCGGATGGCTGACGAGACGGATGTGCGCTTCGCCGTCGAGAACATGTACCCGTGGCGGTACCGGGACCGCGAGATGCTCGCGTACGCCCCCGACTGGGACGTCACCAACAACGACTACCGCCACTTCACCGTGGACCTCTCGCACACCGCGACCGCCCGCACCGACGGCATGGCCATGGTCGACCGGATGGGCGACCGGCTCGCCCACATCCACCTCGCCGACGGCAAGGGCTCCAACAAGGACGAGCACCTGGTGCCCGGCCGCGGAGACCAGCCCTGCGCGGAACTGCTGGAGCGCCTGGCGCGTACGGGCTTCGACGGCCATGTCGTCATCGAGGTCAACACCCGCCGCGCCATGTCCGCAGCCGAGCGTGAAGCCGACCTGGCGGAAGCACTCGCCTTCACCCGGCTCCACCTGGCGTCCTCGTCGGCGCAGGTCCCGCGCCCATGAGCCCCGGCAGGAAGGGCGGGAACACCGGCGGGGAGGGCACGGCGCACACACCTCCCGAGCGCCCGAAGCGCCGAGGCCGCCCCGCCCGTACGACGGCAGACACCGGCCCCGGCGCCCGCGAACGCATCCTGGAAGCGGCCCGTACCGAATTCGCCGAACGCGGCTACGACAAGACGTCGATCCGGGGCATCGCCAGGGCGGCCGGCGTCGACGCCGCACTGGTCCACCACTACTTCGGCACGAAGGACGAGGTGTTCGCGGCGGCGATCGAGGTCTCCTTCGAACCCGCCCTGGTGATCCCGTCCGTCCTGGGCGGGGCTACGGACGGCCTGGGGGAGCGGCTGGCCCGCTACTTCATCGGCGTGTGGGAGAACCCGGCGTCCAGAGCCCCCCTGCTGGCGATCATGCGCTCTGCCCTGACGCACGAAGGGGCGGCGAAGGTCCTGCGCGGCTTCGTCCTGCGACGGCTGCTGGAGCGGATCGCGGAGGCGCTGGACGTACCGGACGCGACGTTCCGTGCGGAACTGGCCGCGTCGCACATGCTCGGGATCGTGATGCTGCGGTACGTGATCCGGGCGGAGCCGCTGGCTTCGGCGGACCCCGAGAAGATCATCGCCATGGTCGCACCGACGCTCCAGCGTTACTTGACGGAGACCTGACCGCCCCGGGTGACCTTTCGGTCCGTCCGGCGTTCGAGAACCGTGGGCCCGAGTGGAGCCCCGGTTCCAGGACGGGGGCCGGCAGGAGGAACGGACCCCGCACGGCGCCCCCACGCATCGAGCACCCCTCGCCCATCAACTGAGCACCCCGTCCCGCATTCCGGACACGGTGTCCAGATCTTGGAGTCGAGGCGTAGGCTCGAAGACAGTCTTTTCTGTCGAAGGAGCGAGAGACGATGCCCCAGCTGAGGTCCCGCACTGTCACTCACGGCCGCAACATGGCGGGCGCTCGCGCCCTTATGCGGGCCTCGGGCGTAGCCGGCGAGGACATCGGCAAGCCGATCATCGCGGTCGCCAACTCGTTCACCGAGTTCGTCCCCGGCCACACCCACCTCGCCCCCGTGGGCAGGATCGTCTCCGACGCCGTCAAGGCCGCAGGCGCCGTCCCCCGCGAGTTCAACACGATCGCCGTCGACGACGGCATCGCGATGGGCCACGCCGGGATGCTCTACAGCCTCCCGTCCCGCGACCTGATCGCCGACTCCGTCGAGTACATGGTCGAGGCGCACTGCGCGGACGCGCTGATCTGCATCTCCAACTGCGACAAGATCACCCCCGGCATGCTGATGGCCGCGATGCGCCTCAACATCCCGACGGTCTTCGTCTCCGGCGGCCCGATGGAGGCCGGCCGGGCCACCCTCGTCGACGGCACGGTCCGCAAGCTCGACCTCATCAACGCGATCAGTGACGCCGTCAACGAGAACGTCTCGGACGAGGACATCCTCCGTATCGAGGAGAACGCCTGCCCCACCTGCGGCAGCTGTTCCGGCATGTTCACCGCCAACTCGATGAACTGTCTGACCGAGGTCCTCGGCCTCTCCCTCCCCGGCAACGGCTCCGTCCTCGCCACGCACACCGCCCGCAAGGCGCTGTACGAGGAGGCCGGCCGCACGGTCGTCGAGATCACCAAGCGCTACTACGAGCAGGGCGACGCGACGGTCCTGCCGCGCTCCATCGGCACCCGTGCCGCGTTCGACAACGCGATGGCGCTGGACATCGCCATGGGCGGCTCCACCAACACGATCCTGCACCTGCTCGCCGCCGCGCAGGAGGCCGAGCTGGACTACGACCTCGACGACATCAACGAGGTCTCGCGCCGCGTCCCCTGCCTCTCCAAGGTCGCCCCCAACGTGGCCCCCGGTGGCACGTACTACATGGAGGACGTCCACCGGGCCGGCGGCATCCCCGCCATCCTCGGTGAGCTGCACCGCGGCGGCCTGCTCAACGAGGACGTGCACTCGGTCCACTCGGCCACCCTCGGCGAGTGGCTGAAGAACTGGGACGTCCGCGGCGGCTCCCCGTCCCCCGAGGCCGTCGAGCTGTGGCACGCGGCCCCCGGATGCGTGCGTTCCGCGACGGCCTTCTCGCAGTCCGAGCGCTGGGACACCCTCGACCTGGACGCGGCGGGCGGCTGCATCCGCGACCTGGAGCACGCGTACTCCAAGGACGGCGGCCTCGCGGTCCTGAAGGGAAACCTCGCCGAGGACGGCTGCGTCGTGAAGACGGCGGGCGTCGACGAGTCGATCTGGACCTTCGAGGGCCCGGCGGTCGTCTGCGAGTCGCAGGACGAGGCCGTCGACAAGATCCTCCGCAAGGAGATCAAGGAGGGCGACGTCGTCGTCATCCGTTACGAGGGTCCGCGCGGCGGCCCCGGCATGCAGGAGATGCTCTACCCCACCTCCTTCCTGAAGGGCCGTGGCCTCGGCAAGAGCTGTGCGCTCGTCACCGACGGCCGTTTCTCCGGCGGCACGTCGGGCCTGTCGATCGGCCACGCATCGCCGGAGGCGGCGTCGGGCGGCACGATCGCACTGGTCGAGGACGGCGACCGGATCCGGATCGACATCCCGAACCGCTCGATCGAGCTCCTCGTCCCCGAGGACGAGCTGACCACCCGTCGTGAGGCGCTGAACGGCGTGTACGCGCCGAAGAACCGCGAGCGCAAGGTCTCGGCGGCGCTGCGGGCGTACGCGGCGATGGCGACGAGCGCGGACCGCGGCGCGGTGCGCGACGTCTCGAAGCTCGGCTGATACGCCACCGGATCCCGCACACACAGTGGCCCCCGGCGTTCTCCATACGCCGGGGGCCACTGTGTGTGCCTGACGGGACGGAAGGGTAGTGACCTCACGTATCTGGGCAGATGCCCAGAGTCACGCCCATCATGCATTCTCACGATTGGGGGAGCATGCGCATCCCTGTCCGTACCGACGCCCGCATCCGCCGCTCGGCGGTCATCGTCTCGGCGATCGCCGCGCTGGCGGCCCTCGGCGCCGTCCCTGCCCACGCGGCGTCCGCCGAGGCCACCACCGCGACCGCCGCCACCCCGGCCGGTATCTGCGGATCCGGCTACACCCAGATCGACTCGCACGCCTTCCGTAACTCCACCACCGAGCTCGCCCGCGTCTACCTGCTCTACAACGCGAGCACCAAGTCCAACTGTGTGGTCACCCTCCACTCCCCCTCCACCAGCGGTTTTGCGCTGCCGACCGGCGCCTGGCTCGATGTGGACGGCGACGGCAAGGGGCAGGCGAAGGACCAGGGCACGTACTCCTCGTACGCCGGTCCGGTACGCCTTGCCGCGGGCGGCCGCTGCGTGAAGTGGGGCGGAATGATCGAGGCGGGGGTCGGTACGTACACGTACACGAGCCCGTGGGAGCACTGCGGCTGATGCCGGGCGGCGCTGCTCCGTCCCCCGTAGGGGCAGCGCCGCCGGTACCGCCGCCGGCCCGGGGATAATCGACCTCGTGAGCGAGAAAAGCGAAGCCTCCGACGCCACCGAGCCCAGCACCGCGAGCACCGGCACCGCCCCCGGCCCGCAGCCCGAACCCATCCGCTTCTTCGGCACGACCTGGGTCGAGCACGACGGCCGGTACGGGCTCCGCCGCGTCGGCGTCGCCTTCGGCTCCCTCGCCGCTGCCGTCGCCTCCTGCTTCGTGCTCCGCTTCGCCTACCAGGGCCTGGAGATCGCCGACGTCGGCAGCTTCGTCGGCATTTTGGTCATCCTGATGTTCGGCATCTGCAGCGCCATCGCCTTCCGCAAGACCTGGGAGGGGTTCAGCCGCCGCCCCGCCGAGCCGGCCGGCGAGGACAACCTGCGCAGCCTGAAGACGATCGGTTTCGTCGGCTCGCTGCTCGCGTACTTCCTCCGCTCGGTCCTGGAGGCGCCCGGCGAGAAGTTGCGGCGCACGGAGTACGAGGCGGCCGTCGCCCAGTACGCGAAGCGCCGCTCGGCCCGGACCGGAAACCCGGCAGGCCGCAAGACGCCCAAGGGCAGGAAGCCCCGCCGCAGGTAACCCCACCCGGGCCAGGACGGCCCCCATGCGCCACAGAGCCCCCACCACCCCTCCGCCCCTCGCTCCCACGCCCTCTCCTTCGACCGTGTCGCCACCCGGTACGCCGCAGCCCGCCCCGGCTGCCCGCCCGCCCTTTTCGCCGCGGTCGAAGAGCTCACCGGCCACTCCCTGCGCGGCGCCCGCACCCTCGACGTCGGCGCGGGCACCGGCATCTCCACCCGGTTCCTGTCCGAGCGCGGGCCTCACCTCACCGCCGTCGAACCGGGCCCCGGGATGGCGGCGGAACCGCACCGCACGCTCCCGCACGTACCGATCGTGCGCGGAGACGGCAGCCGCCTTCCCTTCGTCACCGCCTCGGCCGACCTGATCACGTACACCCAGTCCCGGCGATGGACCGGGGGCCGCCAGGCCGGCGAGCACGAAGATCTGCCCCGCTCCCAGCACCAGCCCGACTCCGGCCGGCATCGCGTGCACCGCGGCGACCGGCACCGCCCGGAACCAAGGCCCGAGCCGCAGCGTTCCCAGCCGCACTCGGACCGGACCGCCGACGATCCCGGTGATCAGCCCCGGCCCGGCCGGCATCGACGGCCGCCTGCGCCCCCGCACGCCGAAGGCCACGCACCGCCCCGGTCCCTTGACGGAGGCTGCGGCGAGGATCAAAATTCACCGCATGCTGAATTACTCGGGTGCCGCCATCGAAGCCCGCGGCCTCACGGTCGTACGAGGCAATCGCACCGTCCTGCGCGGCCTCGACTTCACCGTCGAACCCGGCAGGATCACCGGCCTCCTCGGCCCCTCGGGCTGTGGCAAATCCACCCTGATGCGAGCCGTCGTCGGCACCCAGGCCAAGGTCACCGGCACCCTCGACGTCCTCGGCAACCCCGCGGGCCACCCCGCTCTCCGCCCCCGCATCGGTTACGTCACCCAGGCGCCGTCGGTCTACACCGACCTCAGCGTCCGGCAGAACCTCGACTACTTCGCGGCGATCCTTCAGCCGGGCCGCAGACACCGGGACGCCCGTCGCGCCGCCGTCGCCCGCGCCCTCACCGATGTCGACCTGACCAGCCACGCGGACGCTCTCGCCGGCACCCTCTCCGGCGGCCAGCTGACCCGTGTCTCCCTCGCCGCCGCCCTGCTCGGCACCCCCGAGCTCCTCGTTCTCGACGAACCGACCGTCGGCCTCGACCCGGTGCTCCGCCGCGACCTGTGGAGCCTCTTCCACACCCTCGCCGCCGAAAACGGCACCACGCTCCTCGTCTCCTCCCACGTCATGGACGAGGCCGAGCGCTGCCACCGCCTGCTCCTCATGCGCGAGGGCGAGATCCTCGCCGACGGCACCCCCGAGGCACTGCGCACCCACGCCCGGACCGCCACCGTCGAAGAAGCCTTCCTCCACATGGTCGACGAGGCCGCCACATCCCAGGAGACCGCCCGATGAGCACGACCAACACGCCGCAGCAGGCCCCCGCCACCCCGCAGGCCCCCAGCGGCGCCCGCGCCCGGCCGGAACCCCAGGCCCTCAGCCCCGCCCGCACGCTCGCCACCGCCGCCCGCGTCCTGCGCCAGCTGTCCCATGACCCCCGCACCGTCGCGCTGCTGCTCCTCATCCCGGTCGTGATGATCACGCTGCTCCGGTACGTCTTCGACGGCAGCCCGCAGACCTTCGATGCCATCGGCGCCTCGCTCCTCGGCATCTTCCCGCTGATCACGATGTTCCTGGTGACCTCGATCGCCACCCTCCGCGAACGCACGTCAGGCACTCTGGAACGCCTCCTCGCCATGCCGCTCGGCAAGGGTGACCTGATCGCCGGCTACGCCCTCGCCTTCGGCGCGGTCGCGATCCTTCAGTCCCTCCTGGCCACCGCGCTCTCGGTCTGGGTGCTCGGGCTCGACGTGGTCGGCTCCCCCTGGCTGCTGCTCCTCGTCGCCCTGCTCGACGCCCTGCTCGGCACGGCCCTCGGCCTCTTCGTCTCCGCCTTCGCCGCGTCCGAATTCCAGGCCGTCCAGTTCATGCCGGCCGTGATCTTCCCGCAGCTCCTGCTCTGCGGACTGTTCATCGCACGCGACCGGATGGCACCCGCCCTCGAAGCGATCTCGAACGTCCTGCCCATGTCGTACGCGGTCGACGGCATGAACGAAGTCGTCCACCACACCGAGGTCACCGGCGACTTCGTCCGCGACGTCCTGATCGTCTCGGGCTGCGCCCTGCTCGTCCTCGCCCTCGGCGCAGCCACCCTCCGCCGCCGCACCACCTGACGTGCCGGTGCGAGGATGGCGGCGACGACGCACCAGAACCGTGTACCACCGCACCGTCCGGAGGGTGAACCACATGACCCAGACAGTCGCAGTCCTCGGCACCGGCAAGATCGGCGAGGCCCTGCTCAGCGGCATGATCCGGGCGGGCTGGCGCCCTGCCGACCTGCTCGTCACCGCCCGCCGCTCCGAGCGCGCCGAGGAACTCCGCACCCGTTACGGCGTCGAGTCCGTGACCAACGCCGAAGCCGCCAAGCGCGCCGACATTCTCATCCTCGCGGTCAAGCCCCAGGACATGGGCCGCCTCCTCGACGAACTCACCTCCCATCTCACGCCGGACCGGCTGGTCATCAGCGCCGCCGCCGGTATCACGACCGCCTTCATCGAGGACCGCCTCGCCGCGAAGACTCCGGTCGTACGGGTCATGCCGAACACCCCCGTCCTCGTCGACGAGGGCATGTCCGTCATCTCGGCGGGCAGCCACGCCACCGCCGAACATCTCGCCACCGCCGAGGCAATCTTCGGCGGCGTGGGCAAGACCCTCCGCGTCCCCGAGTCCCAGCAGGACGCCGCGACCGCGCTGTCCGGATCGGGACCCGCGTACTTCTACTTCCTCGTCGAGGCGATGACCGATGCGGGCATCCTGCTCGGCCTGCCCCGTGCCCAGGCCCACGACCTGATCGTGCAGGCCGCCATCGGCGCGGCGGTGATGCTCCGGGACAGCGGCGAACACCCGGTCAAGCTCCGCGAAGCCGTCACCAGCCCGGCCGGCACCACCATCAGTGCCATCCGGGAGCTGGAGAACCACGGCGTACGCGCCGCCCTGATCGCCGCCCTCGAAGCAGCCCGCGACCGCAGCCGCGAGCTGGCCTCGGGCAACGGCTGACCCTCACTTCCCGGCGGCAGCCACCAGCTCCGCACCGGGCACGACCTTCGCGAACCCACCGCTGTGCAGCGACACAGCGGTGGCCCGCGCCAGCTCACCGAGGTGGCCCGCCCTACGGGATTCGGCAGCGAGATCACCATGGGCCGGCACTCCGCGACCACCTGGCCACCGGCCCCCGGGACTACCGCCCGGCCGTCCGCCACACTCCGGGTCAGCCGGAGGTTGACACGAGCCGCCCGGAACCGTAATGTTCTCCGAGTTGTCCGACGTGAGCGCCGACCCCGGTCGGTCCCCGGACAACCATTCCGCAGGAACCACATCGAGCAAGCGACATCTGTCGCCCAGCTTTCTGTGCGCATTTGCGAAATGAGGAATCCGTGTTCGAAGGAACGCGACCCCGATTAGCGTCGGGGCCCAGGATTCCGCTAAAGTCTCACTCGTCGGAACGGCCCAACAGCCGGGAAGGCAAACCCCGCTGACTGGGAATCAGGCCCGAAAGGATCTGATAGAGTCGGACTCGCCGGAAAGGGAAACGCGAAAGCGAAGAACTGGAAAGCGGAA
>NZ_JBLVKW010000008.1:0-191146 GCF_048270745.1 Streptomyces sp. NPDC056231 | reverse complement strand
TCCGCGCTGGCCACCGGCACGAAGGTGCTGTCGCGCACCCCGCGCGAGTCGACCGGGCGTCCGGAGCTGACCGAGGCCGCGATCGTGGTCTCCGGTGGCCGTGGTGTCAACGGTGCGGAGAACTTCGCGATCATCGAGGCGCTCGCCGACTCGCTCGGTGCGGCCGTGGGTGCCTCGCGTGCCGCGGTCGACGCCGGCTGGTACCCGCACTCCAGCCAGGTCGGCCAGACCGGCAAGTCCGTCTCCCCGCAGCTCTACATCGCCTCCGGGATCTCCGGCGCGATCCAGCACCGGGCCGGTATGCAGACCTCCAAGACCATCGTCGCGATCAACAAGGACGCCGAGGCCCCGATCTTCGACCTCGTCGACTACGGCATCGTCGGCGACCTCTTCCAGGTCGTCCCCCAGCTCACCGAAGAAGTCACCTCCCGCAAGGGCTGATCCCCGTGCAGCGCGCCGTCCGGTGGTTCCGCACGGCGCGCCTGCTCACGGGCTCGGAGCCGCCACCCGTTGCTGGTCGTGCAACGACAGAACCACGCGGGAACGGGCGCCCGTGTCTGCCCCTCTCCCCCGCCTTCGGCACCGTGATCAACCGAAGGTGGCCGCTGCGATGAAGTCCGTGACCGGGCTGGGCTGGGAGGCCAACGAGGTCAGCGGATTCTCCACGGCGTACAGGGAGTCGAAGCCACGTCTGTGCAGCTCGGTGATGCCCCCTCGGCAACGGCGGCGACGTGATCACTCGTCTCGCAGAAGAACCGCCTGCACACCGCGGCCGCCCCCGGGCGTGCCACGGTACCCGGACTACTCCTCGGCAACGCCTGCTGAACTGTCTCCTTCACGCGCGATGCTGCATCCAGCGCGGGTTGCCGGAGTACGGGTGTCTGTTCCCGTACCCCTCTCCTGGGTCTCTTCGCAATGAACACGCTGAGCTCGCCCGACATCGGGGCCTGCTCCCGTCGCGGACCGGCTTGAAGCGGGCACGCTGGTCCACCAGTCGGCGGTGTCGACCTCAAACCGCATCGTGGCCCTGCACAGCATCACGGACCCGGTGAACTCACCCCTCACCCATGGCCGCTCTTCCACCCTGTGCGGCATGAGTCCAGGTCTTCAGGGAGGTCCGTTGTGGTCAGGGTCCGGTTCGGGCCGGAGAACGGTTCCTCGCCGCTCGCCAGGACCCGTGGCGCCGGGCTTCGGCGCGTCGTCCCGAACGGCGTCGCCGCCGGAGATCTCGCCTGGCCGGGTCACGGCGGGCCCGGTGCCCTGGATCTCGGTCCAGCTCGGAGAGTGCAGCCCGGACGACAGCTGGGTGTGGGTGACCTCGGCGGGCCAGCGGGTCCCGGAGTCGAGGATCAAGGTGACGGCGTCCCGCACCAGCAGCCCTTCGCCGCCGGGCGCGGTCAGCCGGGCCGTCCAGGACCGCTCGGTGCCTTCCGCACCGCGTCCGGGGACGACGGTGATCTCCGCCCACACACGGACCAGGGTGCCGTCCCTGCGTTCAACCGTTGCCAGACCCTCGTAGGGGTTCATACCCCCAGTCTGCGCCGGCTCCGGGCTGTCGCACAGCGAGGGGACCCCGCCGGCAGCACCCCACCGTCCATGCCACTCGCAGGGCACCTTTCCCTCGGGGCCAAGCCGGGGAAGCCCGACGCTGCCCCGGGTGGCGCACGAGGCGTTGTGGGCGTATGCGTGGAGTGCATGCGGTGGCGTGTGGGGCGCGCGAAACGCCCCGAGCTGCCGCGCGCAAGGTCGGACAGGAGGAAAGGTGCGGTGTGATGCCAGCGGGATCCAGTCGTAAGCGGGAGCGACAGTACGAGCGCGTCAAGGAGAGTGCCGAGAAACGCGGTGTCTCCGAGGAGCGTGCGAAGGAAATCGCCGCGCGCACCGTCAACAAGGAGCGGGCCCGCTCGGGAGAGGCGAAGACGGCAAGCAGCACATCCCTGCACGATCCAAAATCCGCCCCACAGCGTGGGGGTGAACGATCCCGTCGCGGATCGCAGGGGCCCACCAGGGACCAGCTCTACGAAGAAGCGAAGAAGAAACACGTCGAGGGCCGCTCGACAATGAACAAACAGGAGCTGCGCGAGGCACTCGGCCGCCGACAGCCCTTCGTGCGGGGGCGAGGAGACGAATCCTGATGACGCCTACACGCCACGTCACTCCGGTGTGCGGAACACCGTGCTGGGTCAACCGCATGACCCGCAACCTGCGCGCCGCACAGGACTTCTACTCGGCCGTTCTGGGATGGGAATTCCGCCCGGGCAGCCTGGGAACGGGTTTCTCGGTCGCCTCCGTTCACGGGCGATCGGTAGCCGGGCTGGCCGAGGTGGCGCCCGGTCTGCCGATGGCCTGGGCGTGGAGCCCGTACTTCGCCGTGGCGGACGCGGACACCACCGCTGCGCGGGTCCGTGAGCGCGGCGGCACCATCGCCGTCGGCCCGGTGCGCTTCGGCCTGGGCCGGGGCGTGATGGCAGCCGACCGCGACGGGGCCGTGTTCGGCTTCTGGGAAGGCCGCGCCCTGCCGTGGTCGGCCGGTCGCGGCAACGCACCGGCCTTTCTCGAGCTGCGCACCCGCGACGCGTTCGACGCCGCCATCTTCTACGCCGAGATCTTCGACTGGGCCTCCGGCGAACCCGGCTGCTGCGAGGTCACCTACGCCTACGAGCAGGACACCGTCACCGTCCGCCACGGCAAAAACACTGTGGCCACCCTGCGCGGAGGCGGCGTGGGGGAATCTCCCGACCCCCGCGTGCGGCCACGTTGGCACGTGCACTTCCAGGTCGACGACGTGGAATCGGTCATCGCCGCCGCGCGCGCGGCAGGAGGAACCGCAACTCCCGTGGTGCCCTCGCCCGGCGGCGGCACCGAATCCGTCATCAGCGACCTCAGCGGCGGCTTCTTCACCGTGTGGACCGAATCGGTACTCGCCGGGCCGCTGACCACAGCCGACCAGGAACCGGTGTGATCGACACCGGGAGACCGGCGAAGGCGCCACCGCACAGCGGAGACGGAGATGCTCGCCGCGGCCGGTGATGAGATCCCGCGGCGGCCGTCATCACGGGATCGGTGGTCCCGCTGTCGGGGGCCACCGAGGCGACGTGAGCGATCGCCTTGCTTCGGCCGGCCCGGCGCGGCAATCACTTGGCTGCGGTCCAGTCGGAAAGTGCAGCCGGTCACCGTGCCACCGACTCGTCCCCCGAGTCCCCGCCCTCGTCATCGCTCGGGCACTCGGCTACCTCGGCAGGAACAGGGCCCTCATCCTCACCGAGGCCGGAGCCCCCGGAAGAACCACGCCTCCGGTGACCATGCACGGCGAAGCGACCCCACCACGGCCTTCGCGTCGAGCGAACGTCCTCACTTCCCGGCTGTCTTCACCTCACAGTGGTGATCATGCTGAACCGAGTAGCCGTCCTTTCCGACATTCACGGAGTCCTCCCCGCGCTTGAGGCCGTGCTGGCCGAGCCGGACGTGAGCGCCGCTGATCAGATCGTGCTCACCGGCGACATCACCGCAGGTCCGCAGCCGGCGCAGGTCCTCGACCTGTTGACCAGCCTCGGCGACCGGGTCGTCTGGATCAGTGGCAACGCCGACCGCGAACTTCTGGAGTACCGCCGCGGGCAGCGCGACTCGATCCCTGACCCGATCGCGCCCTGGGCTGCCGAACAGCTGCGCGAGGACCACCTCGACCTCCTCGGTCGACTGCCTCGATCCCTCTCCCTGCCCGTGCACGGCCTGGGCAAGGTGCTGTTCTGCCACGCCACCCCTCGGGACGACGAAGAGGTCGTCCTGGTCGACTCACGCCTCGATCGTTGGAAGGACGTGTTCGGTGGGCTCGACGCCGACATCCGCACCGTGGTCTGCGGCCATACCCACATGCCGTTCGTCCGCGTGGCCCACGGCCGACTGGTGATCAACCCGGGCAGCGTGGGCATGCCCTACGGACGGAGCGGAGCCCACTGGGCCATCCTGGGCCCTGGCATCGACCTGCGCATCACCGACTTCGACATCGAGGCCGCCATCGCCCGGGTCAGCCAGGACTCCTCGTACCCCGAAATCGCGGAGTGGGCCGACTACTTCCTGCACGCGCGCGCAACCGACGCAGACGCTCTCGAAGCCTTCGGCCCCCGGGACGGACGCGAGCACGCAGGGTGACGGCCTCCTCTGTCTCCGACAGCAGACGGCACAGCACCGACCACACCATGAACAAGGCCTGCCCGTCTGCACTCCCTTCAGCGCACCGACCTGACCCGCTGCTCGGCGCCGGCACGTCGGCAGAGGCGCTCCCCATCCGACTCAACGTGGCGTCCCGACCCGTCGCGCTCTATGGTCAAAACTGACTGCCGGAGCGGGGCGTGAGCAGCATCCGTGACGGTGGGTGCGATCGGTGAAGCGTGCCAGGAGCCCGGACCCCGCACCTATTCGGTCGTGAGCGGGACGTGGCCGTCGCCGGTGTGGAGGCTCAAACGACGCGTTCGTGTCTCATGGCCGATTGTTCCGCCACCGTCCAGAACCACCCGCGAGAGGAGCCTTGGCATGAACGACCCCGGATACGCCGGCGAGAGCACTGCACTGCTTGTGGTCGACCCGTACAACGACTTCTTGTCCGAGGGCGGGAAGCTGTGGCCGCGCACAAAGGCAGTCGCCGAGCAGGTCGGCCTCCTCGGCCACATGCGTCAGGTCCTGGCGGCCGCCCGTTCGTCCCGAATGCGCGTCTTCTTCGTGCCCCATCGACGGACTTCCCCCGGCGATTACGACACGTGGGCGTATCTGTCTCCTTCGCAGGACGCGACGCTCAAAGGACAGGTCTTCGCCGCAGGTACATGGGGCGGAGAGTTCCACCCGGACTTCCAGCCGCGCGAGGGAGAACTTCGCGTGCACGAACACTGGTCAGCCAGCGGCTTCGCCAACACCGACCTGAACTTCCTGCTGAAGCAGCATCACGTCTCACGGATCGTACTGATCGGCATGCGGGCGAACACCTGCATCGACACCACCGCGCGATTTGCTCAGGAGCTCGGCTATCACGTCACGCTGATCAAGGACGCCATCGCTGCGTTCCGCCCTGAGGAGATGCGAGCGACGTTCGAGCTCAACGCTCCCACCTATGCCCACGCCATCCTCACCGCGGACGAGTTCACCTCAGGGCTGTCCCAGTAGCGTCGTCCGGCCGCAGCGCGGGCCAGGCGGCGTCTGGTGCGTGCGATCACAAGGCGGAGGGTCGCCCCGATACTGGGCGTATCGGAGCGAGCCCGACTCCACAGCGAGCGTGCGTGCCAGACACCGCCTGGCAGACGGGACTTTCGAAACACGCCCTAGCGTGAATCCCGTTCCGCCGCCTCAGCGATGCGCTTGATGTCCGCCAGCCGCCGATCCCAGTCGGCCGCGAGCGCGGCCATCCACCGCGCCGTCGCGTCCAGCGCCGCGGGCTGCACCGCGTACCGCACCTCGCGTCCGACCCGGCGGCCGGAAACCAGCCCGGCGGCGTCCAGGACGGCGAGGTGCTTGACCACCGCCTGCCGCGAGACGGGCACTCGTTCGGCGAGCTTCGTAGCGGTGACCTCGCCCTGCGCGGCAAGCAGGTCAAGCAGCTGACGTCGCGTCGGGTCGGCCAGCGCGGCGAGGACGCTGTCGACCGCCTCGCCGCCGCGACGTTCGTCTGTCACGCGGCCTGTTCGGCACGCTTCTTGAGCGCATCGAACACCTGGGGCCAACCGCCGGTGTTGTCCTTCACCGCCTTGCTGCGCAGTTCCTCGGACCCGGCCAGTGCCGCGAAGCCGCTCTCGACGACGCGCAGCCGTGTCTTGTCGCCTTCCGGAGTCAACATGAACTCCACAAGGGTGCTGTTGTCCTGACGCAGCTCTTCGCCGGGGAACGCGCTGGCCCAGCGGTACGCCACGTACGTCGGCGGCTCGACCTTCTCCACGCGCACCGGAAAGTCGCCGTACTCGGCATTCTTCGCCACGACCGACTCACCTTCTTTGGCCGCGATGCCGGGCAGGGTCGCCTTGTCGGCCACCCAGAACCCGGGGTCGGCCACCAGCGACCAGACCCGCTCCACGCGTGCCTCGATCAGGGTTTCGCGCTCGATCCGATCCTCGCTCATGAGGGGACTCCTTCACTGTCGCCATTAAGTGCAACTCCAGAGTTGCACGTCGCAGCCTCACGTGCAACCCGAGAGTTGCATCCCGATCGCGCGCCGTCCGTCGCGCCTGTTCAGCCAGTTGCTCGACGACAGTCGATAACCGAACACCGGGGCGACCTGCTGCAGGCAGGAATCCGGCGTTCGCTCAAGCGTGGTCAACCAGTTGCGCTTGGCCCTTCTGGCGCGCGCAGTGGGCACAGCAGAAGAACTGGCCGTTCGCCTGGAGGCCATGCCCCAAGATTCGACATTGACAGTTTTCGCAGGACGGAGCGATCCGTTGGGCTGCGCACTCAAGGCTGTCGAAGATGTGAAGAACCCCGTCCGCACGCACCTCGAATGCCTTCTCGTAGTCATTGCTACAGACTTCACATACCGCCATGGCCGATTACTCCTCGCGCTGCGTCGGGCGTCTCTCCTGGACGTTACGAGGCTGTGCTCAGCCCCATCCCAACGCAAGGCGACCAGCGGCATGGGCCTGCGTGATCACCCACCTGGACGCGGTTGACGTCACGACAGCGCAGCACCGTCTCATGCCACCTCGGGAAGGGCCTGCGCTTGCTGGAGAGCGCAGTGGCGGTCATGGCCCGACCGCACTGGTGATCGTCCGAGCCGGTATCACCTGGCTTCGGGTGGCCAGGCATCCGGCGCTCCGGCCGAGCCACGGGGGGCAGGGCCGTCGGCTGCCTCGACGACGTCGAGCACCGCGATCAACACGGTTGACCGGGTCAGGACGTAGCCGCCCGCCTCCCCTGCGCCGAATGCACGAGTCCAGCGCTCGAGAGGGCTGGGGCTGCGCGGCCAGACAGGTGGGCGAGACGCCATGCGGTTGCGCCAGCCATGCGGCCTGGGTGAAGTTGGCGCCACCAAGGCACATATCAGACATTGTCATCGGCGAAAGGGCCATGCAATGAAGTTCGCAGTCATCGGCGGAACCGGGCTGATCGGGTCGCTGGTCGTGAAGAATCTGAACGCGGCCGGCCACCAGGCCGTCCCGCACTCCCTGTCCAGCGGCGTGGACGTCATCACCGGCCTGGGCGTGGATGATGCCGTGGCGGGCGCCGACACCGTCATCAACCTGACGAATTCCCCGACCTTCGACGACGCCTCGCCCGCCTTCTTCCGGACGTCGATGGACAATCTCGTGGCCGCAAGTGAGAAGGGCCGCGTCGGGCACTTCGTCATCCTCTCCATCGTCGGCGCGGACCAGGTGCCCGACCTGGACTACTACCGGGCGAAGGTGCTTCAGGAAGACATCCTCAAGGCCGGCCCGATCCCGTACTCCATCGTCCGCGCCACACAATTCATGGAGTTCATCGACGCAGTGATGTCCGAGACCACCGAAGGCGAGACGGTCCGCCTGCCGCGTACGCCGCTCCAGCCGATCGCCGCCGCGGATGTCTCCCGCATCGTCGCCGAAGTCGCTGCCGGCACCCCGCTCAATGGCGTCCTCCACATCGCGGGCCCCGATGTCTATCCCCTCGACGAACTCGGCCGGCTCACCCTGGCCGCCAAGGGCGACGGGCGCTCTGTCGTCACCGATGACACCGCCGGCATGTTCGCCGTTGTCCAAGGTGATGCCCTCACCGCCCGGAGCGATGCCCGCATCGCCCCCACCCACTACACCGACTGGCTCTCCTGAACCGGCCGCGAGCTCCGGCGCTCGGCCGTGTTGACCATACAGCCCAGTTCGCCAACTGCCCTGGTGCAGACCTCCGCCATGTCCGGGTCCTGACGCAGATAGGCGAAGTCCCGTCCATGTGTGCATAGTTCAAGATTGGCGCCAGTGGCGAGCGCCCCCTCAGCAACCGCACGCTGACCAGGGATGCTGTGCGACGCCGGCACTCTGCGGAACTCCCGCCCAACCCCCCTTGCCGTATGGCGGACGCGCAGCCGGCTAGGGCGTGTTTCGAAAGTCCCGCCTGCCGGGCGGCCGGACGACGCTCTTTTCGAAACACGCCCTACGCCTGAGGACGCGCGATCAGCAGAGCCACGTCATCGTGGTGCTCCGGATCCCGCAGTGCGCCGAGAAGCCGGTCGCATGTCACTTCCAAGGGGTACTGGGGGCCTTCCAGCAGCTGGAGAAGTCTGTTCAGGCGCTCGTCGATGGGACATTCGCGGGTTTCGACCAGTCCGTCGGTATAGAGGACGAGCAGATCTCCGTTCCCCAATCCGACGGTGCCGGCTTCAAAGGGGACGCCGCCGACGCCGAGGGGGACGCCGGTGGGCAGGTCGAGCAGTTCCGGGGGATGGCCTGTGCGTACGAGGACGGGAGGCATGTGTCCTGCTGTGGCGATGTGGCACTCCGCGCGGCGCGGGTCGTAGACGGCGTAGACACAGGTGGCGATGAAGTGCTCCAGGCGTGCGGTGGTCCTGTCGAGCTGTCGGAGCACCTGTGCCGGGTCGAGGTCGAGATCGGCAAGCGTGCACGTCGCGGTGCGCAGTCGGCCCATGGTCGCGGCAGCGTCTATCCCGCAGCCCATCACGTCACCCACCACCAAGGCGGTCTTGTCGCCGTCCAGGGAGATGACGTCGAACCAATCCCCGCCGACCTCACTGGCAGCTCCCGCGGGTTCATAACGAGAGGCGACGTCCAGGCCCGCATGGTGCTGAGGGTGATCCGGGAGCAAGCTGCGTTGGAGGGTGACCGCGATATTGCGTGCGCTCTGGAACCAACGCGCGTTGTCGATGCACACCGCGGCGCGGGCGGCAAGCTCACCGGCCAGGGTGGCGTCGTCCTCGTCGAAGGGCAGCGGGTTGCGAGCGCGTATGAAGTCCACGGCGCCCAGGACTTCGCCGCGGGCGATCAGTGGCACCGCGAGATACGAGTGGACGCCGGCCTGGGCCAGGAGGGCGGCGGCAGCCGGGTCGCGGGCGATGCGGGGCAGATCCTGATCGGTTGCGTGCGACACCAGCACCGGCCGACCGGTGTGTACGCACTGCGTGATCAGGCGGTCAGCGCCGTACATGGCAAGGTCTCCGGGCCTGTCGGCGGCGCGGACGACCGCGGTGGGATAGGCGGCTGCAACGGCGAGGGCGCGGAAGAGTTCCGGGCCGGTCGCGGGCCCAGCCGAGCGGCGCAGGGCCAGGACGGAGTCGAGCACGTCGACCGCAGCCACATCGGCGAGGTCCGGCACCGTGGCCTCGGCCAGCTCCCGGGCGGTCTGGTCCACCTCCAGGGTGGTGCCGACGCGAGCGGAGGCGTCGGCGATGAGGGCAAGGCGCCGCCGAGCCCGTGCGGCCTCGGCGGCCGCACGGTGCCGCTCGGTGATGTCCACGACGGAGGCAGCCACCCCGAGCACTCGCCCAGCGCGGTCCTCCAGCCGGAAGTACGAGGTGGACCACGCGTGCTCGGTCTCGGGTTCGGTGGGGGTGCGGCCGACGACGTACCGGTCCAGGACGGGGACACCCGTTGCCAGGACCTGGCGCATCACGGACTCGATGGCCTTGGTGTCCAGGAAGGGAAGGGCGTCATGGACATTCCGGCCGATGTGGTCGGCGGCGGGCAGGCCGTTGATGTGGGCCAGGGCTGGGTTGACGGTCACGTACCGCAAGTCGGTGTCCATGACCTTGAGCCCGATCGGGGACTGCGAGACCAGCCGCTCGGAGAGCGCGAGTTCGGTTTCGAGCCGCTGGAGGGTGGTGCGGTCGGCCGCGATGCTCAAGGCATATACGTCGCCGAGGTGACCCAGGAGCCGCATGTTGCGGAACTCGACCAGCCGGGTGGTGCCGTCCCTGTTCCGGATGGGGAAAGCACCGGCCCAGCTCCGGCCTGTGTCCATCACCTCGGCGAACAACTTGATCACCAGATCAAGGTGCTCCTCGTGGACCATCAGGTGTGCCGCGTACTGGCCAAGAGCCTCCTGGGCGGTATAGCCGAAGAGCTCCTCGGCCTGCGGGCTCCAGAAGGCGATCCGTCCGTCGGCGTCCAGCACCACCGCGGCGACGGTCAGCAGATCCAGCAGCCCACCCGGGCGTGACCCCCCGGGGCGCAGTCGGCTGATGTCGGTCCGGAAGGACTCGATGCTGTTCATGCAAGGCACTCCCTCCGCCTGTCAACCGACGCGGGGCCTCCTGCCGGCCTTCGGTCGCGCCGGTCTCCTTGCTGCTCCGGATACCCCCATACTCCCCCGAGCCCCGTCGCCATCCCAGCGCAAGACGGTTGGCAGACCGGAGAGGACTCGTCTCCAGGCGGTGATACGCCCAGGGGCCCGCGAGACTCTGAATGTCTGCCGTGGCCCGGTGGGTCCGGCGATGGGATACGCAAGTCCGTTTCCTATATGAAACAACCGCATCGAGACCTTTGTCACTGCTCCGCGGACACGCCTCTCGATCAACGTAGGATGGCTTGATTCGTGCGCTAAGCGCGAAGAGTTCCATAAATCTGGAATACGCCCCACTTATCTCCCGCTTCACACGCACGGAGCCACCCTCATGGACAACCTGTCCACCGCCGACACCGACGGCGCGATAGAGACACGCGGTATCGAACCTGTCCCGGACCACGAGCGCCGGGGCAGAGTCCGCGAACTCTTCCCGACTTGGGTCGCGGCGAACATCAGCGTCCTGCTTCTCACCATGGGTGCGGCCCTGGTGGTGTTCAACCAGTTGAATTTCTGGCAGGTCTTGATCGTCGCGGTGTGCGCCGCGGTCGCCTCGTTCGGCATGGTCGGCTTGCTGTCGGTCTCCGGAAAGTGGGGCGGGGCGCCGGGCGCGACGCTCTCGCGGGCCACCTTCGGTGTGCGCGGCAACCTGTTCCCCGGCGCGATCCTCTGGATCGCTCGGTTCGGTTGGGAGACGATCAACGCCGTCACCGGTGCCTACGCCGTGCTGACCATTCTTGACCTGCTCTTCGGCGTCAAGAGCAACACCGCGCTGATCATCATCACGCTCTTCGTCTTCGTTGCCAGCACGTTCCTGGTCTCCGGCATGGGCCGGAAGGCGCTGAATGTCTGCAACACCTGGTCGACGTACCTCTTCGGTGTCTTCAGCATCCTGGTGCTGGGCTACCTGATCGCGACCATGCACTGGAGTGAGGTCTTCTCCAAGCCCGCGGGTACCACCGCGATGATGATCGCCGGCATCGGGACCATCGCCGCCGGTGGCATCAGCTGGGTCCCCACCGGCCCGGACTTCACGCGCTACCTGCCGCACGCCGCCTCTGGAAAGAAGATCGTCGGCGTGACGGTTTCGGGCGCCGCTCTGGTGATGGTGCCGATGGTGCTGATGGGTGCGGTGATGGCAGCGGCCTCGCCCGGTCTGGCGAAGGCCTCGGACCCGGTCGCCTTCCTCGGCGACCTGCTGCCGACCTGGCTGGCCGTGCCATACCTGCTGACCGCGATCGTGGGCATGATGCTGATCAACAGCCTCTCGATGTACTCGGCCGGCTTCACCGCCCAGACCATGGGTGTAAAGCTGCCGCGTGCCATGGCCGTCAGCATCAACGCCGTGATCTCGCTGATCGGCGGCCTCATGCTGATGCTGGTCGCCAAGAGCTTCCTGGGCTCCTTCATCACCTTCCTGACCCTGCTCGCCGTCTCCTTCTCGGCCTGGATCGGCGTCTACGCGGTGGACATGTTCCGGCGTCGGTCGCTTGCGGTGCGCTACGACGCCGCCGCGCTGATGGACACCAGCCGGAGCAGCCGGTACTGGTACGTGGGCGGCTTCTGCTGGCAGGCGATGGTGTCCTGGGGGGGCGCACTGCTGATCGGGCTCGCCTTCACCAAGTGCGACTGGTTCGCTGGCCCATTCTCCGACACTCCCATCGGCAAGTACGGGCTCGCCTGGGCGGCGACCATCGTGATCTCCGGCGTGATCATGGCCGTGCTCCCCGCGCCCCGGGAGAACACGTCCGCCGCCACCGAGGAGACCGCCGCCCTCGAGGCCGAGCGGGTCACCGTCTGACGCGAACGCGCGGACACCTCGTCGCTGGCTGCCCGGCCGTCGGTTCACTTGAGCCGGCGGCCGGTCTTCTTCCCGGGGCAGTGGGCATGGCCAACAGCGCGTCACGGCTTCGCAGCACGATCAGACCGACGCTCAGCAGGGTGCGGCCGGGCTGGTGAGCGGGGCTCGCCCCGGCTCACAGGTGCTGCCGCCGCCGAGCTCGGACTCCCAGGTCACCGCGCCCGTCTTCGGGGCGTGTCCGCGCACCCCGTATGCGGTGAAGGTGACCGGCTTCGCCGGGACCGATGCGGGGTCGGTGAGCACGGGCGACGAGTGGCTGTCGATGTCGCCCGCGGTGTCCTTCGCCCACAGTTGCCTGCAGCCCGTCAGGTCCATCGCGATGACCGTGTTGCGCGACGAGGAGTGCAGATAGGTGGCGTTAGAGCCGGGCTCGCGCATCGCGGTGCTGTGGGACTGGCCCCACGAGATCAGGCGGCGGGGCACGCACCCTCGCCGATGGATGTGGTGACGAAGTCGTAGCCCATCGCCTGCTTGCGCTTCATGGCGTAGACCTTGAGGCAGAAGGCAGTGTCCGTGCCGTCGGCTGTGACGGTGTAGTCGGCCTGTTCCGCACCACCGTTGAACACGGCGGAATCCGGCGGCTCCGAGGCGAGCGTGACAGTCACCGCGTCCTGGGAACTGTGGCCCTTCTCCGCGATACCGGCCTGCAGGATCTCCTCGTAGTTGATGGTCCCGGGCCCGAACTGCGCCTCGCTCGACAGCTCGGCGGTCGCCGCTGTCACGGCGGACCGCAGTTCGTCCCCGTCCCAGTTGTTGGAGCCGCTGAGGAGCCCCGGATGGTAGAGCAGGCACATCCCGCCGGCAGCGAAAAACAGCGAGCCGATGATGAGGGCGCGACCGACGGGGTTGTGCGGGTTGTAGACGTATCGGTTGGTGCCCCATTTGCTTCGAATGAATATGCGGTCTGCGTCGTCGTGGCTGTCGGTCATGGCGACATTCTCGACGCCGGTCGGCCCTTGTGACCAACGGTTCAGGGATCGGCTGAGAAACCTCTCGGACATGATCGCGCCCCTCCGCGGAGCCGCTGGGCGATGCGTCCACAAGCGAGAGGTGCCGACCGGTCAAGACCTGTGGGCCGATGGCTGTCTACGGACGTCGAAGCGCACAGGGAGTGCTTCTCAGGCCGGTTTCGTGAGGAAATCGGAGAGCGCTGCGCGCACGGTTTCCGCCTGTTCCAGGTGCAGGTCATGGCCGGCACCAGGGATGCTCATGGCGAGGGTGGCGGGTCGCCGCCGGAGCATCTCGTCGGCCTCCTCCGTAGGGATGAAACCCGCTTGGCCCAGCAGGACGAGGGTGGGGCACGTGACCTGCCCCCACTCGTGCCAGAAGGAACGCCGAGCGTTCTCCTCCATTGAGCGGACCATCACGTTGCGGTCGAAGCGCGGCCACCAAGCGCCGTCGCGTTCCTCCAGTCCAGACGCCCAGCCTTCACCGACCGGTCCGCCGCCGAAGAAGGAGACCGCAGCTTCTCGTGAGGGGAACGGTGTCGGCCAGGAGTCGAGCCATGCACCGATGTCCGCGGGGACTTTCGGATTTGGACCGCCCGGGCCCGCCTCGATGAGCACGAGGGCTCGGACCAGCTCGGGATGCGCTGCGGCGGTGAGCATGGCCGTGTGCCCGCCCATCGACTGGCCGACCAGAACAGGCTGCCGCAGGTCAAGCTGTTCGACAACAGCGACGGCGTCGGCAACGTAGGCCCTGCGGGAAACATCCTGGGGGTGGCGCTCGCTGGCGCCGTGCCCGCGCTGGTCAACCGCAACGACCCGGAACCGGGAGCTCAAGTCGTTTGCCAGCGAGTCCCATTCACCCACGTGACCAGCCAGACCATGCAGCAACAAGAGGGCCTGTGCCGAGCCTCCCCAGTCCCGACAGACCAGCCGAACACCATCTCGCACTACCAGACGCTCAGACCACGCCACCTCAGACCCCCCCAAAAAAGATCGACCGTCTTTGATCATGCCGCACGCGTGGTGTGCACGCTCCGGGGGGTGCGAGCGGGGGCCGCCGTCGTGCAGGAGCCGGCACCGTGACTTCGTCCTTGGCGTCCTGGCTCGCCCGGTGAGCGCGAGTTGCTCGACGCTGCCGGCTGATGGCCTTGGCCTTTCCCGGCGGATGGTCTGTTCGTTGCCCCACCCTTGCACCGGATCAGCGCTTTAGCCCGGTAAGCAGCCGTGTCTCCCCCAGTTGGACAGCCCGCTCCGGCAACCTGTGCGCATGGCCGACACCTTCGAGCACACCCCTCAAATCTGGAACGCCGCACAGCTGCGCGACGCCCTCAAAGATCTGCCCGATGACGCACCCATCCACATCGGTGTGGCAAGCGACCCCGGCGACTTCGACGGGTACCGCGGCTTCGTCCTCGTAGACGCCCACCAGGTGGAGAACTGGTGGCCTGCCACCGCGACGACGCCAGAGCGCACCGAAACGGAGGAGGCTCTGACCCTGTTCGCCGACTGGGAGCCGGACAGATACGACCGTCTCGACTGATCCGGTCACGCTCAGGTCCACCGGACTGTCAGAAACCGCTGCAGCATTCGCCGGACACGCCCACGTCGAAGGAGCAGCCCTGTGGACCTGAGCGTGAACCACAGAGGATTACCTCTGCGGTCGCCGAAGAGATCCGGCCCTCAGTAGCCGTACCTTGGGCGGCGTCTCGTTCTGCCTGGCGGCTGGGCGCATAGCCGCTCGCGCGCAGGAGGTCGCAGGCGGATGCGATGGTGGGCCTACCGGCTTTCAGGCCGCAGCCAACTCCTGCTCGACGGGGCCGCTCAAATGAGCTCGGCTTGCCGGGCGCCGTGCCTGCAGTCGAGCCTGCGGTGAATGGCGTGATGCGGTGGAGGTACCGCCCCGGGAGCCTGGGGATCCACCGCTCGCCTTCACGAAGGTCTACCCGTCGGATGCGACGGTGCGTGGCGTCCATCCTGACGCCTCCAACACCTCGTGCACCTCTGATGACCAGCTGCTCATCTTGAGCCCGGGCTCCTCAGCCATGAGCGTAACGATCTTCTCAGCCGGCCGGCGTCACTGAACTCGCCCGGCGCCTCGGTCGACGCTCCACGGTGTGGGGCGGAGCCGGGGTCGGTCAGAGCGTACGGGTGAGAAGGTCCAGCAGTGCCGTCCAGTGGCGTTCGGCTGCATCTGGGTTGTAGGCGGCGGTGTCGGCCTGGGTGTACCCGTGGTGCGCCCCTCGGTAGACCTCGCCCTGGTGGCGGACGCCTGCTGCCGTGAGTGCCTTCTCGAGACGGTCGATCTGCTCGGGGGGCATGGCCTGATCCTGATCGGCGTGCCCGAAGTACGCCTCGGCAGTGATGCGGTCGGCGAGCAGGTGTGGGCTGTCGGGGGTGTCGGGGGCCAGATTCCCGCCGTGGAAGCCGGCGATGGCGGCGACGCGGTCCGGGTAGGTGCCGGCGGTGCGCAGTGCGAGTCCTGCACCCATGCAGTAGCCGGTGACGCCGACCGGGCCGTCGGTGGCGTGTGGGCAAGCGGCCAACCAGCGCAGGTAGGCGTCGGCGTCACGCATCGCCAGTTCCGGGGTGAGTGACCGCATGATGGGGGCGATGCGCTGGAAGATATCGGGGCGCTGGACGGGGTCGATGAAGTCCGGAAGCTCCACCACCGGAGCATGTCCATGACGGTAGAAGACGTTGGGAACCAGCACGGTGTACCCGGCGCCGGCAAGACGGTCAGCCATCTTCTTCACGTGCGGGCGCAGGCCGAAGGCGTCCACGTAGAGCAGGACAGCGGCATGGGGGCTGCCGTCGTCGGGATGGGCCAGGTAGGCGTCGGCCGCGCCATCCGGGGTGGGAATATTCACCGCTGTTCCGTGCACGGCAGTCATCGGTGCTTCTCTTCTCTCTGTCTCGAATTCGGCAGGGGCACTACTACGGGCGACCTGTGCTTGCTGTCGGGCACCACATGGACGCTGCTGCGGGCAGGGCTGCCTTCGTCCCCATGGCCTTGCCCGTTGAGGCGGATGCTTCTCGGGCTCGCACGTCGACGGCTCCCGTGGACGGGCCTGGAGCAGGGCCGTACGGACCGTTCCACGTGCTGCTGAGCGGTGGCCTTCCGGGTTGGGCTGCGGGTTTTCCGATCAGTTGCGTTGTCTCCCGGTGCCGAGGTCATGAGGCGGCGGCTGGCCCGGCGTGTTGCCCTCGGCCCTGTGGCTCCGGCCGGAGATGGCACCCGGTTCGACGGTCACCGGGCCGATCCGGCGAGCACCGAACCGACGCGGCAGCGTATCAGCCGCTGGTCGTCTCCGGCGGGGAACTGCTGCCGGACGCCGCCTGGCAGGCGGGACTTTCGAAACACGCCCCAGGGCGGGGCGGAGCCGAGGCCGAACCGGGCGTTCTCGACAGCCCCGGGTCGGGTACGGCGGTGAACATCCCCGCGGCGACTGCTTTGCGCAGAGGCGTGCGGCGCGACGGTCCGGCACTGTTGTGCGCGATGTCGGAAGGCATGCAGCAACGATGCGTCCCGTGATCGGAAGGAACCTCCTTGCCGTCCCGTGCAGGGATGACATTCCCTCGGCCGGGTCAACGATCCGTACGTCGGGACGCGCATGGCTCCTGGCACATGGTGACGATCATTCGCCGACGGACTGATCGCCCGTGGCACAGAGCCGGACACCGCCGGGCGCACGGGATGCCGCCAGACCAGCAGCGGTGTGGTGGGTTGGCCGTCGCCGACGCAGGGCGCGTGCGGTGAACGGGCCGAGCAGGGCACTGCTGCCCAGCGTCAGGTTGACCAGCTCCACGCCACCGATGGAGGCGGCAAGTGCCGGTCAAGGGGTGCAGGGGCAGGCGGCGTTGGAACCGTGGCTGATCGAACTGCCGTGGCGCAGCCGCGCCTTGCGGCCCCGATCCGGCACCGGCTCGACGGGGGAACCGGTGCGCAGGGCGACCGGTTCGGTGCTCCGGATCGGCCCAGCGGACGAAACGCAGATCGCTGAGCAGCTCGGCCGGACCCGTGTTCGTATCCCAATCCTGTTCTCCATCGGCCGGGGCCTGATAACGTCGCCGTACCCGTGACCGACCGAGGAGGTGAGACCCATTAACGCTGTATCAGGCTGGGTGCTCTCCTCCCCCGCGGCTGTGCGGTTCATCTGACATAGGTGGCCCTGGGAGCGCCCGTAGGCATCCCGAAAGGCCACAAACCTATGTACTTCACCTCGGAGACGATCTCGAGCGGCGTCTCGGAACGTCCGTTCCCGCATGACGGCACACAATGCGTCGCTGACGGCGCGTGGGCCGACGCCGACTCGGGCCGCCACACGGGCAACCCCAGGTTCGAGCTGGAGAGCTCACAGCGCTTCTTCGCACGTCATCCCGTCCGAGACCTCGACGCCCCGCAGGCACACAACTGACCCGCGTGGATCAAGCCGACGTTCCGCTTCAGCACCTCTCTCCGAAACACCACTGAAAGGATCTTTGCCATGCCTGCCTTCTCCGCGTATGACGGCACCAAGCTTGCCTACCACGTCCTCGGCGACGGAAATCCCGTGGTCTGCCTGCCCGGAGGTCCGACGGACTCCGCATACCTCGGCGATCTCGGTGGCCTTTCCGCGCACCGGCAGCTGATCAGGCTGGACCTCCGGGGAACCGGCTGGTCGGAGATGCCGGAGGACGCCACCTCCTGCCGCTGCGACCGACTCGTCGACGACCTGGAAGCCCTGCGCGAGCACCTCGGCCTGGACCGGATGGACCTGCTCGCACATTGCGCCGGCGCGAATCTGGCAGCGCTGTATGTGGGCCGCCATCCGGAACGCGTCAGCAAGCTGGCGCTGATCACACCGAGCGTCCGGGCCGTCGACTTCACGATCACAGGAGACCTCCGGCTCGAGACTGCGCAGCTCCGCCGGGACGAGCCGTGGTTCCCGGCAGCGTTCGCGGCCTTGGAGGCGATAGTGGCGGGCAAGGCCACCAGCGACGATTGGAAGGCCATCGCGCCATTTTCCTATGGCCGTTGGGACGAGGTGGCTCAGGCCCATCAGACCGCTGGGGATGAGCAGATGAACATGGAGATCGTGGCTGCCTTCGGTGCCGAGGGCGCTTTCGACCCGGACGCCACCCGTGCCGCGCTCGCCCGGTTCGCTTCGCCGGTGCTCCTACTCGCCGGAGAGGTCGATCTGGGTGCCCCTCCTCGCACGATGGCCGAGTTCGCCGGTCTGTTTCCGAAAGCCGAGCTCGTCGTTCAGGCCGGGGCCGGACACTTTCCGTGGCTCGACGACGCCGACCGGTTCGTGGCGATCACCGAGGCGTTCCTGGGGTAGGCGGACAACCCCGTTCGAGTCGGTCGCCGTGGCAATCATCGGCCTCGTCACTTCACGGGATGACCCCGTGCACGGCTGCGCCAGGCCACGCCGACCGGCATGCCGGTCCTGACGGAAGGTACGGCCATGATCGTCTCCTACCTCACCATCGAGCGTGAGCGGGGCCGCATCGCGGCCGATGCCGACGTCTCCATACTCGCGCCCACGCTGATCGGGGCCGGGCACCTGCTCTTCGCCGACCGGGAAAGCCCCCGCCGGAGGCTGGAGCCGTTCACAGGATCGTGGCCACGGTCATCGTCGGCGCAAGGGGGCGACCACGGCGTGGCCGTCGTCGCCGATGTCGACGAGGCCTCATAGGCCCAGCCCGGCGGCCGGTCCTGCCGTCTGTTGCCTGCGCCTCGGTGTCGGTGTCGGTGTCGGACGGTCCTGCACGATGGCGCCGGGCACAGCATGACTGGGTCCCCCGTGTCCCCCGTCGAAGCGATGACCATGCCGCTGCTCTCGAAACGGACGGTCGGTCGAGCCGGTGTGCTGATCTCACGCCCGGGGCGGCTGGGATCCTGCTCACCGTGCCAGGGCGTGTTTCGAAAGCAGCGTCGTCCGGCCGCAGGGCTGGCCAGGCGGCATCTGGTGCGTGCGACCGCAAGGCGGAGGGTCGTCCTCGTCCTGGACGTATGCGGGCGACTGAAGACAACGCGGCGAGGTGCCGTGCCAGGCGTTCCGGGCCCACGAAGATCGGCAGGGCGGGACCGGGCGGTGGGCGAGGCGGGGCGGGTGGAAGCCCGACGCTTACGGCGAAGGGCGCTCGACCCGCCGTCCTGCCCGGCGCCCTGGAGTGGACGTGGCACCGCCGGATCGGCTTGCGTGCTGATCAGCGCGATACCGGCAGTCGCTCGCCTGCCCTGCAACCGCTACGGATGGTCACCGTCGTCGACTCCCTGGTTCCCCCGGAGTCCGATTCTCTGCGTCCGGCACGTGCGGCCCCGTCCAACGCGATCTGGCAGCAGGACCGAGAGATCCTTGAATCAGCAGTGGACTCGAAGGCGGGTGGATCAGCCATGGACACACCGACGAGCATGCCTCGTGACTCCCTCACCTCCGCCGCGGCTCTTGCCGTGGCAGCTCCGGACGGGACGCTGACCAGCTGGAGCACCGGTGCGGAACAGTTGCTCGGGTACTCCGCCGGTGAGGCCGTCGGCCAGCTCGCGGCGGCGCTGCTTGCATCACCCCTCCCCATCAGCGTTCGTGAGCGTTTGGGTCGGCAGGAGGACTGGACCGGGCGGGTGGTACTCCGCCACCAGGACGGCAGCGCGGTCGAGTGCCGGTTGCGGGCGCGTCCGCTGCCCATGGGCGACGGGCGAGCCAGTTGGCTGATGGAGGCCGTCCCGGCGGACGAGGAAGCGGACCGCGCCACGGACCCTCTGCTCTGCTGGTCGTTCGACCAGTCGCCGTTCGCCCTGGCGATCTACGACTCCGAGGGCCGGTTCCTGCGGGTCAACAAGCCCATGAGCAAGCAGCTCGCTGCCTCGGAGCGGGATCTTCGCGGCCTCCGGATCACCGAGCACATACCCGATCCCGCCTTCCGGGCCCCCGAGCAGTCCGTCGATCGCGTATTGCAGACCGGTGAGCCCGAGCACATCGAGATGAACGTCAAGGTGCCAGGAGAGCCAGAAGCGCATGCCTGGATCGTCGACTTCACCCCGCTGAAGGACTCCCTCGGGCTGGTGCACGGCGTGCAGTTGGCCGCCCTCGACTTCTCCGAGCAGTACGCGGCCCGCGAACGCCTGGCGCTGCTCGATGAGGCCAGCAGACGTATCGGCAGCAGCCTGGACGTGACCCGCACCGCCCAGGAACTGGCCGACGTGGCCGTACCCGCCCTCGCGGATTTCGTCCTTGTCGATCTCCTCGACGCCGTGCTGCACGGCGACGAGCCTCCGCCGGTTCCCATCCACGGTCCCTTGCTGCTGCGGCGCGCGGCCGTCTGCCCCCACGAGAAGGCTGCCATCGCAGTCGGCGAGTTGTCCCACTACCCGGAGATTTCGCCGATTGCTCGCTGCCTGGCCACCGGTCGCGGCACCGTGCACCAGATCGACGACCCGGACATCACCCACTGGCTTGCCCAAGCCCCGGACCGGACCGCCTGGGTGAGTCGGTACGGCGCGCACTCGTTGATGGCGGTGCCGCTGCGCGGCCGCGGCACCAACCTCGGCGTCGTGCTCTTCATCCGTCTGGATCCGTCCGCCGCACCGTACAAGCAGGACGACCTGCAGATCGCCGAGGAACTTGTGGCGCGCGCCGCGGTCTGCCTCGACAACGCCCGCCGCTACACGCGCGAACACACCACGACTCTGGCCCTCCAGCACAGCCTTCTGCCGCAGGGGATTCCCGATCAGACCGCCGTCGACGTAGCCAGCCGCTATTTGCCCGCAGACTCGAAGGTCGGTGTCGGCGGTGACTGGTTCGACGTGATCCCGCTCTCCGGCGCCCGCGTTGCCCTCGTTGTCGGCGATGTGGTCGGTCACGGGATGCATGCCTCCGCCGCCATGGGGCGCCTTCGCACTGCCGTACGCGCCCTCGCCGACGTCGATCTGGCCCCGGACGAACTGCTTGCACATCTGGACGATCTGGTCGTCCGGCTCGGATCCGGGCCCGAGTCCGGAGCTGAGGCGCCCTTCGGGGAACTCGGAGCCACCTGCCTGTACGCGGTCTACGACCCCATCTCCCGCAAGTGCTCGCTCGCCAGCGCCGGCCACCTCTGGCCCGTTCTGGTGACCCCTGACGGCAAGGTGGACATCCTCGAACTGCCCACCGGCCCGCCGCTCGGCCTGGGCGGGCTGCCATTCGAATCCGTCGAACGCGAACTGCCCGAAGGCAGCCTCCTGTCCCTCTATACCGACGGCCTTGTCCTGGCGCGCCATCACGATGTCGACGCCGGTTTGCACGCTCTGCGCACGGCCCTCGCCGACGCGGATCCGTCCTTGGAGACCACCTGCGACCGCGTGCTCGATACTCTGCTCGCCGAGCGGCCCGCCGATGATGTCGCGCTGCTGATCGCCCGTACCCATGCCCTGGACAGCGGGCACGTCGCCGCCTGGGATCTTCCCGCCGAACCGGCCTTTGTGGCCGAAGCCCGCTCCCAGGCGACCGCCCAACTCCACACCTGGGGGCTGGACGACCTGGCCTACGTCACCGAACTCGTGGTCAGCGAGCTGGTGACCAACGCGATCCGCTACGCCGACGCGCCCATCCAGCTGCGACTGATCAAAGAAAGGACACTGATCTGCGAGGTCGCCGACGCCAGCAGCACCGCACCGCACCTGCGCCGTGCCCGCATCTTCGACGAGGGCGGACGAGGCCTCATGCTGGTCGCCCAGCTCACCGAGCGCTGGGGAATGCGGCATACCAGCACAGGCAAGACCATCTGGGCCGAGCAACCCCTTCCCGTGTAAGCACCCGGGACCAGTGAGCGGGCGCGCCGATCGGTCCGGAGACACAGGCAAGTGCAACTTCCTCGGCCACGAATCAGCGCAACTTGCACAGGTCGACATCCACGGCATCTCTTCCGGTACTGGCGCCCCGCCTGCAAGCCAGTGCCTCCGGGCCGGGCCGGACGGTGAGCAGACCGGCACCACGCTGTTCTGCGGGTGCGGGATCGGAATCGCGGTGTTGCCGAGTTCGGTGACCGGATTGCCTTTGACGTCACCGACCACGGAGCGCCGACGCCCGACAAGGTCATCGCCCACACGAACCTGTACTGGAAGTACCACACGGCTCCCGGCCGGACCGCGGGCACGGTCAACACCGCGGACGTCGACTTCGCTGCGAACTCCAGCACCTTAGACGAGGCACGACCGACGTCGAGCGAGCGCCCCGCAGATCCCTCTTCCGGCGAACTCGGGCCTACTCTCGGCCATACGAACCGGGAAAGATGTGCACCCACACATTCATCTGCTCGAAGTACAGGATTGCAGCTGACAAGCAACTGACACCGCGGCCCGCCAGAAGACCTGGCGGGCCGCGGCTGCTTCGTCGCCCGTAAGACCGACCGGCAAATGGGAGGTGGGAGAAGGAGCGGGGCTGGGTGCGTGCAGCTGCAACAGGTGACACCGAATTTGGCCGGCTGACGCACACCGACGACCGGGAGACGCAGGTCACATTCGACTATGTCACAGGGGGCCGGGCTACCCCGTCTCAGGGATGTAGCCACTGACGACCACAGAGGAGCACACCATGGACGCGCGACTGAACTACTTCGCCAGCCCGACCGCCGGCAAGGCCCTCAAGTACTTCATGTCGGCGGGCAAAGCGCTCAAGGACTCGCCGCTGCCGGCCGCGACGCAGGAGCTGGTGGCGCTTCGCGTAAGCCAGATCAACGGTTGCGCCGTCTGCATCGACATGCACACCAAAGAGGCCGCCGCTGCCGGCGAGACCTCGGTGCGGCTGAACTTGGTGGCGGCGTGGCGGGAGGCCACGGTCTTCACCGAGGCCGAGCGTGCTGCGCTGGAGCTCGCCGAGGAGGGGACCCGCGTCGCGGATGCGGCCGGTGGGGTCAGCGACGCGGTGTGGGCGTACGCCGCCAAGCACTACGACGAGGAGCAGCTCACCGCCCTGGTGGTTCTGGTCTCCTTTATGAACACGGTGAACCGGCTGAACATCATCGCCCAGCAGCCGGCCGGCAATTACGAGCCCGGGCAGTTCCACTGACCGGCATCAGCAACTGGCTCGGGGTCCGGCTGTGCGCTCCGGGCCCCGGGCTCGATGGCCTTACTCTGGCCTGCTGGTGGTTCCGGTGATCACCAGAAGATGCCTGTGCCGAGTACGGCTGGATGGAAGGGCTTCAAGGAGAGGGAAGTCGGCGTGAGCAAGGTCGAGGAGTTCGAGGAGCTGCGGCCGCTGCTGTTTTCGATTGCCTATCGGATTCTGGGCAGTGTGGGTGAGGCCGAGGATGCGGTACAGGAGACGTGGTTGCGCTTTGACGGCTCGGCGACCCGGCCCACGTCGACCAAGGCTTTTCTGTCAGCCGCGGTGACGCGGGTCTCGATCGATGTGCTGCGCTCCGCGCGAGTACGGCGGGAGGAGTACACGGGCCCGTGGTTTCCCGAGCCGCTGCTCGCCGACCCTTATGAGGATCCCGCGCGGTCGGTGGAGCTGGCCGACTCGGTATCGATGGCGGCGCTGCTGCTGCTGGAGCGGCTCAGCCCGCTGGAGCGGGCGGTGTTCGTGCTGCGGGACGTGTTCGGCTTCGGATTCGACGAGGTCGCCGCGGCGGTGGGGCGGTCGGAGACGGCGTGTCGGCAGCTGGTGGTGCGGGCACGGCGGCATATGGAGGCCGGTCGGCCGCGCTTCGAAGCGGTCCGCGTCGAGCGGGAGGAACTGGCGTCGCGGTTCTTCGACGCCCTCCGCGAAGGCGACGTCGCCGGCCTGCAGGAACTGCTCGCCGCCGACGTATCGATGGTCGGCGACGGCGGCGGCAAGGCCCCGCAGCTGGCCAGGGCCGTCATCGGCGCCGAGAACGTGGCCCGGCTGCTTGCCTCCGTCTTCCCCCGGATGGCCCGGATCGACGTGACGTTCGAGCCGCACGAGATCAACTGCCAGCCGGGCGCGATCTTCCGCGACCGGAACGACAAGGTGCTCCACACTCTGACCCTCGACGTACTCGACGGCCAGATCCAGACGATCCGCTCGGTGATCAACCCCGACAAGCTCGGGCACGTGGGCCCAGTAGCAGACGCCTGGGCAATCCACCGCGAAGTAAGACAGGTACGCCGGCCCACGGAATAACCGCAACAGCCGACCGCACCTCGGGCCGGCCGCCACTTGTCCGCCTGTCCGTTCGTCGCCCCCGCCGCGCCCCCGTTGAGGGGAGGAACTGTCAGGACCTGTGGATCCGCGTTCCACTCAACCTGCGTCCTTACGCATGCGGGCTGGATGGAGGACAGGCGCCGCGACGATCGTGCGACGAGAGCTGTACAGCCTCGACTTCGCGCTGACCGGGCATCATGTGATCGTCTCGGACCCCTGTGGTGTTCAGCGCCGCACATCTGCCGACCGGGGTCCCCTTCGTCTGGGACGACTCGCACCTGGCGCGGTTGCTCGTCCCTGCAGAGTCGCGCGTCGCCGAGGACGACGGATACGTGATGGCGTACCCGTGGGTTCCGCGTCCGCAGCGGAGTGCCTCCTGGACGCCTTCACATCGATGAGGACCTCACGACCGATGGGGTCGGCGATGTCGACTTCCTGGACCTTGAAACCCTGACCGACGCCGCTGACGACGGATGCTTTCGTGATCTTTACGCTTCTTCCTTCGGATGCTGCGCGTCCGTCGGCTGTTTCAGCCATGCCGGCAGGACACTCAAGAGGATCCGGGCAAGGGCATCCGGATCACGGGGTGGGGCGGATTCCAGCCACGTCTGGAGTACGCCGATGATGCCGAGTCCGACGAATCGGCTATGGGCCACCAAGGCCAGCTCGTCCCCCGCCAAGTCGGGCGGCACGAGCGAAGGCCGGGTATCCAGCAACAAGACGATCGCGGTCGTGAAATGGTGGCCGACCAGGCGGGTCAGGATCGGGCTGCGCCCGTCGAGCAGCCCGGTCGTGAAGATGTCCTCATACCGCTCGAGATAGCCGAGGAAATCACGCGTCACCCCGCCCCAGACCTGTTCGAGCGGCATGCTCAGGTTCGCGGCCTTCTCCGAGAGGACGGCACGCATGCCGTCGAGCTCGCCGAACAGCGCCTGCTCCAGGGCGTCCGGCGGACTGGATGCGTGGTTGTAGAACGTCGTGCGGTTGAGCCCAGCCGCCCTGGTCAGCTCCGCCACGGACACCGACTCGATGGGTTGTCCGGCGGCCAGGTGCAGAACAGCCTCGTGCAGCTTGCGCCTGCTCCGCACGGCTCGGAGGTCGGACGTATCCATCCTTCGCTCATCCACACCCGAAGCGTACTCTTGCCTCCAGAATTAATCAACACCTGTCGTTTAGAGTCTCTGCCGGATGACCTTCGATGTCGTGGGGTCACGTCGGGACCGATGATCCGCGGTCGCGGGATGTTGACGGCGGCATCCTGGGCGCAAACGGCATCAGGACCGACGGACGTTCCAGCGCGACCCGCCTGCGCCGCTCACAGGCATTGCGCGGAAGCACCCGCCGCAGGAATCCACTTACCGAGGCTCGGTCCCGGCGCAGGACGCGGTGGCCGCCCTGCGCTGAGCAGCGGCGCCTTCTCCTTGTAACGACGTTCGCCCCGCAACGGCGTACGTCCCCGGAACAACGGTGCTCCGGGGACGTACGCGCCTATGCCGTGCCGGCGCTCGTCAGCGGTGGTTCGGCGCGGGGTAGGCCTTGGGCAGACGCATGCCGCGTTCGGCCATGATCTCCCGCACGTGGTTGGGGTAGTTGGTAATGATGCCGTCGACGCCCATGTCCATCAGCGCCTCGACCGTGGCGTTGTCGTCACAGGTCCACGGGATGACCTTCAGGCCACGGGCGTGGGCCTCGGAGATCATCTTCTCGTCGGGGTAGAAGTGGAAGTTCGGGTCCGCCACGGTGCCGTTCTGCGGGAAGCCGTAATTGGGGGAGAGCGCCGTGACACCTGGGACAGCGGAGGCAGCCTTGACGAAGTCGCCGTCGTAGTCGTCGACGTCGATGCCGCCCAGCCACGGGGAGGCGCCGGGCTTGCCGACCTGAAGGAAGTCGTAGTTGGTCAGCGCCACCAGCGGGTAGGACGGCGCGAGCTTGTGCATCTCCTTCAGCGCGCCCCAGTCGAAGGACTGGATGGTGACCTGCCGCTCGATCCCCGAGCGGTGGATCTCCTCGTAGACGCGGCGGACGAACAGCTCGCGCGGTGCGGTCTGCTCCGGCGCGCCCGCCTCGACCTTGGTCTCGATGTTGAGCTTGACCTGCTTGGCGTCGTGACTCTTGACCAGGTTCAGGACGTCCTTGAGCTCCACCATCCGGAAGCCCTTGACCTGCTCCTGCTCGGGGAAGCCGGGCAGTTGCTGGTAACCGCAGTCCATTGTCTTGATCTGAGCCAGCGTCAGGTCCTTGATGTACTTCCCGACGTACGGGTACATCGGGTCGCCCGGCGTCACCGGCCCGGTGTCCTTGCACTTCTGGGCGCTGATCTGCCGGTCGTGGTTGACGACGACCTTCTGATCCTTGGTGACGTGGGTGTCCAGCTCCAGGGTGGTCACTCCGAGACGAAGGGCCTTGCCGAAGCCCTCCAGGGACTCCTCGGTGGTCATGCCGATGCCACCGCGGTGGGCCTGGAGGTCGAAGTGGGTCTGCTGGGGCGGGACGTGGTTGTTGTGAGCCGTGGCCGCCTGGGCCGTCGCGGGGACCACGAGCGCGGGCACGACGGCCAGCGCGGCAACTGCATGCCGGAGGGACATGGGAACCTCATGTACGTCGGACGAACTGGGCCCTGCGACGCTAAGCCGCAGTTGCAGCCCGTACGAAGCCCGGACGTGAGGACATCGTGAACGCCCGGGAACTGTTGTTCACCGGGACACCGGAGCAAATCGCCCAGCCACACGGGAAATTGCCCACGCTCGCCGAAGCCGCTGCCCGAGCGGCGGCTGACCCGCAACATGGGGGCAGGACGCGCGACCTGGCTTCCCCGGACATCCTGGCCCGCGCGGGCGCGTTCCCTGAGCCGGACACCACGACCGACGGGCGCACCGCGTACCCGACGAGCAAACCGGCCGCCATCCGCCTCGTGCATGAGTACGCGCGCCGCCTCCCGGCCGGGATCAACGCAGTCGCATACAACCCGGGGCACGTCCCGGCACCCGCAACACAGCCACTCTCCCGGTTCACGGCGCGCCGGATCCTGTCATGGGTCAGCGTGGCCCCAGGGTGAACACCGCGACTACGAGCAGGAGCAACAAGGTCCAGCCGAGGACCCCGATTTTCCCACGCTGCGGGTTGCGCCCCTGGCGCCATGCGTTGACCTCGTGCCGAGCGTCTCCCATGGTCGACCATCGTACGACCTGACGTCCACGGCGGGGTCGGCTCGTGTCCGCCGCCCATGGGCAGGGTCCTCGTGGCGCCTTGCCGACCAGGAGCCCTCTCGGCTGTCGGGCAGTCAGTGGCGCGGCATCGCCACCCGCTACGCATACGCCCGACCACCACCGAACGGCCACCACCAAGGGAAAGAAGTGCAAAGCATCCCGAGTGGCCCCATAAGCGCAGATGGGCGATTTCGACTACCCTCAAAAAGTGTGCAGAGAGCCGCCTGAGCATGAACTCTGGACAGCGAGGCCAGGACATGACCAAACCGCCGAAGCCATCGCAGCCCCCACACGGCGAGGGGGCGAGCAGGCACAAGGGGGGCGGCAGAGCGCGATCTGCGTGCCCGCGAGCAAGGGCACGACGACCTCGACCTGAAGCCGCAGGCGTCGACTGCCCGTCAGCAGCACACGCAGGGCCGTAGCAGCGTGCAGGAGCACTCCGTGAACCGTCCGAAGAGGCGGCCGGTGAGGCGCGCCAGCTGATGTGTCGATGCCCCGATAGTTGAGGAAGCCACCAGCCGCTCGTGAACTGCAGGCCCGGCCCGCCCGGGCGCTGCCCGATCCGGCCGTTGAGGGCCTGTCGAAGCCCTGTCCGTCGGCTGACCGTCCGGCAGCATCACCGCACACAGAGAAGGTGTTCCACCATGGAACGAGGAAGCAATCAGGTCAGCCCGCACCAGGACGATGCGAGGAAGCATGAACTGCAGGGCTATCTGAGGTCCGGCCACCCCACCCATGCCGAGGAGACCTACGATCCCGAGCCGGCAGCCGACGACGACGTGCGAGTGGACCCGGGTGGCCCCGTCCCCCCACCAGGCAAGGAAAGGGACCGGATACGCGCCGAGAAGGCGGCCGAAACTCTGAGGTCCGATCTGGCGCGCCACCTGAATCGCACGGCCTTCCCGGGCGACCGTTCGTCACTCGTGCAGACTTTGTCGAAGGAGCACGCTCCGGACACTCTGGTCGATGCGGTGCGTGAACTGCCCGGGGGCGAGCACTACAAGAACGCGGGGCAGATCGTGCGGGCGCTGGGCCACCGGCCCCACGCCTGACGGCGGCCATAGGCGGATAGCCGACGTACGCTGTCCCGGCCCACTCAGTCCCAACGCCTCGCCCGAGCACCTCCCCCGCTGGACAGTCGCCGGCATGGTGCTAGGAGCCCACATTCGACGGGAACCGGACAATCATGGTGCGGGCGGAGGACACGGTGGTTGTGTACGCCCGGCCTCGTACATGGCGCCCTGCTCCAGCGTCCCGACTCGGGTGCGGGCGACGCACGGAGGCGTCCGCGCATCGCGAGACGGGCGGTCGGGTCGGAAGGGTCTCGGTGCGCTCCTGGGCGGTGTGTCTTCGAGCAGCGTGAGCCACCCCGCGCGCCGGGCCCGGGCAAGAATGGCGCACGGGCGCCAGCGGCAGAACCGATACTTCTCCTGCGCCTGCCGAGTGGTCGAGGTCAGTGCCCCGTCCGCTTCCTGTACTGGTCGGCCGTCTTGTGGGCGATCTCCTGCGCCTTCCCGCGCAGCTGCTCGCCCAGACCATGCTTCTGCGTGGATTTATCGCCGATTGCCTTGCCAAGGGTCTCCTTCATCTTGCCCTTGACCTGTTTCGCCTTCGCCGTGCCCTTGGTCATCAGAATCCCTGTCCTTCCGAGCGTTCGGCAGGGCTGTGGTAAGCGGGGTTGTCATCCCACCCTGCCTCTGCCACCGAAGTGCTGCAAACCAGCACGCGCATGCCGGGACCACGTCTGGCCAGAGGACATCTCGGCCCGTCGAGGTCACGCGCGCAGGTGATCTCGGAAGCGGCCACGCCTGACGCACACCGTCCCGGCGCTACGGTGACAGCGGCCGACAACCGAGCCGTCGCTTACCTGACATGTACGGCGATGGCCCGTGCGCACTCCATCGACTCGGCATGCCCGGTGTCCACCTCCAGGTCGTAGACCATGCCCCGGTGGACCACATCGGCCTGGGACACGGCCATCCCGGTGACCCGATCTCCTCGTGCGATCTCACGGCCTGCGGCAATCACGCCATCGCACCGGACGCCGACCCACAGCACCCGCAGTTCGCCCAGAGCCTTCTGCCATCGCTGCTGTGATTCCGCGCCACCGAGGAAGACCTCGTCGATGATGATCCGGGCGCCCGCACGGGCCATCGCGGCGATTCCCTCAATCCAGGCTGCTTCAAGAGTCCGGAACTCCGGCCCGACGATCACCTCACCGTCCGGAGCGAACTCGATGCCGGTATCCGATGCCTGCATGGACGCGGGCATCGCGTCCACCAGCGTGTCGACCCCGAAGGCCAGCCACGGACCCGGCAGGACCGCCTGCAGACACCGCACGATCCCGGACTTCCCTGAGCTCGAGCCACCATTGAGAAAGATCACCTGAGTCGTCACCGCGCCACAGTAGCGTCACCGCAACAACGCTCGAAACGGATTTCAGCGAGCACCACACCGCAGGCCGCAACCCGGTGAACTTCCCGGTCGCGGCACCGAGGAGACGAAATCGCAAAGACGCCCCGGGATCACGGTGACCCCGGTCTCGGGGCTTCCTGCTGGGTCTTGTGGCCGGCACAAGGCGGCATCACTCCGACGCAAGGTCGTTGAGTGGTTCCGGTCGCTGGGGCGGCTGACGGACCATGTAAGGGGACGGAGTTCCGTCGGCGGCCGTGCGTCGTGTTCCGTCTGCGGGTGATCGCAATGAAGGGTTCGATCCGGATCGGGAGTGTGCGGGGGCTGGAGCTGCGTGCGCATTGGAGCGTGCCGCTGATCATGCTGCTCTTCGCGTACGGTCTGGGCAGCCGCACACTGCCTGCGTACGTGCCGGGCCTGGCATCGGTGGTGTACGCGGTGGCTGGAGTCATCGGTGCGCTGCTGTTGCTGGTGAGTCTGGTGGTACATGAGCTGGCGCACGCGCTCACGGCCCGCAGGTCCGCGATCCCTGTGCGGGACATTACGTTGTGGGCGCTGGGTGGAATAACCCGGATGGAGCGGCCTGCGACGGCGCGGGCGGCGCTCGCGGTCGCCGTGAGCGGGCCGCTCGCCAGCCTGGTGCTCGGCGGGGCCGCACTGGGGGTCGCGGTCGGGGCCGGTGCAGGGGGCTGGCGGATACCAGCTGTTGTGCTGGCGTGGCTGGGCGGCACGAACCTGCTGCTGGGCGTCTTCAATCTGCTTCCCGCCGCGCCCTTGGACGGTGGCCGGGTTCTGCAGGCCGCGCTGTGGTGGCGTACGGGTGATGAGGACCGGGCCCGGCGGGCGGCCGGGCGCAGCGGGCAGATCCTCGGTATGGGTCTCGCTGTGCTCGGGTGGCTGGCTTTTGTGAGGGGGGTGCCGGGTGGGTTGTGGCTGCTGGTCATCGGCTGGTTCGTGGCGCTCACCGCCGCGGCCGAACGACGGTGGGCCGAGCTCCGTACGGTCCTGCGCGGTGTACGAGTGAGGGAGGCGATGACCAGTCCGGCCGCAACCGGTCCGGACTGGCTGACGGTGAACCGTTTCCTGTCCGACGTTGCCGCACAGGCAGGTCATTCGGTCCTGCCATTGGTGGACTTCGAGGGCCGTCCCAGCGGCGTCGTACGGCTGCGCCGACTCGGTGCCGTGCCGTCCGAGCAGCGGGAGACGCTGCGTATACGGGAGGTGGCGACCCCGCTGTCGCAGTGCACGCTCGCCACACCTGACGAGCTCCTCACCGGGGTCCTGGACCGTCTCGGCTCAGGCGGCGGGCTGCCCATCCTGGTCACGGACGGCGGCCGACTCGACGGGATCGTCACCGCCCACGACATCGACCGAGTCGCCCAGCTGCATGCAGCGGGCCCGGATGACGCCACTTCGACTCCCGACGGATGACTTCCGGCACGGCCTGTTCGAGCGGTGGGCGGGTACGCGACCGCCCCGGGACACCGAAGCCCCGGAGCGGACGGCCCTGCCGATGCTCCTCCGTCAGGCCTTGACAGCGGGCTCGGTGGTAACGGCGTTCCCCGTCTCACCGTCCTGCGCAGCGGCGGACCGGGCAACGCCCGGGATGACCGCTGCCACAGCGGCTGCCAAGAGCGCGACGCCGCCGCCGATCAGCAGGCCGACGCGGAAGCCGTCCTCGGAGGCGAACGTGAAGCCACCCATGGTGACCGTCATCTGCGAGAGGACGGCACCGATCACCGCGGCGCCGATCGAGGTGCCGAGCGAGCGCATCAGCGCGTTGAAGCCGTTCGCGGCGGCCGTCTCGGACATCGGGACCGCGCTCATGATCAGGGCGGGCATCGCGCCGTAGGCGAGACCGACGCCACCACTGATCACGACGGTGACGATCAGCAGACCCCAGGTCGAGCCCATCAGCGCCATGGACAGGCCGTAGCCGGCCGCAATCACGAGGGCCCCGGAGACGAGGGTGAACTTCGGGCCACGCGCGTTGGTCAGCTTCCCGCCGAACGGGGAGACGACCATCATGACGAGGCCGGCGGGCGCCATCCACAGGCCCATCGCCAGCATCGACTGGCCGAGGCCGTAGCCGGTGGCCTTGGGGAACTGCAGCAGCTGCGGCACGATCAGCATCTGCGCGTACATGCCGACGCCGATCAGGATCGAGGCGGCGTTGGTGAGCAGCACCCGGGGGCGGGCGGTGGTGCGCAGGTCGATCAGCGGGTCGCGGGTGCGCATCTCCCAGAAACCCCAGACCAGCAGGACCACGACCGCGGCGGCGAAAAGGCCGAGCGTGCTGCCCGAGCCCCAGCCCCAGTCCGCACCCTTGGAGATCGCGAGCAGCAGACAGACCAGGCCCACGCCGAGACCGAGCGCCCCTGCCAGGTCGAAGCGCTCCCCCTTCGCTGCGGCCGGTACGTTGGGAATGAAGGACCAGATCATCACGGCGATCAGTGCGGCGAGGACAGCCGACCCCCAGAACAGTGCCCGCCAGCTCGTGTACTCCGCGACTGCGGCTGCGATCGGCAGGCCGAGGCCGCCGCCGATGCCCATGGAGGCGCTCACCAGTGCAATGGAAGAGCTGAGCTTTTCGGCCGGCAACAGGTCACGCAGCAGGCTGATGCCGAGCGGCACCACGCCCATGCCCATGCCCTGCAGACCGCGCCCGACGATCATCATGCCGGCGGACGAGGTCAGGGCGCACACCACCGAGCCGACGATCAGCGGCACACAGGAGGCGAGCAGCATCTTGCGCTTGCCCAGCAGGTCGCCGAGGCGGCCGGCGACGGGGACGCAGACCGCTGCCGACAGGAGCGTGACGGTGATCACCCACGTGGCATTGGAGGACGTGGTGTGCAGGATCTGCGGCAGATCCGCGATCAGCGGAGTCACCAGAGTCTGCATGATCGCGGCGACAGTGCCGGCAAGCGCGAGCGTGCCGACGACGCCGCCCGATCGGGGGGTTGGCTGGGGGCCGTCCATGAAGGGCTCCTCTACGTGTTCGGGGTTCGAGACCGGAAGAGAGTATGCATCATACACATCTCATGTATCGACCATGTTGCATGCATCATGCATGGGGCAGGATCATTGCGACATCGCATGCGTCGTCCGGCATGCACGGGACCGTCGAGGAGATCCGATGACCAGGGCCACACGCCAGGTGGAGTACGAGCAGATGCTGCAGAGCCGCTACCTTCACCTTCACAAGTCGAAGGGGCGGCGTAAGGGCAGCACCCTGGAGCGCAGCGCGTACATCCTGCTCAGCCGCATCCGAGTGCAGGGCCCGATGTCCATCGGCCAGCTCGGTGACGCCTTCGGCCTCGACGCATCCACCCTGAACCGGCAGACCGCGGCCGCCATGCGCGCCGGACTCGTCGAGCGCATCCCGGACCCCGATGGCGGCATGGCGCGCAAGTTCCGTATCACCGCGGAAGGCGAGCAGCGTCTCGACGAGGAGCGCGAGGGCACCATCCATACCCTGGAACAGATCATGGCCGACTGGTCCGACGAGGACATCGCCGCCTTCGCCGACTACCTCAAGCGTTTCAACACCGACATCGAGCGCCTGGACGGCAGGCCCTGGCCGCGGCCGTGACACGGCAGCACAGGTACCGAACGGCCTCCCGCTACAGGGAGTGTGGTAACCATGAAGCCTGCATACCGGTCGTTCAACTGTGTGCGGCCGCACCCTCCGGCTTTCGCAACGCCGACCCGGTGCACACCGCCGATCGAAGACCGGAAACCCTGGCCCGATTCCGGCGGGCCAGGGTTTCCATGATGTGCGAGCGTTGCTGTTACCACCTGTCGCGGTAGTGGTCCTCGATCACTCGGAAGCTCCCGACGACACCGTTCTTGACAAACACGCCGCCGTGGACGAAGCGCGGGGTGACACCGTTGCTGGTGCTCCACGGGCCGACAGTGGCAACGGGAGAGCCGTTGTCGCAGGTCGCGCCGCGGAAGACCTCAACGGTCCGGCGGCTGTCGTTGCGGACGTTGAGAGTCCTGGAACCCAGACCGCTCACCACGGTGATGCAGCCGTCGGAGTGAGCGGAGTAGGACCGCTCGTTGAAGAAGATCCTTCCTCTGTCGTAGTCGCCGCCATAGCCGCCGCCGTAGCCGCCGCCGTAGCCGCCACCACCCTTGCCGCCGTAGCCGCCTCCGTTGTCGCCACCTCGGCCGCCGCCACCCTTGCCGCCGTAGCCGCCACCGTTGCCGCCGTAGCCGCCACCGTTGCCGCCGTAGCCGCCTCCGTTGTCGCCACCTCGGCCGCCGCCACCGTTACCGCCGTAGCCGCCACCGTTGCCGCCGTTGCCGCCGTTGCCGCCGTAGCCGCCACCGTTGCCGCCGTTGCCGCCGTTGCCGCCGTAGCCGCCTCCGTTGTCGCCACCTCGGCCGCCGCCACCGTTGCCGCCGTAGCCGCCACCGTTGCCGCCGTTGCCGCCGTTGCCATTACCCTTCCCGCCGCCCTCTTCCAGCGGAGCCGCGGCGGGAGCGGCGGCCTGTTGCTGGACAACGGGCGCGGCTGCGGGGCTATCCGCAGCCGTGGCGTAGTTGATACCGGTTGCCGCCAGGGCCGCGGCGCCTACAACGGCGGCGGTCACGACGACAGTTCGCGTGGTCATATCGCTTCTCCTGTCCCAGACACATCGGCTCGAGCCGATACGTGACAAACGTACTGAACAATGTTTTTATCTGTCATATCGGACACCTCTAAAGCGTGACACCTGACAGCCGATCGAGTGAATTTGCGCTATTTACGCATATAAGCTTCGCCTATTTGAAAAATAGTCATGTTGACCTCCACCTGAATGACCGTCACTTTCCTTTTTTCGCAGCACTCTGAATGGCGGTCAGTACCCGATCGGTCGCGTAGAGGGCGAGGGCATAGACCAGGGTCGGCCCCCGGAGGCAAAGGGGCGCCCTGAGCATCGGTCACGGCGCGGCTCAGGCACATCATCGCCGAGCGGGACGGGACCCCTCAGCCCTGTGGCGCAAGCGGGTGGCGCGTCACGCCCACGGCTGTACCGACTGACACCGACCGAGCGTCATTCCGGCAGAGGGTCGGCCGGCAGGGCTGGCGGTGATTGCACTCACATTGGTCGCCACGGGCCGTCCGTCGCAGATGGTCAGCTGGGCCACCGAAGTGGACCACACCGCTCCGGGCCCAGGTCAGGGGCATGCGAAATTGGCGCTTCAGTCGGCAATTCCCGCCAAGCGCGCCCTGGCGTTCGCCCTCCCGGCATTTCTTGTCGCAGTAGGCCCGTGAGGCCGGCTGCGACAGCGAGGCGGAGGCGGCGAGTAGGCCTTCGCCAGCACGTTCGGCCGCGCGCGACCTGGGGCCGCAGCAGGGTAACCGGTCCTCGCCGTCCTGCCTTCCTCGACGAGGGCGCCATTCAAAAATAGCGTCGTCCGCCCGTAGGGCGTGCCAGACGCCGCCTGGTAGGCGGGACTTTCGAAACACGCCCTAGCTGCCTGGGGAGCCGCACGTTCGAGCAGGGCCGCCACGGCCGGACGGTCAAGACGGGGGCCCAGGACCCGCTCAGGGAGGGGGCCCGGGCGAGAAGCCCGGGCATCCGGTTCTAGACGCGTGCCACCTCACCGGCCACGTCGTCGCAGCAGCTTTGCCCTGCCAGCCGCCGCGACCCCACAGGCAGTGGCACTGACGAGTCAGAGCTTCCCCTGCGAAGGCTCACTCGGAAGCCGAGTGAGGAGTGACTCGACTCCGTCCAGCAACCGCGCATGCGGGTCACGGGAGCCGCAGTCTTCGGTGCGGCCTCGATGGCCGCCGCGTACGCACACTCCGCCGACCTGCTGCACGAAGCAGGCGTCGCGGGGATCGCCCGGCCCGCCTGTCCTCGCTGCCACCGGGTCGTCCACATCGACAAGCCGCTCAACGGGCAGCGAGTCTGCCGCAACTGCAAAGCCAAGTCCCGCATCGAAGAATCCGCACGCTGTGGTGCCCGGCGCGAACCGGCCACCCGTGACGCCCAAGACGGGCCGTTGCGTGCGAACTGCCTGGTCAGGGATCCCGCGAACCGGGAGACCCGCACCGTCTGCGGCGGATCACGCATGGTCAGCTCCCGCACCGCAGCGGGGCCGGTCTGTCCGAACTGCCGTCCCCTGCCCATACTGCTCTGCTCGATCTGCGGCCGCACCGCACGCTGCACGCTCTCGAAGCTCACCGGCCTGGCCCGCTGCGGCGGCTGCGACCGACGCCAAGCTCACTCCATCGTTTGCGGTCCCTGCACCAAACCGGACGCCGAGCTCTGGCGCCCCCTGTCCCACCTGCGGGCAAGCCGCTGCGGGAGACTGGGCCGCCTGCGCCGCCGAGGCCAGCCGCCGCACTTCACCACAACCTCCGATCTACGCACCGGGAGCACCGACATGAGATTCGACGATCACCGTGTGGTCATTACCGCCGCCGGCCGCGATTTCGGACGCACTCTGGCCATCCGTCTCGCGGACCTCGGCGCCGAGGTCTTCCTCTCCGCGCGCACTCTCGCCGCCGCTGAACGTGTCCGCGACGAGATTCGCGGCCGAGGGCACCAGCAGGTCCACGCCTTCGCCTGCGACCTGACCGACCCGGCCTCGATCCGCGACTTCGCTGCCGACGTCGCCCGTCACACCGACCGCATTGACGTGCTGATCAACAACGGCTCCCGCTACCTCGAAGGACCTGACCTCCAATCCGCATCCGACGCCGACGTCGTCGACACCATCGCATCCGGCGCCACCGGCACCGTCCTGACCGTGAAGAACTTCCTCCCTCTGCTACTCAACTCGGACAAGCCAGACGTGGTGACCATGGTCTCTGCCTGCGGAACGGCCGGTCATCACCGCTCGGACGCGCACGACGCCTTCTACGCGGCCAAGAGCGCCCAGGCAGGGTTCACCGAGATCCTCTCCAAGCGCCTGCGGCCCCGGGGAGTCCGGGTGATCTCTCTCTACCCGCCCGACTTCGAAAACCCTGACCCGCTCTCCGGGCAATGGGAGACCACACCGCGCGAGGCCAAGGACGCTCTCACCGCACAGTCACTCGTGGAGTGCATCCTCTTCGCCGTCGCCCAGCCCCGCGACTGCTTCATCAAGGCGTTCCACTTCGAACAGGTCTGACCGATTCCTGACACGTCCACGCACGGCGACTCACACCGCGGTCCGGGGCCCATGGGCCCCGGACCGGGGGCATTCAGACAGTTCCAATACCGAGCCCGCCTTTAAAGGTCTCCCTCGAGCGTAAACGCGCCGCCGTGGCCACCATGCGCCTGCAACGATCGCGAAGGTGAGGAACCTCCTTCGGAGTGCCACAAGATCAGATAGCGTGCGCAGCCATGGGTGAGCTGATAGTGATCAGGCACGGCCAGACCGAGTGGAGTTTGTCGGGCCAGCACGCCGGCCGGACCGACGTTCGGCTGACCGACGCGGGTGAGGCAGCGGCCAGGGCGCTCGCCCCGAGGTTGGCCAACCGCCGTCTGGTGGCCGTGTTCAGCAGTCCGCTGAGCCGCGCCATGCGGACGGCAGAGCTCGCCGGCCTGACCGGAGCCAAGCCCGATCCCGACCTGTTGGAGTGGGACTACGGCGGCTACGAGGGCCTGACCGCCGAGCAGATCCGCGAGTCGCGGCCGGGCTGGGACCTGTGGCGAGACGGCGTCATTCCTGGCGACGCCGATCACCCCGGCGAGCAGCTCCAGGAGGTGGCCGCGCGCACGGACGCGGTACTGGACCGCATTCGTCCGCTGCTGACCGACGGCGATGTTGCCGTCGTTGCGCACGGTCACCTGGCCCGCGTGCTCACCGTGCGCTGGCTCGGCCTGGACGCGCCGGCGAGCCGACTGCTCGGTCACCCGCATCCAGGCACTCTCAGCTTTCTGGCCACTGAGGACGGGCAGCCGTTCATCTCGGCCTGGAACGTTCCGTAGCGTGAGGCCCGCTGCCTCACAGCTGACTTGCGAGGCGCCGGAAGCAGATGAGCGCCGCGGCGATGCCGGCGAGGGCAAGGAAGTGGTCGGCCTTGCGTTCGTAGCGGCGGTGGAGCCTGCGGCATCCGGCGAGCCAGGCCACGGACCGCTCGACAACCCAGCAGTGGCGGCCCAAGTGGGTGGAGGACTCGACGCCCCGTCAGGCCAGGCGATGCGTCAACGAGTTCGGCGAACGCGTCCCAGGTCGAGGCGTTCAGCTGGCGGACGATGTAATCCACGGTCAAAGCCCCGTTCAGTCAGTGCCCGGCTGCCACTGCCCCGAGGAGGCGGGCGAGCTCGGCCGGCTTGGTGAACATCGGCCAGTGGCCGGAGTCGATGTCGACGAACTCGACCTGCTTGGCCCTGGTGAGCTCCGGCGCCTCGCCGGCAGCGATCCATTCGCGGGCCTGCTCCGGGGTGAACTCCGGGCAGACCACCACGACCGGAACCTCATAGCGGCGCTCGTCCGACAGCCGGACCACGCCCCTGGCCACCTGCTCGGGGACGGGGATGGCATCGGCTTCGATGCGCCGCCGCAGTTCCTCGTCGAGGTCGGCGCTGTCCGCACCCTCGAACGGGCCCCAGCCGGGGAAGGGCATGGCGCCGTCGCGCGTCTCGAAGAAGTCGGCGTACGGCTGGCCGTCCTCGTTGGGGAAGCCGCCGATCAGCGCCAGCTTGGCCACCCGCTCCGGGCGCGCGTCAGCGGCCAGCCAGCCGAGGGTGCAGGCGGCCGAGTGCGCCACGAGCAGGGGCTTTTCCACCGTTGCATCGACGGCGGCGAGGACCGTCGCCAGCTGCTCGTCGAGCGTGGCGGACGAGCGTCCGTCGCCCTGGCCCGGAAGGGTCACCGGCCGCGGGCGGTGTCCGAGCGTCTCAAGGGTCGGTGTCACCGCGTCCCATGCGGTGCCGTCCAGCCACAGACCACCGATGAGCAGGATTTCCACAGTGAGATCAACTTTCCGTCGAGGTTGGAGTAAAGACAGCAGCCGAAAGCGTCGAGTGGACGCGGCCTGCCCGACCGGGCTTTGCCATGCTAGGAGGGGTTCAGGACGATCTGCTTCCTGATTGTCAGGAAGCCGCCTACGCTGTCCGAGGTGGAGACCGGAACGAGCCCCACCGCCCGCGCGCTGCGCACCCTTGAGATCCTGCGGACCCGCCCCGGCACGACGGCCGAGCAGCTCGCGGAGCGACTCGGGGTGACCGATCGCGCCGCACGTCGCTACGTCGCGATCCTCCGGGAGGCCGGCATCCCCGTGGATTCCGTGCGCGGCCCGCACGGCGGCTACCAGTTGCGGCGCGGGACCAGGCTGCCGCCGGTGAGCTTCACCCAGAGCGAAGCGCTCAGCCTGGTCATGGCGGTGCTCGACGGCAGGCCCGCCGCCACCGACCCCGGGGACCTCGTCGGCTCCGCCCTCGGCAAGGTCATCCACGCGCTGCCCGAGGGGATCGGGCGTCAGGCGGCCGCGCTGCGCGAGCATGCCGCTGCCGCGCCCGATCCGAGTGCGGCCTACGCCGATCCCGCCGTCACGAGCGCCCTGGTGGACGCGATCGCGTCCAGGCGGCGTGTGGTGATCACCTACCGGAGCGAGGCCGGCAACCAGTGGCAGGCGGAGGTGGACCCGTGGGCGGTCGTCGTACGCCGGGCGCGCTGGTACCTGCTCTGCCATTCCCATCGCGTGGACGCCGTGCGCACCTACCGGGTCGATCGGGTACTGGTGGCCGAGGAGAGTGCGGTCGGGTTCCGGATGCCGGAGGACCTCGACCCGGTCACGGTGCTGGAGGAGAACCTCGGCACCGGATGGGCCTATCTCACGCGGGTGCTCTTCGACGCACCGGTGGAGCGGGTCGTCCCGTGGGTCGGGCCGTCGATGGGACGGCTCGAACCCGTCGGGGCGGCCGGAGAGCACTGCGTGCTCGTCGGCAGTACCCGCAACCCGGCGATGTACGCGCAGGAGTGGCTGGCGGCGGTCCCTTACGCCTTCCATGTCGTGGGCGGGACGGAGCTTCGGGATGCGGTCGCCAACCTGGCGTCCCGCCTTGGCGCGGCCGTGTCCGAACCGGCATCGGGGGCGGGACAGGGTTGGCGCCAAGGAGTCGGTGGCGAGTGAACTCCCTGGTGGCTCTGGCGGAGGTCTACCTTCACCGCATGCCTGCACGACGTCCGGTTCGGCACGCGTGATCTTCATTTGTCGACACAACTCAGGATGATCAACGGTGGCCGCAGCCGTCTCCGCATCGGCCCTGGCCAGCAAGATCATGATCTACGGCTGGAGTACTGAGGACCCGAGTTGGTCCCACCGGAGGGACAGTGGGACGCCATCTGTGCTCCGAGTTCAAGGAGCACAGATGGCGCGGATGACCAAGGTGGAGATGTTCGCCGCGATCCGGCGGGACGCGCGGCTTGAGGGCACGGGTGTCCGGGCGCCCGCCGGACGGTCCGGGAGCCGCTGCAGCGCCCTGCCAGGTCGGGGACGGTTCTTCGTCTTGGTCCATGGGAGCAGAGCGAAGACGCGTTCGCGGCCCCTCAGTCGATACAGAACTCGTTGCCCTCGATGTCCTGCATCGGGATGCACGAATCATTGCCGTCATACAGCGTACGCACGTGTACCGCGCCGAGCGGGACAAGTCGCGCGCATTCGGCCTCAAGTGCGGCGAGGCGCTCTTCACCTACGAGTCCGGTGCCGACCCGCACGTCGAGATGCAGCCGGTTCTTGGCGGCCTTCCCTTCGGGGACGCGCTGGAAGTACAGTCGCGGGCCCACACCTGAGGGATCACTGCAGGCGAACCATGAATCCCGCTGCTCAGGTGGCTGCGAGCGCTTGAAATCGTCCCAAGTGGCAAACCCCTCCGGTGGCGGCGGTACGACGTACCCCAACACCTCGCACCAGAAACGAGCGAGGCGCTCAGGTTCTGCGCAGTCGAAGGTGACCTGGAACTGCTTGATCGATGCCATCAGCCCTCCACGTGCTGTTCACCGAAACCCCGGACGTCATCGCCGTGTGGCGAGCAGACGCACCACCAGGGATGCATCGATGTCCACCCCGTTGTCGTGAAACTTGGTGATCTCGGTCAAGGCTGGCGAGCCTGCCACATGATCACTCTCGGCTCAACCAATTTTCCACCTGCTCCGGGGTCGTGACTGACGTGCCTGAGGGCAGCCCTGCCATCCGACGCGGACAGTTAGTTGACAGTCATAGACAAACCTCGACCCCGAAGCAGAGATCGATGCCTTCAACCGCATCCGTCAACTCGCCGGGCCACACCGGACGGTGGTCCTGGTCACCCACCGCATGTCCGGTGTCCGCCACGCCGACACCATCTGCGTCCTCACCCAGGGACGCCTGAGCGAGCACGGCACCCACGATGAACTGATCGCCGCAGACGGACGGTACGCAGCCATGTTCCACACCCAGGCCGCCCAGTACACGCCGAATTCCCGCGCCCAGGTGCCGAACCCCAGCACCCCGCCCGTCCCGGGACCACTCCTGACCCGGCAGACCGACCGCCTGACGCCCTCCCCCGGTACTCGGCAGAACTGCGCCGGTGCCTCGTGCTGCCGCGCGCCGCAGCAAGAGGCACTCGGGCGACCAGGACAGGCGGCGCTCCCGGGACGCGGGCGATCGCGCCGTCGTCGGTGCCGGCCGGACCTGCGGTGGTCGGGCGGCGGGCGTGTTGTGGGGCCCCAGCCAGCGGCGAGGGCCGGGAGCCGGGTATCACCGCATGGACGCGGCGGGCGGGCGTTCGCGTACCGCGCCGTAGGCGATGAAGTACGCCGGCACACGCTTGAGCCACCGCGAGGTGGTGAGCAGTTCGGTCATCCGCTGCGACCGCTCGGGGTTCCCGAAGGGCGGTCGGCCCGCCAGTACGGGTGCGATGACCCGCGCATGGGCGAATCGCTGCAACGCCTGCGTCGCGGCTGTGGTCGGCCACCGGCGGCGCTGTACGGCGCGTACGTCCCCCAGGCCGACCGCACCCCTGCGCAACGGCTCGACGAGATACCGGGCGGTGGCGACGGCGTCTTCGACAGCAAGATTGATGCCGATGCCGAAGACCGGCGACATCGCGTGCGCCGCGTCACCGATGCACAGCAGTCCCGGGCGGTGCCAGCGTCGGAGGCGGTCGAGCCGTACGTCGAGCATCTTCACCTCGTCCCACGACCGCAGCGCGTGCACCCGGTCCGCGAGCCAGGGGACGGCGGCCGAGAAGTCGGCCATGAACCGCTCGAGACCGGCGGCACGGCGCTCGGCATCGGTCCCCTTGGGGATCAGCGCCGCGCACTGCCAGTAGTCCCCGCGGTCGATCATGGCGGTGAGGAACCGGTCGCCGACGCCTCCCACGAGCCCGTGCGGATCGCCTTCCCGCCGTGGCAGCCGGAACCACCACGCGTCCATGGGGCAGGCGAATCTCCGCAGGGCCAGTTCGGGCCGAGAGCGGGCCAGCGAGCTCCGGCCGTCGCAGGCCACCGTGAGGGTGGCCCGCAGTTCACCGGTGCGGCCGTCGGACGTGCGGTACCGCACCCCCATGACCCGTCCGCGCTCCACCAGGAAGGAAGTCGCCTCGGTGCTCATCCGCACGGAGAACGACGGCTCCCGACCGGCCTCGTCCGCGAGGAGGTCGAGCAGGTCCCACTGCGGCACCATCGCCACGTAGTTGTACGGGCCCCGCAGCGCGCCGATGTCTCCGACGGTGACCAGCGAACGGTCAGGGCCGAGCGGCAACTGCACCGTCGTCACCCGACGCTGCGGCAGACGGGCAAACCGCTCCGCCAGGCCGAGGTCGTCCAGCAGCGCCAGGGTGGACGGATGCACCGTGTCGCCGCGGAAGTCGCGCAGGAAGTCGCCGTGCTTCTCCAAAACCGTGACCGCCACTCCGGCCCGGGCCAGCAGCAGACCGAGGACCATCCCGGCGGGGCCGCCGCCCACGACACAGCACGTGGTCCGTTCCATCGCAGCCCCTGCCCTCGGTGAAATCCCGGCATCCGTCACGATGGGACATATACCATCAAAACCTGTAAATCACCCGCGAAGATTCGCGGATCCTTCTGGGAGGCATGATGAGCCAGCAGCCGGTCCTTCTGCCCTACGCCGACCCGGCCTTCGTGGCAGACCCCTTCCCGCTCTACCGACGGCTGCGCGAGGACGGCCCGGTACGGCGCGTCGTCATCGCCGGTGGCCTGGAAGCCTGGCTCGTCACGCGCTACGAAGACGGCCTCGTGGCCCTGTCCGACCCGCGGCTGAGCAGTGACATCCGTGACGCGTCGGATCCACAGCTCATTCAGCGGCTGCCCGCGACGGAACGCGAGTCCATGCTGCGCAACATGCTCCGCGCCGACCCGCCCGACCACACCCGCCTGCGCCGTCTGGTCTCCAAAGCGTTCACAGCGCGCAGAGTGGCCGAGCTGCAACCCCGCGTCCAGGTCATCGCCGACCGACTGCTCGACGCGATCCTGCCGGTCGGCCACGCCGACCTGGTCAAGGACTTCGCGCTGCCGCTTCCGGTCACGGTGATCAGCGAATTGCTCGGGGTACCCGTGGCAGACCGGCACGACTTCCAACAGTTGACCGACGAGATGATCCTCCAGGGGATGGCCCCGCCGGATCCGGCCCAGGTGGATGCGGTGTGGCAGCAGATGCGCTCGTACCTGACCAAACTCCTGGAGGCCAAACGCGCCCAGCCCGGGGACGACCTGCTCAGTGCCCTGATCACCACCGGGGACGAGGAGCACCGGCTGGACGAGGACGAACTGATCGCCATGGCCTTCCTGCTGTTGGCGGCCGGATACATCACCACGGTCAACCTGATCGGCAGCGGCATCGCGGCGCTGCTCGCCCACCCCGACCAGCTTCAGATGCTGCGCGAAGATCCGGCGCTTCTGCCGGGCGCGATCGAGGAGTTCCTCCGCTACGACGGACCGGTCAGCCCCGGGATCGCCCGGTTCGCACGCGAGGACGTCACCATCGCGGGCGTGGCCGTCCCACGCGGCGCAACCGTGCTGGTCGCCTCCGCCATCGCCGACCGCGACCCGGCACGGTTCTCCGACCCCGATCACCTGGACATCACCCGACAGGACAACACTCACCTCGCGTTCGGGCACGGCATCCACTACTGCCTGGGAGCGCCACTGGCCCGGCTCGAGGGACAGATCGCCATCGGCACCGTCCTGCGTCGCCTCCACCACCTCACCCTGGCCGTGCCGCCCGGCGAGCTGCAGTGGCGGCCCGGCGGGCTGCGCGGTCCCGAGCGGCTGCCCGTCACCTTCACGTCGGCCGACCCGAACTGAGCAAGCGAACGCCGGCCCGGCGCGCGCAACTGGCGGAACGCCTCCGGCTGCGACCGCACCCGGCAGGTACTCCGCCGATGACGTCAGCACAGGCAGAAAGCCCGCCGCTGGGTCACCCTGGACCAGGCCGACCAGGCCCGCAACCGCAAGAAGTGCGGCTCGCGGGGTGGCCTGCCGCCGAAGTTCGACCCGCAGGACTACAAGGCTCGGCACACGGTCGAGTGCGGCATCAATCGTCTCAAAAGACACCGCGCCGCTGTCTCTTGACGGCGCAGGCGCTCACTTCTGGCCGAGCTTGATGCGTTCGGTCAGGTCACCGACCTCGCTGCCGAGTTTCTGCACAGGGGCGGCGAGGGAGGCCAGCGCGGACTCCATATCAACTGCTGCGGCCGTGTATTTGTCCATGCTGGCTGCGTGCTCCAGCCGTGCCCACACGGCTGCTTCGGCCACCAGAGCGTCGCGCTGAGGGCTGGCGATCGGGTGCTGGGATGCCTTGGTGAGCAATTCGCGTGCCTGTCGGCCCGGGGCGCTGTCAGTCATGGCCGGAATCCTTCCAGCAGGCCTGAGTCAAAAGGCGGATTTCAGACGGTGGAATACGGCGAAGAAGTACGACCTGCCCGCGATCCACTCGCCGACCGCCAGCAGCGAGGTCGCCCCGGCGGCACCGCACACGCGGTCAGCGCGAGGACGGCAGCTGGAGGTCGCCGGCGAGGCGGCGACGGTTCTCTCCCTCGTCCAAGGATTGCCCCCTAATCCCTGGCGGATCGGCGCGCGGTGTCAGATGTGGTGCATCGCAAGGCGGAGGGGCGTCCTCATACTGAGTGTATTCGGGCGTTCCGACAACGCAGCGAGGTGCCGCAGCTGTCGTCGTGCGCCCGCCAGGGAGTACGGGACAGCCCTTTGGGCGTGTATCGAATGTGCTGGTCGCCGACGTGACGCTGTCGGCGAGCGATCCAAAATCACGTGCAACCTGCGCCCAGTCATGCTGGGATCATTCGTTATGAATATCCATTTTCTCAATGACGCCGACTTGACGGACAGGATGGAACAGAATCTGGCGGAACATGCCTGTCACCTGCATCGGAGCATGAGCGGAGCGGCCGTTGCAGAGACTGATGACCTCCTGGTCGCCGACAGCAGCCTGGACGACGACACTTTCAACATCGTTGCCGGGGCCCGCTTCACCGTCACTACCGCTACGGCACGTATCAACGAGACCGCCCGGACACTGGCTCGCACCGGCCGCCGCTTCTCCTGGTGGGTGGGACCCGCCTCGAGGCCAGCGGACCTCACCGCACGCCTGACGGCGGCTGGTCTACCAGCATCCGAACGCGAAACGGCGATGTGGGCCGAGCTGGACGAGACCCTGCCGCTGCCCGCCGCCCCGGGACTGGACATCCAGACGGTGGCCACGCCCGAACAGCTCGTCGACTACGCCGCGGTTCTCGCCGCGAACTGGACCCCGCCCGCTGACACCGTCCGCCGCTTCTTCGCTCAAGCCGCCCCGCAGGCCCTGGCCGCCCACTGTCCAGCCCGTTACCTGGTCGGCTACGTGGACGGCCGTCCGGTCTGCTCGGCGGAAGTGTTTCATCACGCGGGGGTTGCCGGGATCTACAACATCTGCACCCTGGCCGCCCACCGCCGACGCGGCTACGGCGGTGCCATCACACTCGCCGCACTCCACACGGCCCGCGACCAAAACCACCACATCGCGGTCCTGCAGGCGTCCACCGACGGCGAGCCCGTCTACCGCCGCCTGGGATTCCGCTCCTGCGGCCAGTTCACCGAACACACCATCACCCCCTGAACACCCCGAACTTCACCAGCCATCTGCCCACTTTCACAACGATCCTGGTCACAGCCACTCGTTGCTGGCCGCGACGAGAACGGTCGCCTCGTAGCGGACCGCGAGCTTGTCATACCTCGTGGCAACCGCCCGGTGCCTCTTGGGACGATTGATGCCGCACTCGACCGCGTGGCGCTCGCGATAGGTCCTGATGGGCCCGGCAGACGGTGGCCCACTGTGCATCCGTCAGATCGCCGTGTGCCACGAGACATCGCCGGTCACGGCACTGGGGCGTGTTTCGAAAGTCCCGCCTGCCGGGCGGCCGGACGACGCTACTTTCGACACACGCGCTAGCACATCAGCCCCGGCAGGCCACTTCTCTGCAGCCGCCATCCGCCTCGAGAACCGTTGCATTCAAGGGCGATCGAGGATCAAGCACCCTCCCAAGTCAACCGAACGATGGACACGACCCGAAGCGGTGCACGGCTTAGTCTCAGCGCTGACCGCCTGAAGTGAACCAGGAGTGAGGCGCGGATGAGGATTGGGCAGCCCAGAGGGGCGGCGTGCGCCATGCCGCCGACGCTGCGGCATGCGCTGAACGGCTTGTTCGTTTCCTCGCTCGTCGCCGCCCTCCTGATCGTGATCGGTCCGGGCACGGCTGTGTCGAGCCAGGACACGTCCATCATGGCTGCCCTGTCCGTGCTCCTCGCCGCCACGTACGCGGTGGGATTCGCCGGCCCTGCCAGGCCTGCCGACTCCCGACGTCGCGAGGAGCCCACCGAGTCCGTCGACATGACCGGAGGGAACCCGGGCCGTGTGCTGCGCTGGCTTGGCGCGCTGACCGCGGTGTGGACCTGCCTCATGGCGTTCAATGCGGGGTTCGGCTGGCTGGGGTTCCCGCTGTTCGCACTGTATGTCCTGCACCTGCCGCTGCGGCTGTCGGTCGTGGCCGTCGCTCTGGGGACCGCCATCGTGGTCGCCGCCAAGGGAGCGGAAGCCGGCACGCTGGGGATCCCCCAGGTGGCGGGACCGCTGCTGGGCGCGCTGGTCTCGACGCTGACGCTGCTCGGGTACCAGTCGCTTTACCGGGAGAGCCAGGCCCGCAAGGCGCTCATCGCTGAGCTGGTCGTCACCCGGGACGCGCTGGCGGAGTCGCAGCGGGAGGCCGGCCGGCTCGCCGAACGCCAGCGGCTGGCCCGGGAGATACACGACACGGTCGCGCAGGGCCTCTCGAGCGTGATCATGCTGTTGCGCGCCACCGACGCCGCGCTGCCGCCGAACGCATCCCTGGCGCAGGAGCGGACCGCGGCGGCCACCGAGGTCGCCACGGAGAACCTCGCCGAGTGCCGGCGCTTCCTGTACGAACTGAGCCCGCCGCCCCTGGTCGAGACGCCTCTGCCCGAGGCGTTGCGCCGATTGGTCGACCGGAGTGCCGAGGACGGTCTCAGCACTGCTTTCCATCTGCACGGGGAACCGTACCCGCTGGGCGCCGAGTGCGATGTGGCGCTGCTGCGGCTGACCCAGGAGGCGCTGGCCAATGTGCGCGCACACGCGCACGCCGAGAGGTGCGTGGTGAGCCTGTGCTATCTGGACGACCGGGTGACGCTTGATGTCTTCGACGACGGCAAGGGCTTCGATCCGGAGCTGCCCCGACAGGACTCCTGTGGCGGCTTCGGGCTCTTCGGGATGCGCCAGCGGATAGAGGAGCTGGACGGCGCACTCACCGTCGAGTCCGCGATCGGCGAGGGAACTGCGGTCGCCGCCAGTCTGCCGATTCCGAATGAGGTGACGTCATGACCGCGCCACAGACCGCCTCCGTCGCGCAGGTGCGCGTGCTGATCGTCGACGACCACCCTGTCGTGCGCCGTGGCCTGCGTGCGCTGCTCGATGACGTGCCCGAGGTCGTGGTGGCCGGTGAGGCGGGGGACGGCGCCGAGGCGCTGCGCATGGTCGCGGGGTCGACGGAGGTCGACGTGGTCCTCATGGACCTGCGCATGGGCGGCGGTACCGACGAGATGTCAGACGTCGCCACCGATGCGACCGGCAGCGGGCGAGGCGGCGGCGAGCGCATGGACGGTGTCGAGGCCACCCGCCGGATCAGGGCCCTGCCGGCCCCGCCCCGGGTACTGGTCCTCACCACCTACAGAACCGACGCCGAGATCCTTGCCGCCGTCGAGGCGGGTGCGACTGGCTACCTCCTCAAGGACGCGCCGGTCGAGGACCTGATCTCCGCAGTGCACGCCGTCGCGGCCGGCGAGACCGTGCTGGCTCCGCCCGTCGCCACTCGGCTGCTCGGCCGCATGCGTGCACCGCAGTCCACACTGACCCCACGCGAGACAGAGATTCTCGTCCTGCTCGCGAAGGGACTGTCGAACCGTCAGGTGTCACGCGCGCTGTTCATCAGCGAAGCAACAGTGAAGACCCACCTGGTCCGTGTCTTCGCCAAGCTCGGGGTGGACAGCCGCACCGGCGCCGTGACGGCGGCACTGGGCCGTGGCCTGATTCCCGAACCGCTGCCCGGCCCCGCGCTGCCGCCCGTACGACCGAATCCCGCGGACCCGCCCAACGCGTCCGACCGACCCGTGTTTCCGGATCCCACAGCCCATCGAGGACCCCGTGCCTGACATACCGACGGCACGCGGATGCCGCATCAATGCGGCGCGTGGTCCGCCGTCCTGGTACTGCTGCACCGCTCACACCTGAAAGTGCAGCACAACGACACACCACAACCAACGCAGTGATCCGACGCGGCGCCGAATTCCCGCGACCGTGTGGCTTTCGCGCGCCTTCATTCCCCCTCAGAGAAGGTCAACGCCTTAATGAGACAGTCACAACCGGCTGGATCGACCAGATCCTCAGTCAGCCCGACCGCCCCCATAGCCTACCGGCTGACACGCCGTCCAGTGCGCACGGCCCTGGGGATGCTCACCGCGGCCTGTGTGGCCGGCACGCTCGTCGCTCTGCCGGCCGCCGCTGCTGCAAAACCAGCCGCGTCGGTCGCTCAGGCTGCCCAGCCACGGCAGGACGGCCCGGTTGTCGCCACGCACAAGCTCACCCTCGTCACGGGTGAGGTGGTGACGCTGGAGCGCCACGCCAACGGCGTCCAGGCTGCGACGGTCGCGCCCACGCCTGACGGCACCCCGGCGGCGTTCTCCACCTTGCGGCTGCGCGATGAGCTCTATGTCATCCCCGACAAGGCTCAGCCCTACCTCGCCGCGAACGAGCTCGATCGCGAGCTGTTCAACGTCACCAAGCTGGTCGAGTACGGCTACGACGACGCGCACCGCCCCGCCGTGCCGCTGATCGCCACCTATACCGGCGCGCCGGGCAAGGCTGGGAAGGCGCTGAAGCAGGCCGCGCCGGCCGGTTCGGTCAAGGCCGGCGAGCTGCCCAGCGCCAACTCGGTGGCGCTGCACGCGAGCAAGAAGAAGACGGCGACCTTCTGGGAGGCGGTCGACGACGACAGCGCCGCCTCGACGAAGGCACCGAAGCTTGCCGACGGCATCAAGAAGCTCTGGCTCGACCGGCCGGTCAAGGCGACGCTGGACCGGAGTGTGCCGCAGATCGGCGCGCCGAGTGCGTGGAAGGCCGGCTACGACGGCACCGGCACCAAGGTGGCCGTCCTCGACACCGGCGTCGACCCGAACCACCCCGACCTGGTAGGCCGGGTGAAGACGATGAAGAACTTCACCGACGACCCCGACGCGGTCGACCACCACGGTCACGGCACACATGTCGCCTCGACCGTCGCCGGCTCGGGTGCCGCATCGGGCGGCAAGTACAAGGGTGTGGCACCGGGCGCCGACCTGTACATCGGCAAGGTCCTCAACAAGGCCGGTGTCGGCCTCGAGTCGGGGGTCATCGCCAGCATGGAATGGGCGGTCGCCGAGGGCGCGGACGTTGTCAACATGAGCCTGGGTTCGGACGCGCCCAGCGACGGCACCGACCCGTTGAGCCAGGCAGTCAACCAGCTCACCGAGTCCTCCGGTACGCTGTTCGTCATCGCGGCCGGCAACGAAGGCTCGGACAAGTCGACCGTAGGTTCGCCGGGTGCCGCCGACGCCGCGCTGACGGTCGGCGCGGTGTCCAAGTCGGAGCTGCTCGCGGGCTTCTCCAGCCGCGGCCCGCGCAAGGGCGACTTCGCGGTCAAGCCGGAGATCACCGCACCGGGCGTGGGAATCGTCGCCGCGCGCGCCGCCGGCACCTCGATGGGGCTCCCGGCCGACGCCAACTACACCTCGGCCAGCGGCACCTCGATGGCCACCCCGCACATGGCCGGCGCCGCGGCGATCCTCGCTCAGCGCCATCCGGACTGGACCGCCGACCGGCTCAAGCAGGTGCTGGTCAGCACCGCCAAGCAGGGCGCGTACACCGCCTACCAGCAGGGCGGCGGCCGGGTCGACGTGCCCAAGGCGATCGACGCCACCGTCTACTCCAGCCCCGCCGTCGTCAGCATGGGCAAGTCGACGGCCGAGAGCGCGCCGGGCACCAAGACGGTCAGCTACGTCAACACCTCCGCAACGGACACCACGCTGTCGCTCCGCCTGGCCGCCTCCGGGGAGACCGGGCCCGCACCGGACGGCACGTTCACGCTCAGCGCGACCAGCGTGACGGTCCCGGCGAACTCCACCGCGAGCGTGACGGTGACCTACCACCCCGAACTCTGCGCCCTGGGCGACTACACCGGTGTCATCACCGCCACCGCGCCCGACGGCACCGCGATCCACACCACCGTCGGCGCGACGAAGGGGGTACCCACCGTCGACCTCACCGTCAACGCGATCGACCGGAACGGAAACCCGGCGCAGAACGCCGACGTGACCGTGTTCGACCTGGACCAGGACGAGGTCATCCAGCCCTACCTCCGGGACGGCACGACGACCGTCGCAGTGCCGCTGGGACGCTACTCGGTCATGGGTGTCGTCTACACGCGGGACAAGGCCGGAGTCGAGATCCTGAACGGTACCCTCGCCGGCGATCCCATGGTGGAGCTGAAGGCGGACAAGACGATCACGCTCGATGCCCGGCTGGGCAAGGAGGTGAAGGTCGCGACGCCCAAGGAGTCCGAGCCGAACGGCTACAAGCTCGGGTACCGCCAGCAGCTCCCCGGCAATTACGGGATCGACTTCATGAAGTTCATGTTCAGCCCGATCTGGGACCATGCCTACGTGGTGCCCACCGAGCCGGTGAAGCTCGGCACATTCGAGTTCCACTTCCAGCAGCGCAGGTACGCCCCGGCGATCCGGGCGTCCATTGCCGGGCAGGGCGGCACGCTCCCGCTTGAGCTGGTGTTCAATGCGGCCCGGTTGGACGGCCCCGGCACGCTCCGGGCGGTCGACGCCGGCAAGGGACGGCCCGAGGACCTGGCCGGCAAGGACGTCAGTGGCAAGCTCGCGGTCGTCACCAACGATGCCACCCGGACGACTGCCGACCAGATCGCCGCCATGGCCGAGGCCGGCGCGAAGGCAGTGATCATCGTCGGCGACCAGCCGGGTACCTTCAACGCCAGTGTGCCGTTCGCCGCCCGCACGGCCATCCCGGCCTGGACCCTCAACCAGGACGAAGGCGCGGTCCTCTTCGACCGGATGGCCGGCGGTCCCACGCAGGTCAACCTGCACGGCATCGCCAGCAGCCCGTATGTGTACAACATCGCACTGATGGTTCCCGGTGGAATTCCGGCCGACCCCGTTGACGCCGTCACCGCGGAGAACTCGGCCGTGGTGAAGTCCCACTACCGCGGCACCAAGGGCGCCAGACTCGGCGAGACCGGATCGGTGGTCCGCCCGAGGGAGCGTCTCATCATCCAGGTGGTGGAGTTCGTCGACGGGCCGCTGGACCGGGAGGAGTGGTACTCCACCGGCAGCAAGTGGCCGACTCTGAAGGACATGCGCTGGTCCCGCGCGGTCTTCCCGAACGCCCCCAACATCAGTCGCCGCATGGATGACGTACTCCGCACCTACAGCCCGGGCGAGCGGCATGAGGAGACCTGGCTGGGCGCCGCGAACGGCCCGGCCGGCCCGGCGAACACCCTCGCGGTCCGCGAGGGCAACGACATGACCCTCGTCGTGCCGGAAATGGGCGACAGCGCACCGGAGCACTTCGGCTGGTTCGGCGCGGACGCCGACAAGGCGAAGGTACGGGTGTACCAGGACGGAAAGCTCCTCGCCGAGACGACGCGCGCGATGATGATGCTGTCGGCCAGCCCTGGCCCGGCGACCTACCGGATCACCATGGACACCTCGCACCCGGCGTGGTTCCCGCTGTCCACCGAGACCAGCACCGCGTGGACGTTCAAGTCCGCCCGGCCGGCGAACGGCGAGGAGGACCTGGCGCTGCTCTGGCCGAGGTACAACCTGAACCTGGATGCGCAGAACGCCACCCAGGGCGGCAACACCTACTACTTCGACCTGGCGTTCGCCCTCCAGAACGGCGCCACCCCGGACATCGACGGGGTCGAGGTGGAGGCGTCCTCCGACGACGGTGCCACCTGGCAGCCCGCGAAGGTCAAGAGCAAGAGCAACGGCAGCTACAAGGTGTCCGTGAACAACCCGGCAAAGGGCTATGTCTCCCTGCGCGTCAAGGCACAGGACACCCACGGCAGCAAGATCGAGCAGACCCTGATCAAGGCCTACGCCATTCGCTGACCTTCACGACAGCCCTTTCCCGACCGCACCCCTGGCACAAGGAACGCCCTTGCGCCAGGGGCGCACCCCGTTGTATTGGCAATCAAATACCTTGCCGTTCCTCCGCATTGCCGAAATCAGCAGCATTCTCGAAATGAGGTCTCTGCCCCCGGGCGGGCGCGATGGCAGCACAGACCTCAGCCCCGAAACTCCACAGTGATCGCCTTCTGCACCACGCCACTGAACGTGGCCTACCCCCCTGCCACCCCGCCTTGTAACCTCTGATCATATTGTTCACGGAAGACGACGGTTCGGCACGCCGTCGTCTGTCTCCTACGGTGGGGCGAATGTCTACCAGCGATTGCGACACACGCGACCTGCCGGCGATCGCATCACCCGGTTTGGTCGGACGCGAGCGCGAACTCGCCGCCTTGAAAGCCTCATTGTCCGACCCACCGGTGGTCGTACTGATCGAGGGCGAGGCCGGCATCGGTAAGAGCCGACTGGTCCATGAGCTGCTCGCGGCGCCTGCTCCGGCCCGGCAGCGGGTGCTGCTGGCGGCATGTCCGGCTGTTCGGCAGCCTTTTACGCTCGGGCCGGTGGTGGACGCGATCCGGCCGGCCACCGAGGATGTCGCCCGGCTCGGCCTGAGCGGGTTGGCGGGCGCGCTCCGGCCGTTGTTCCCCGAGTGGGCATCGGCGCTGCCACCGGCACCCGACTTGGCCGAAGACGCGGCAGCGGCACGACACCGGCTGTTCCGGGCCATCGAGGAGATGCTCGTACGGCTCGAGATCGGGTTGCTCGCGGTTGAGGACGTGCACTGGGCGGATGAGGCCACCCTGGAGTTTCTGCTGTTTCTGACATCACGTCCGCAACAACAGGTCAGTCTGCTGGTGAGCTACCGCCCGGAGGAAATCGCGCCGGACTCTCTGCTGCTGCGGTTGTCGTCGCGGCAGCCGGCGGGGGCGGCGCGGCTGCGGCTGTCGTTGGAGCCGTTGGATGTCCCCGGGACTGCCGCGATGGTGTCCTCCATGCTGGGTGGGGAACGGGTTTCCGACGAGTTCGCGACCATCCTCCACGACCGGACCGACGGGCTTCCGCTCGCGGTCGAGGAGTCCGTCCGGCTGATGTGGAACCGCGCTGATATGACCCGGCGGGGTGATTCCTGGGTGCGGCAGCGACTGAGTGAGATCGACGTACCGCCGACAGTGCGGGACGTCGTACTGGAACGCAGCGCACGGCTCGGCCCGGCGGCGCAGGCTGCGTTGCGCGCGGCCGCCGTACTCGCCGACCCCGCCCCCGAGGAGGCCGTCGTCGAGGTGATGGCTCCGGAAGGCGATCCGGCGAGCAGGCTGGCAGGCCTGGCGGAGGCAGTGGGTTCGGGGCTGCTGAGGGAGGACCAGCGCGGGCTGGTCTCGTACCGGCACAAGCTGGCGTGCCGCGCGGTGTACGAGACGATTCCTGTGCCGCAGCGGCGGGCGATGCACCTGCGTGCCGCACACGTTCTCGAAGACACCACCCCGTCCCCGGTCGCCCAGCTCGCGCGCCACTTCCGGGAGGCCGGCGACACGACGGCGTGGTGCCGGTACACGGAACAGTCTGCCGACCTGGCCCTCGCCTCGGGTGACGATGCGACGGCGGTCACTCTGCTGCACGATCTGCTCACCAACGCCGGCCTGCCGCCCGCCGACGTGGTCCGGCTGACCGGCAAGATTCCATTTCATCTGCTCAGCGGGCACGAACGCTACCGCGAACTGATGGACGCCCTCCGCCTCGTGCTGGACGCCGGCGGGCCGACGCCGAGCGAGGCGGCGGAGATCCGCTTCCATGTCGCCCGGCTGCTGCAGCAGACGGAGTCGTTCGAGCAGTCCCGGATCGAGATGGAACGCGCGCTGCCCGACCTCGGGCACGACCCGGCGAAGTCAGTTCGCGCCATGATGTTTCTCGGCCTGCCGTACGGGACGACGACACCGGCGGCCGAACACCTCAGGTGGCTGCGGCGCGTGGCGCAGGTGCCGGTCTCGATCGCGCCGATGGACCGGCTGCCTATCCGGGTCGGACGGGCGAGTGGGCTTTTGCTGCTCGGTGAGGAGGAGGGGTGGGCCGAGGCGGCATTGATCGCCGATGACGCGTCCACCTCCGCGGAAAGGCAGCAGATCACGGTCGGCCGTCACAACGTCGGGCACATGGCGCTGATCTGGGGGAGGTACCCGGAGGCGAGGCGGGCGCTCACGCTGGCCGCAGGAATGACCGACACGTATCAGTACCAGAAGCTCCACAGGAAGGGGCAGGTGACGCTGGCTCAGCTCGACTGGCTCACCGGAGCCTGGGACGGGCTGGCCGACCGGGCCCTGTCGCTGGCCGGTGACGAGGAACTCCTGCAGCCGGTGAGCCGCCTGGCGCCGGCCGTGGTCACCGGCTTGCTGTATGCGGCCCGCGGCGACCAGGACAGAGCGGACGAGTGCCTGCGGCGCGTCCTTGAACAGGCGGACCGACATGGCGGTGCGGAGTATTCCGTCGAACCTGCCGGCGCCCTGGCCAGGCTCCGGCTCGGCGCCGGGCGGGTCGACGACGTGCTGCGGTTGACCGACGGGCCGATCCGGTTCCTGGAACGCAAGGGCACGTGGATCTGGGCCAGCGAACTCGCCCCGGTCCGGGCCGAGGCACTACTCATGGCCGGCCGCATCGACGAGGCCGGCGACTTGGTCGACGCATTCGCAGCGGGAGTGCGTGATCGCCGCGCACCTCGGCCGCACGCCGCCTTGTCGACCTGCAGGGCGATTCTGGCCCAGCATCAGGACGATCCCCTCAGCGCCGCCGAACTGTTCGCGCGTGCGGCCGACGCGTGGCAGGGCCTTCCGCAGCCGTACGACGCCCTGCTCAACCGTGAGCGACAGGCCCGTTGTCTGGTTCGTGCGAACCAGTCCGATGCGGCTCTCTCCCTCCTTACGGAAACTTTCCAGGGGTTGTCCACCCTCGGCGCTCGTGGCGACGCCGAGCGCGTCATGCACACACTGCGTGCATCCGGTGTCGGGGTGAAGCGCCCGTCGTGGCGCGGTGGACGACGAAGCTACGGCGATCAACTGTCTCCACGTGAGCTCGACGTAGTCCGGCTGCTCGTCGGAGGCCGGACCAACCGGGAGATCGCCGGATCCCTCATCCTGTCGCCGAAGACGGTCGCACGGCACGTGGAGACAGCGATGCGCAAGCTCGAGGTCTCGTCCCGGACGGCGCTGGCCGTGAAGGTCGTCGAAGCCGGCGTCGTCGTCGACAGCGCGGCCGGCACGCACCGTTAGGCGGGCGCGGCAGCAAAATTGGGTCATCTGCCCAGTCGTCCGTTGGCCGGTGCGTGAACAACACTCAGCGTCATGGAATCCGTACCTCCGCCTGTCGCCACTCGTCCCCCCGCGTTCGCAAGTCTTGTGCCGCACGGTCACATCTGACGGATCGCCTCGACCGGCCCCGGTTTCCCGACGAGGCCAGGTTCCGGGACGAACCCCGCGGGCCGACCGACCGGTGCCAGGTCACTGCCGCGACAGCGGGACGCGCCGTTCGCCGCTCGCCGCTGTACCGATCCGCCCGAAGCAACACTGGCGGCACCCACCACATGCATCGCAGCCATTCGGCGCTATGCGCAATCCCCGCAACCGCGCGGTATCCGCGCGCATTCTCCCCTCAGAAAAGGTCATTGCCGCATGAGACAGTCACCACCGGCCGGGGCATCCAGGCTCCCGGTCCACCTGACCATCCCCATACTCCGGCGCTTGCCACACCGTTCACATCGCGCGCTCACGGCGCTGCTGGCCACGGCCTGCGTGGCCGGGACGCTCGGCATCCCCGCCATCGCCGCCGCCGAAACGCCGGCCACCCGAGCGAGCCAGTCGCAGCAGAACAGCCCCGTTGTCGCCACGCACAAGCTCACCCTCGTCACGGGCGAGGTGGTGACGCTGGAGCGTCACGCCAACGGCTTCCAGGCGGCGACGGTCGAGCCCGCGGCCGACGGCACCCCGGCGGCGTTCACCACCATGAAGGTGGGCGACGAGGTTTACGTCATCCCTGACAAGGCACAGCCCTACCTCGCCGCGAACGAGCTCGACCGCGAGCTGTTCAACGTCAGCAAGCTCGTCGAGTACGGCTACGACGACGCGCACCGCCCCGCCGTACCGCTGATCGCGACCTACGGGGGCGCGCCGGGCAAGGCCGGCAAGGCACTCGACCAGGCCGCGCCGGCCGGCTCGGTGAAGAAGGACGAGCTGCCCAGCGCCAACGCGGTGGCGCTGCACGCCGGCAAGAAGAAGGCGGCGACGTTCTGGGAGGCCATCGACGACGACAGCGCCGCCGCGACGAAGGCACCGAAGCTCGCCGGCGGCATCAAGAAGCTCTGGCTCGACAAGCCGGTGCACGTCGCTCTGGACCAGAGTGTGCCGCAGATCGGTGCCCCGGACGCGTGGGCGGCCGGCTACGACGGCACCGGCACCAAGGTGGCCATCCTCGACACCGGTATCGACCCCAACCACCCCGATGTGGCGGGGCGGGTGAAGAAGGCGCAGAACTTCACCGACGACCCCGATGCGGTCGACCACCACGGCCACGGCACTCATGTCGCCTCGACCATCGCCGGCTCGGGTGCCGCGTCGGGCGGCAGGCTCAAGGGTGTGGCGCCGGGCGCCGACCTGTACATCGGCAAGGTCCTCAACACGGCCGGTTCGGGCTCAGAGTCGGGGGTCATCGGCGGTATGGAGTGGGCTGCGGCCCAGGGCGCGGACGTCATCAGCATGAGCCTGGGCGGTTCGGTCCCCAGCGATGGCACCGACCCGATCAGCCAGGCCGTCAACCAGCTCACCGCGTCCTCCGGGTCGCTGTTCGTCATCGCGGCCGGCAACGAGGGTCCGGGCAAGGGCACCGTGAGCTCGCCCGGTGCCGCCCAGGACGCACTGACCGTCGGCGCGGTGTCCAAGCAGGACCAGCTCGCGAACTTCTCCAGCCGCGGCCCGGTCAAGGAAACCTTCGCGGTCAAGCCGGAGATCACCGCACCGGGCGTGGGCATCGTCGCCGCCCGCGCCGCCGGCACCAGGATGGGCACCCCCGTCGACGCCAACTACACCGCGGCCAACGGCACCTCGATGGCCACCCCGCACGTGTCCGGCGCCGCCGCGATCCTCGTCCAGCGCCACCCCGACTGGACCGCCGACCGGCTCAAGCAGGTGCTGGTCAGCACCGCCAAGCAGGGCTCGTACAACGCCTACCAGGGCGGTAACGGCCGCGTCGACGTGCCCAAGGCGATCAACGCCGAGGTCTACTCCAGCCCCGCCGTCGTCAGCATGGGCAAGAAGTCGGCCGAGAGCGCGCCGGTCACCAAGACGATCAACTACGTCAACACCTCCGCGACGGACACCACGCTGTCGCTCCGCCTGTTCAGCGCCGGAGAGACGGCACCCCCGCCGGACGGTATGTTCACGCTCAGCGCCAACAGCGTGACGGTCCCGGCGAACTCCACCGCGAGCGTGACGGTGACCTACCACCCCGAGCTCGGCGCCGTGGGCGACTACACCGGCATCATCACCGCCACCGCGGCCGACGGCACCGCGATCCGCACCACCGTCGGCGCCACGAAGGACGTGCCCACCGTCGACCTCACTCTCAACACGATTGACCGGAACGGAGACCCGGCGTCCGGCGAACTCGTGGTGTTCGACCTGGACAACGGCGTCGCCCAGGAGGTCTTCCCCCAGGGCGGAACCAAGACCGTCGCGGTGTCGCAGGGTCGCTACTCCGTCATGGGCTTGGTGTACACGAAGGACAAGGCCACGGGCCTGGCCGTGAGCAACACGCTTGCCGGTGAGCCCGTGGTGGATCTGAAGGCGGACCGGACGATCACGATGGACGCCCGGCTGGGCAAGGAGGTCAAGGTCTCGACGCCCAAGGAGTCCGAGTCGAGCCAGTACAAGCTCGGGTACCGCCAGAGCCTCCCCGGCAAGCGCGGGATCGACTACATGAAGGGTACGTCGAGCCTGTTCGCGAAGCACGCCTATGTGGTGCCCACCGCGCCGGTGACGGACGGCACCTTCGAGTTCAACTTCCAGGACCGCAGGTACTCGCCGGTGATCAAGGCGTCCATTGCAGGGCAGGCCGGCGCGCTCCCGCTCAAGCCGGTGACCTATGCGGCCCGGTTGTACGGCCCCAGCACGCTCCAGGCGGTCGACGCCGGCACGGGACGGCCGGAGGACCTGGCCGGCAAGAACCTCGGCGGCAAGCTCGCGGTCGTCACCCGCGATGCCACCCGGAAGATCGTCGACCAGATCGCCGCAGTGGCCGGTGCCGGCGCGAAGGCAGCGATCATCGTCAACGACCGGCCCGGCCTCTACGCCACCAGCGTGCCGCGCGTCACCGGCACTGCCATCCCAGCCTGGACCCTCACTCAGGACGAGGGCGCGGTGCTCTTCGGCCGGATGGCCGACGGTCCCACGCAGATCAACCTGCAGGGCATCGGGAACCACCCCTCCGTGTACAACATCGCGCTGATGGTTCCCGGTGGAATCCCGGCCGACCCCACCGACGCGGTCACCACGGAGAACTCGGCCGTGGTGCAGTCCCACTACCGCGGCACCAAGGGCACTCTGATCGGCGACACCACCTCGGCGATCCGCCCGGGAGAATCCTTCATCACCCAGCTCGTGGACTTCCACGACGCGCCGGTGGACCGGGAGGAGTGGTACTCCACCGGCAGCAAGTGGCCGACGATGAAGGACATGGGGTGGTGGCACACGGTCTACCCGGACCGCAAGGACATCATCACCACCATGAGGGACCTCATCCGCAACTACAGCCCGGGCGAGCAGCGCGAGGAGACCTGGCTGGGCGCGGTGAACGGCCCGCCCGGACCGGAGACCGCCCTCGCGTTCCGCGACGGGGACAAGGTCACCCTCAACATGCAGGCGATGAGCGACAGCCAGCCCGGACACTACGAATACTTCCAGGGCGACAACGGCAGCACGTCGACGGTGCGGCTGTACCAGGACGGCAAACTCCTTAAGGAACAGGGCTGGTTCACGCTCACGACGCTGCCGGTCAGCCCTGACCCGGCGACCTACCGGATCACCATGGACACCGAGCACCGGGAGTGGTTCCCGCTGTCCACGAAGACCAGCACCGCGTGGACGTTCAAGTCCGCCCGGCCGGCGAGCGGCAAGGAGGACCTGGCGCTGCTGTGGCCGAGGTACGGCCTGGGCCTGGATGCGGAGAACACCACCCAGGGCGGCAGCACCTACCAGTTCGACCTGTCGTTCCTCCTCCAGAACGGCGCCACCCCGGACATCGACGGAGTCGAGGTGGAGGCGTCCTCCGACGACGGTGCCACCTGGCAGCCCGCGACGGTCAAGAGCAAGAGCGACGGCAGCTACAAGGTGTCCGTGAACAACCCGGCAAAGGGCCATGTGTCCCTGCGCATCAAGGCACAGGACACCAACGGCAGCAAGATCGAGCAGACCCTGATCAAGGCCTACGCCATTCGCTGACCTTCACGACAGCCCTTTCCCGACCGCACCCCTGGCACAAGGAACGCCCTTGCGCCAGGGGCGCACCCCGTTGTATTGGCAATCAAATACCTTGCCGTTCCTCCGCATTGCCGAAATCAGCAGCATCCTCGAAAAGACCGGACATATCCGAGAGTTCTGACGTCCACACCAGCCCGCCTGATGCACCGCATCATCGGCACGTCTCCGCATTCCCGAGCGCGGCGCCGGCAGTTTTCCTCGCCCACGAGCACTTTGGCGTTCCTCCGCCGGTCTCCCGGCCGAATGTCGTGGCGGGTCTCCGACATGGAAGAAATCCGCCAGTGCCCATCGGTTGCCTCGGTCCGTGAAGAGCCCGAAAGTATCTGCCGAATGCAGCAAGAACTTCTTCCTCATGATGAGCAGGAGACACTCATGCATCCCCCGCGCCATTTTCACGGCGATCCCGAAAGAGCGACATCTCAGGAGGCCTCACGATGAGGCGTTTCGGGCGACGGCTGTCCATCGCGGCCGCAGGCATCACCGCCCTCGGGACGGTCATGTCGAGCACCGCGGCGATTGCCTCCAACCCAACTCCGGCTCCGTCTTCCCTTACTTCCCTCAACCTGCCGGCTTCGGTCAGCGACAGCCTTGTCCAGGCTGCCGCCGGAAAACGGGCCAACCTCTCGCTGACGCTGGTGACCGGCGACAAGGTGCAGATCGGCATAACCGAGGACCGGAAGCCGGTCGTCCGTGAGATCGTGCCCGCGACGCGGCCCGGGAACGAGTCGGTTCTCTTTCACACCGTCACCAGGAACGACCAGGTCTACGTCGTACCGGAAGACGCGTTGTCGCTGCTCCGTGCCGACGTGCTGGACTGGGAGCTCTTCAACCTCGCCAAGCTGGCCGATTGGGCGGCCGAGGGCAGAACCGGTGAAGTCCCGGTGATCACCGCGTACAGCGGAAAGGCCAGTGCCCGGACAGCGGCGACCGCCGGCGGTACGACCGCCAAGACCGTCCTGCCGAGCATCAACGCCCGCTCGATGAGCATCAAGGGCAACGGCCAGTGGTGGCGAGAGGTGCGGGAGAAGACCACCGGCAAGTCCGCCGCCGCCTCCCGGGCCTCCGGCCCGCTGGCCGGGGTGGGGAAGGTGTGGCTGGACGAGCTGACGAAGCTGCAGCTTGAGCAGTCCGTACCGCAGATCGGCGCGCCCGCCGCATGGGAACGTGGCTACGACGGTTCGAACGTGAAGGTCACGGTGCTGGACAGTGGCGTCGATGCCACCCACCCCGATCTCGCCGGCCGGATCGCCGAGGCGGTCGACTTCACCAACAGCCCGAGCGGTACGGTGGACCAACACGGACACGGTACCCATGTGGCGTCCACGATCGCCGGCACCGGACAGGCCTCCAACGGGCTGCGCCGCGGTGTGGCGCCCGGTGCGAAGCTCTCCATCGGCAGAGTCTGCGGTCCGGACGGCTCGTGCGCCGGCTCCGCGGTCATCGCCGGCATGGAGTGGGCCGCCAAGTCCGGTGCCGACGTGGTGAACATGAGCCTCGGCGGCGCGCCCTCCGACGGGAAGGACATCCTGAGCCAAACGGTCAACACGCTCAGCCGCACCTACGGCACCCTGTTCGTCATCGCGGCGGGGAACGCCGGCCCGGGCTCCGAGACGGTCGGGTCGCCAGGTGCCGCCGACGAGGCGCTGACCGTTGCGGCCGTGGACAAGAGCGACAAGATGGCCTCCTTCTCCAGCCGCGGACCCCGCGTCGGGGACGGCGCGGTCAAGCCGGACATCTCGGCGCCGGGCGTCGCCATCGTCGCGGCCCGGGCCAAGGGCACCGCAATGGGCAAGCCCGTGGACGATTACTACACGTCCGCCAGCGGCACCTCCATGGCCACGCCCCATATGGCCGGTGCCGCGGCGATCATCGCCCAGCAGCACCCGGACTTCACCGGGCGGCAGATCAAGTCGCTGCTGATGGCGACCTCCAAGGACCTCGGGCACGACCTGTTCGCGCAGGGCGCCGGCCGGGTGGACGTGGCCCGTGCGGTCGATCCGAGGATCACCGCCGAAGCAAACCTGAGCTTCGGCCGAGCCGCATACCCGCACTCGCCGGTGTCCAGGACGGTCACCTACACCAACTGGACCGACGAGCCGATCACTCTTACGCTCTCCGCCTCGGCTTCCCAGGCGGGCAAGCCCGCACCGGAGGGGCTCTTCACGCTCAGCGCCGACCAGGTCACCGTGCCCGCCAAGGGCACGGCCGATGTGACGGTGACCATGGACGGCAGGGTGGTGGACAGTTCCGGGCAGTACGGCGCATACACCGGCGTCCTGACCGCCAAGGACAGCGCGGGGGCAGTGTTCGGATCATCGCGGATCTCGACCTATGTGGAGCCGATCCGCCACGACCTGAACATCAAGATCATTCCTCCGGCCGGCGCCACCGATGTCTCGTACGGCAGCGCGATAATCGTCCCGGTCGACGAGGACAAGCTGAACCTGTACGAAAAGCCGCTGACGGTACCGGGCGGCGAGACGATCAAGGCACGGGTTTTCAGCGGCACTGTCACGGCGGCCCTCGCGGTGACGTGGCGGGACGCGGCCGGCGAGCTGCAGAAGGCCGCACCGATGGTGCCGGAGGTGGAGGTCACCGGGGCGACCACGGTGGAGCTGGACCTTCGGAAGCTCAAGCCCGTCCGTGTGAACACCCCTGAGCCGACCGAGACATACGCGGCAACCTTTAAGACCCAGCGGACCTCCGTGGACGGAGACTGGGGGATCACGGCGTCGTTGGCCGCCGAATACGGTCCCGGTGAGCCGAACTGGTGGGCACTGCCGACCACCGGTGAGGTCAGCCTCGGCACGCTCGACTTCTTCAGCCGGCATGTCCTGGTACCGCCGTCAGTGACGATGAAGGTCACGGGGAACGGCGACTCCTTCGGCCTGGACGCCCGCTACGCGACACCGGACACCACCATCAACGGCGGAAACCAGAGGTGGACGAAGGACGGGAAGCCCGTAACCACCCTCGTGCGGTCGACGATTCCCCGACTGCCCGTCAACGGGCAAAAGCCCGTCGTCTACGCGGGCACCGGCTCGGCCGAGGAACTCGCCAAGGTCGATGCCAAGGGTGCGCTGGTGCTGCTGAAGCCGACCGACGTCTGTGGGAAGACCTGCGACTTCACCGCACTGCGCACGCGAGTGGCGGCGGCTGCCGCCGCGGGCGCGGTCGGGGTGCTGGTGACCGGCGAAACCGATCGGGTCGCCCTGCTGAAGTACGAGTCGTTCCGGCAGTACAAGTGCGACGGTCCCGACAGTTGCCCGCCGGTCGACCCGTACGCAGCGCTGCCGATCGTGACCGTACCCCCGGCCCAGGCCGCCACGCTGATCCAGCGGATCAAGGGCGGAGCGAAGTCCGGCGTCCAGATCGAACTCGGCGGCAACCGCGAAGTGTCCAAGGCCTACGCTCTGGCCTTCGACTCCCCCGGTCGGATTCCCGGCAACCTGCCGTACCAGGTCCAGTCCCGGGATCTCGACCGCGTCGATCACCGTTTCCACGCCGACCAGCCCGGCGCGATTCCCCACTTCAGCTGGAACCGGATGACGGAGTCCGGCCCGGTGACAGAGGAAAGCATGCTGCCCAAGCCGGACAGTCAGCGGCAGTTCACCACGTTGGTCGGGCCGCGGAACGACAACGCGATCGACCGCTTCGAGATGTCCGTCAGGGACTATCTCGCGCCGTCCGTGGCAAGTCCGTCGGGCCCGGTCGAAACTCAGGACCTGGCACTCGGCAAGAAGAACACGATCGCCTGGAACGCGGGTCCGTCGCTTCCCGGCGCGGCGCCCCAGGTCCGCACCAAGTCGGGCTTCACCGCCGACACCGGTCTGCCGTGCGCCGGCTGCCGGGAGGGCGACCGCTTCTGGCCCACCCTGTACCAGACCAGCAGCGGTGGCGGTCGCCAGGCCATGATGGGCATGCTCAACGACACGGGTATCGCCAATTTGATCTACGGGATCCCGGCCTGTGAGCCCCCCGCCTGCAAGGTAAGCCTCTTCGACGACGCCGGCCACGAACTCCAGCAAAAGCTCCACCCGGCCGAGTTCGTCTTCCAGCTCGGCGAGCCCGGCAACGCGTCGGACCTGATGTCGAGGAGCGGGCGGTGATGACCGAAATGGGAAAGGAGACTGCTCCGATGAACGCGGCCGAGCCATCGAGGTGGCGCCGGAAGGTGAACCTGGCGGCGTCGGCAGCCGTAGCGATGCTCGCGCTGGTGGGGTGCAAGGCCGACGTCATCGCGTACGACCTGCCTGCGGAATCAGCCCGCTACACATTCCAGGCGGAGACCAACGGGGTCAAGACCGCGTGGGAGTACACGTCCGACCGGCCGACCAAGCCCGACACGCCGACGTCACAGCCGTGCATCGCGGACGTCGTTCTCAAGGAAACCGGTCCGTGCCGTCCGGAGCCGCTCATCTTCCTGCGGTACGACCTGGGCCTGGACCTGGACAACACTGTAAAGGCCGGCGGGGTCCACCCCATCACCGTCACCGGCTACTACCAGGATCGGCTCAGCACGCCGCCGACCGTGACCGAGTTGCGGGCGGAGGCCAGCTTCGACGGCGGCAAGACCTGGCAGCCGGCGAGCACCCAGGCCGACGGGAAGAACACCTTCACCACGCGCATCGAGCAGCCGAAGCGTGACCAGGCTCCTGGAGGAGTCGCACTGCGGATTACCGCGACCGACAGTGCGGGCAACACCGTCAAGCAGACCATTCCCAAGGCCTACCGACTGCACTGAGGTGAACCGCTGAAACGGTGAACCGACCCTGAGGGGTCACGGCCGGGGCGAGACATGAGTTTCGCCCCGGCCCTCTCTCGCGTTTTCGGCGAAGCCCTCGCCGAATGCGGACAGGGTCGACGATCGCAGACCGTCTGCGAGTAACTGATCCGCACACGCACCGCTTGGTCAGGCCGTTGGGCCGGTGCCACCTTGCACCGGATTGCGGCATGCCCGGGTCCACATTCCGGTGGCCTCGCCCTTGGTGACACATCGAGGGCGGGGGGCTCCTTCCACGACACAAACGCCCGACCGAAGTACCGAAAGACAGGCGTAGGAGCATCATGCTGTCAGACGTGCTGGGACTCACCCCCGAAGAGGCAGACACCTACCGCACCCTGGTCTCGGTAGCCTCCGCCACCCCTGCCGAACTCGCCGAACTCGTCGGCCTCAACCCCCTCCTGGTGGTGCGCATCCTGGGCAGGCTCGAAGGCCAGGGGCTCGCCGCGCGCAGTGTCGGCGACACCACTCGGTTCGTCGCCTCCCCACCGGCGGCGGCGCTGCGGGCGCTCCTGATCCAGCGGCAGAACGAACTCAATCTGGCGGAACTCGAGCTCGACTCCCTCGACGAAATCTACCGCGCGGCCACCCTCGGGCGCGGCGCAGCGGAGGTCGTCGACGTGATCCACGGCACCGAGACCATCCGCGAGCGCGTCGGACACATACAACTCGGTGCGCGGAAAGAGGTGATGAACTTCGTCAAGGCGCCGTTCTTTTCGTCCGGCAACTTGACCGACGGCGCGGTCATCGCGCGCGGCGTCCGCTACCGCGTGCTGCTCGAACGCGCGATGCTCGACGGGGGATCCCTGTCGTTCGACGAGATCGCCCAGGCGCAGTCCGCTGGAGAAGAGGTCCGGGTCGCCGACGCGGTGCCACTGAAACTCTTCATCGTGGACCGCGAGTTGGCCATTGTTCCACTCCTCGGTTCGGCCCATGCCGCAAAGGCGGGAGCCCTGCTCGTGCACGAAAGCAGCCTGCTCGACGCGTTGATTGCACTGTTCGAGTCCGAATGGGAGAAAGCAACGCAGTTCGTCACCTCTGCGGGTGCGTTGCCGAAGGCACCAGCCATCGATGATCTGGGGGTACAGATCCTCAGCCTGTTGCTGACCGGCTTCACCGAACAGGCGATCGCCACCCAACTGCGCACCTCCCTGCGGACGGTGCAGCGCCGGATCCGGCACTTGATGGACACTGCGAAAGTGCAGAATCGCCTGCAGCTGGGCTTCCATGCCGCACGGCTGGGCTGGCTCGAAGCCGAGCAGGACGGCAATACCAGCGTGTGAACCCGAGGCGGTCGAGCGTGAGGCGCGCTGGGGTGTCCAATCGCCGGCGGAACTGCTGATCAACGGAGAGACGCCAAGTGAGCGAGACGACGATCGAGCAGGAGTCCGTCGGGGACACGGCCGACGGTGTCGTGCCGTCGGCCGCGTCGAACGAAGGGGGTGTCCCGCCAGGGACCACGGGACACCCCCCTCGTGTCAGCCCGTGACGATTCCGACGACGAGGTTGATCGTGGTGGCCAGGATGCTCGCGCCGAAGACATAGGAGAGCAGGCAGTGCCGAAGGGCGACCGCGCGGATCGTGGAACTAGAGACGTCGGTGTCGGAGACCTGGTAGGTCATGCCGAGGTTGTAGCTGAAGTAGAGGAAGTCGCTGTACCGCGGCGAGTCGTCGGTGTTGAAGTCGATCCCGCCCTCGGGCGGCAGGTAATAGATGTACGCGTAGCGGGCGGCGTACATCAGGTGGAGTGCCGCCCAGGCCATGAAGACTCCGCAGAGCGCCGTCGCGGCCGCGACGTGGCTCAGGCCAGAGTGGCCGACCAGGAGCAGCGCCACGATGCTGACCAATCCGCACACGGCGGCCGCGACGACGGCGAGTTCCTCGACGACGGGCCGGAACTCCTCGCGCCGGACGTTGCGATGGGTGGTGGCGGCGTCCATGGGCCACAAGGCGATCCACCCAGTCACGACGAAGAACGTTTCCGCCGCGGCGATCCCGGCGAGGATTCCCAGGGGTGGGTGGGTCAGGACGCCGACGACCGCGCCGACGGCCCCTCCGACGACCGCCGCGCCCGCGAGTCGGGGAACGGCGGAAAACATCAGCCAGTGGTTCATGGGGCCTCGAGAGTGATGCCTCGGCAGCTCGGTCAACGGTCTCAGGCTTCCAGTACGACGACGGTCTCGTCCGTGCAGGTCAGGAACATCAGCGTCTCATGGACGTACAGATCGATACCGCTTGCGTCGAGCCCGGTGCAGCCGATCGCCACATCCGCCGAAAGGCGCAGTTCGAAGTGGCCTCCGCGGGCGGACAGGACGAAGGCACCGCTGAGGACCGACGCTCAGACCGGGACGCCGTCCGGCACACCCCTGCGGAATTGCCGGCACCGCCCTGTCCCCCAAAAGTCGAATGGCGAGCGGGTACCAGCGGGCATAGCCTGCCCGAAAGTGCCGTTTTATCCACTCATGCCCGCATGGTGGAAGGGTTGAGAGTCTTGAGCGCCAACACTGACGAACTGGAACCCCTGGAACCTCGCGTGGGGCCCACCCCCGAGGAGGATCCGGAGTTCCACCCCTACCACCATCCCGCCGCGGGCTGGGGCGCGGCCAAGAGCGTGACCCGTTTCCTGGTGCGCGAGGGTGCGCTGGTGGACGGGCCGCGGGCGATCATGCGGATGAACCACGAGAACACCGGGTTCGACTGTCCGGGCTGCGCGTGGCCGGACGACACCAAGGGTCTGCACCTGGACATCTGCGAGAACGGGATCAAGCACGTCACCTGGGAGATGACCAGCAAGCGGGTCGGGCGCAAGTTCTTCGCCGCGCACTCGGTGACGGAGCTGGCCCGGTGGAGCGACTACGACCTGGAGAACCAGGGGCGGTTGACCGAACCGATGGTCTACGACCCCGATACGGACCACTACGTCCCGATCAGCTGGAAGGACGCGTTCGAGGTGGTCGGCCGTGCCCTGCGCGGCCTCGACGACCCCAATCAGGCGTCGTACTACACCTCCGGCCGGCTCGGCAACGAGGCCACGTTCCTCTACCAGTTGATGGCCCGTGAACTGGGCACCAACAACCTGCCGGACTGCTCCAACATGTGCCACGAGGCCAGCGGCCGCGCCCTCCAGGCGTCCCTGGGTACCGGCAAGGGAACCGTCGACCTCAAGGACTGGGAGGCGGCCGACGCGCTGTTCATCCTGGGAGTCAACGCCGCCTCCAACGCGCCCCGGATGCTCACCGCCCTCGCCGAGGCCTACCACCGCGGCGCCCAGATCGTGCACATCAATCCGCTCGTCGAGGCGGCGGCCACACGCACGATCATCCCGCACGACTTCACAGACATGGCTCTCTCCAAGGCGACACGGACCAGCACCCTGAACCTGCAGCCCCGCATCGGCGGCGACATGGCTCTGCTGCGTGGCATGGCCAAGGCGATCCTGGAGCAATCCGAATCCGACCCCAGGGCTCTGGACCGGGAGTTCATCGACCGCCACACCGCCGGCTTCGAGGAATACCGTGCGCTGTGCGAGGTCACGTCGTGGGAGGAGATCGAGAATCAGTCCGGGCTGAGCCTCGCCGACGTCCTCAAAGCGGCGCGCGTGTACAGCGAAGCCGACCGCAGCATCGTCAGCTGGTGCCTGGGCATCAGCCAGCACGAGCACGGCGTCGACACCGTCCGGGAGATCGTCAACCTGCTCCTGCTCCGGGGCAATCTGGGACGCGAAGGAGCGGGCCCCTCCCCCGTACGAGGGCACAGCAACGTCCAGGGCAACCGCACCTGCGGCATCGACCACCGCCCCACCGACGAGTTCCTGGACCGCCTCGCCGAGGTCTGCGATATCGAGCCGCCCCGTGAGCACGGTCTGGACACCGTCCACACGATCAAGGCGCTACACAGCGGCGATGTGAAGGTGTTCGTCGGCATGGGCGGCAACTTCGCCCTCGCGGCGCCGGACACCCCGTACACCTACGCGGCGCTGCGCAACTGCGACCTCACCGTCCAGGTGAGCACCAAGCTGAACCGAAGCCACGTCGTCCACGGCCGCCGGGCCCTCATCCTGCCGTGCCTCGGCCGCACCGAGAAGGACCATCAGCGCAAGGGTATCCAGAGCACATCCGTCGAGGACTCGATGAGCATGGTCCACCTCTCGACCGGGATGAAGCGCCCCGCCTCCTCGAACCTGCTGTCCGAGCCGGCCATCATCGCTGGCATGGCCCGGGCCGCCCTGCCCGACAGCGCCACGCCCTGGGAGTGGTACATCGAGGACTACGACCGCATCCGCGACACCATGGCCAAGGTCCTCGACGGCTTCGAGGACTTCAACCGCCGCGTGCGCCTGCCCCTCGGCTTCCGCATCAAGCAGCCCGCCCGCGAACTGGTCTTCCTCACCCCGTCCGGACGCGCCGAATTCTCCACCGCCGAACTGCCCGACGTCGTACCGGCTCCCGGCACCCTGGCGCTGGCCACCATGCGGTCCCACGACCAGTGGAACACCACCATCTACTCCGACAACGATCGCTACCGAGGCATCAAGAACCTGCGCACGCTCGTCTTCATGAACCGGGCCGACATGCGCGAACGCGGCATCGCCGACCTCGGCCCGGTCGACATCACAAGCACCGCGAAGGACGGGAGTCAGCGGTCCCTCAGGGGCTACCTCGCCATCCCCTACAACATCCCCCGCGGCTGCGCGGCAGGCTACATGCCCGAGATGAACGTGCTGTGCGCGCTCGGCGACTACAGCACCCAGAGCGACCAGCCGATCATGAAGCACATCAAAGTCACCATCGGCCCCGCCGCCTGAATCAAGGAGCACGCACGGGCGGCACTCCACGTGGCATCACCTTCCCCGGACGAGCCGCTCCAGGAGCAGGTAGGCACGCTGCTCCGCGGCGGCGAGTTCGGTGGGATCGATCTCCGCCGGCCAGAGCTCGCCCGCCGCGGCGTCGTCGGCCTCCCGCAACTCCACCACAGCTGCCGCCAGGTAAGTCTGGACGATCGGGTACGACGGCTCCGAGCGGTCGTTCAGCACCTGCTCGGCACGCTCGGACGCCTCCGTGCAGGCAGCCAGCGCGCGCTCCGCTCGGACCACCGCGTGGTCGTGGACCACCACCAGCGCGCACGCCAGCGCGATGGCGATCCCGAGGAGGCTGCTCAGCGCCCGGTCCTCGACCAGGGCTCCGGCAGGTGAGGCAGAGGCCAGGTCGGACAGCAGCAGAGCCAGTGGCGTGAGGAAGACGACGCCGAGCCCGTAGTTGCGCGCCACGACGTACTCCAGCAGGAACTCCAGGAGCACGATCACCAGGACGAGCACCACAGGGTCGGGGCGCGCGGACAGCACACCGAGCGCGAGCATCAGTCCGGCGACCGTTCCCAAAGTACGCTGGACGGCGCGCTGTGCCGCCGTGCGGACGTTGATCGAATGCAGCACCGCGGCGGCGGAGATCGCCGCCCAGTAGCCGTGGCCGAGGCCCAGAAGAAGAGCCGTCCATCCGGCAAGACCGGTGCCGATGACCATCCGCAGGGCGGGAACGACCAGGACCGACACGTGGCGGGGGCCGCCGGGACGCCGCCCCGTCACCAGTTCCGCGGCGCGCAGTTCGGCGGCGCGCCGGGCCGTCGGATCGGCCGGAACCGGCTCGGATACCAGGCCGACCTGGGCAACCAGGGACGGGAGCGACAGCTCGGGCAGGAGTCGCGGAACCCGGTGGCGACTGCTCACAAGCAGGCGAACCTGGCGGCGCAGGTCCCGCGCCAGGCGGGTCGGGTCATCCGTCGGCCGGCGGGCGGCACCGATCAGCAGCGACCAGGAGAGGTCGGTCAGACGGACGCACGTGCCGCCCCGGCCGCCCTGCTCCGCGGCTGTCGGAGGCAGGAGACCCAGAGTCCGATACGCCTGTAGAACAGCGGCCGTCGCCCGGTGCCGGACGAGCTTGCTTCCGTTCCCCGCGCCGGTTGCCTCCACCAGGTCCGCGAGCTCACGCAGAGCCGCGGCCACCGCGAAACGCCGTGGGCGATCCGGGTGCACGAACCAGCCCGACACGGCCAGTACCCAGGCCACCGCCGCCCCCAAAGCGGCCAGGGCGGTATGGGGAAGGACGTCCGCAGGGGCCGGCGCACCATTGGCCGCCACGGCGAAGGAGAAGAGCAGCAGCACCGCGCCCAACCCGCTCAGGCGCGCCGCGTCACAGGCGAGTTTCGCGATCCCGGCCACCGCGGCCATGGCCGCGACCACCACGGCGGCGGCTCCCCCGTCCCGTGGATGGGCCCACGCGGCGAGAGCCGAACCACAGCCCACGCACGCCGTCATGGCCGCCGCGACCAGCGCAAGTACACGGGCACGGCGCGCGTAGGGCAGGTTGCGGCCGAACGTGGTGGTGAACGAGCCCAGCATGGCGTAGACAGCCTGGTCGGCCCGCCCGGCCAGTGCCATGGGCAGCGCGGGCAGCGCCATCGCCAGCGCGGCACGCAGGGCGAAGGACAGGGCACCGTCCACGCTCTGCAGGGCGAGCGCGCCGCGCGGGGAGAGCGCGCGCCCCACACGGGCTGCCGAACGCCTCGGGCTACTCCCGATCACAGCAGTGAACAGAAGACGCAAACGGGGCATACGCGGTGTATATCACCTGCGTCCGGTGCCGGGCGGGTCACGGAGCGCTGAAGGCACGGGTGCCGGGGGTCCGCGCCGGCGGCCACGTGGAGTTCATCGATGAAGAGGATGAAGCCGCCGCTCGCCGCCCGGACGTTCTCGATGGCCTTCTTCAGGCGTTCCACTCGGAGTGTGGCGCACTTTCCTCGCCTTGCCGCCGGAGCCGCCGCGGCACCTGCCCCCGAGAACCCACCGCTCCGTCACCCGTGCGCGCCCGCGACCTTGTGTCGATAATTGCGGCATGATGCGCACCCGCAAAACTCGGCGAATCCATGACTATCTGACGCATCGCCAGAAGAATCAGCATGGAGTCAGCATCGGTACCGCACGGAACCGTCCCGCACCACCGAGATCAACAATTCCCAGAATTTCGCTCTGACCTGCAAGAAACCTGCTGAACGGTTTGCCTGTCAATCTCACCGGGAGGTACCCATGAGGATGCTGATCAACGTGCCCTAATTTGGTGCGGCCGCAGGTCAGGGCCATGCTGTGGAGCCGTTGGTCAGCAAACTCCCAGCATGAGTCAGGAGCGGTGTACGTGGCGACCAAACTCATCCGTGGGATGGGCAGTTTCTTCAAGACCTGCAGCTGCAAACGGCAGGGCGGATGCGCGCACCCCTACGCTATCCGGTTCCGTGACGGAACGGGGAGGCAGTGCGAAGAGTCGGGCTACCCGACGCAGGACGACGCCCTCGACCGTCTCACGCAGGTCTACCGGGAGAAGCGCAGCACTCCCGTGCAGCAGTCCGAGATCAAACGAACGCTGGGCAAGCAGCGTTTCGGCGAGTACGCAGGCGCCTGGCTGCCGCGCCAGCGCCACTTCGCACCCGGCACGGTACGGACGGTCAAGCAATTGCTCGACCGCCAGATACTCCCGGCCCTCGAGTCCCGTCGGATCAACAGCTTCTCGCCGACTGTCGTCGACGACTTCATCATGTCGATGGAGGAGCGCAAGGTCGGGCTGGCCACACAGCAGAACGCCTTCGACACCCTCAAGAAGATCCTCCGGGACGCCCACCGCAGGGGCGGGATAGCCCACGACCCCTTCCAGAGTGTTGTCCCACCGGAGTACATCCCCAACCGGATCACCATCCCCACGCTGGAGGAGATCCACGCGTTGAAGGCGGTTGCCTCCGAGTCGCTCGCCGTCATCATCGATCTGATGTCGGGGTGTGGACACCGGAACGGAGAGGCGTACGCAGCCAACATCGAAGGGATGGTCGCGGACGACGTGTACCGCATCACCGAGCAGATCGAAGGGAAGACCCGTCAGCGCGCCCCGCTCAAGCACCGCAGGCCTGGCGACTTCCGTGAGGTCCCCATGCCCGCCACGGTCCGGGAGTCCCTGCTCAGGTACGCACACAACGTCGGCGCGGACCATAACGGCTTCCTGCTGCGCACCCAGCGCAGCCCCTACTGGTTGCACACGACGCTCGAGTACCAGTGGAGCGCGGCCAGGAAGCGGGCTGGCATCACACGGAAGCTGAACCCGTACTCCCTACGCCACTTCTTCGCCTCGAACTGCCTGTCCAAAGGAATCCCCATCACCGACGTAGCCGAGTGGATGGGACATTCGAACATCAACATGACGTACCGCATCTACCGCCACCTGATGCCGGCGTCAATCGGCCGTGCAGCCAAGGCCCTTGAGGCCGGGCTGTAACAGAAGCCGGAAGGGGCCGGGTCTGCGACCCGGCCCCTTCTTCACGAAACCCTCTGCTGCTGCGCCCACCGTTCAAGGTCCCCCACCTTGAACTTGAGGCGCCCTCCGAAGTAGTAGCGAGGGATTCCGTACCTCTGCGAATCTCGGTACATCCAGCGCTGGGACATATCCAGATACTCGGCCGCTTCAACGATCCCAAGGAACCGACGACTCATAGGGCACCTCATCTCTCACCGGTTTTCGGCCCCGATGGTAAGGAGCTAAAGCGGCCGCCCCTAATACGGAAGACAGTCGTAACGTGCCCTTCGTGTCGACTTTCGGTGCTCTGCCCCGCGGTAAGCGATCAGCTGCGGGACAGAATCGTCGTGGCCGGCTACAGGGGGAGAAACGGGCTGGGCTTGCCGTGCCAGGAGATGCGCAACGCGTCGCGGGCCCGGGTGGTGGCGACGAAGAGCTGGTTGCGGCTCTTCTTGAGCTCGCGTTCGTACTGCGTGGGGTCGGTCTTCTCGTACTGCTCGACGAGGGCGGTGCGCGGAAGAATGCCGTCGCTCGCACCAATGATCGCGAGCTTCTGGTATTCGAGTCCCTTGAACCGGTGCATCGTGCCGATGTGGACCTCGCCGCCACCCTGCGGGCCGTCCTTGGTGAGGGTGGCGGTGGTGATGCCGTGCTTCATCTCCAGGTCCGCCGCGACGCGGCCGGCCATCTCGCCGTCGGCGACGCAGACAGCCATGGTGCCGCTAGGGTCGCGTACGGTGCCGTCCGCGGCGGGCTGGGTGATGTCCGCGCGCCACTGCTTGAGAGCCTCGGCGAGCTGTGCGATCTCGTCGGTCCAGTCGGCGCAGGCCACGTACTCGGGAGCCGGGCCGTGCAGCAGGGAGTGGTAGCCGTCGAGGGTGTCGGTGCCGTCGTCGAGGTCGTCATAGGTGGCCCCGCGGACGACCTTGGCGGCCTGGTCGAGGATCTCCTGGGTGGTGCGGTAGCTGAGTGTCAGCTTCGAGGCGCGGCCGCGGATGTGGACGCCGACGGTGGAGAGGGTGACCTGCCGGTCGTAGATCCGCTGGTGGGTGTCGCTGGCGATGAAGAGGTCGCCCTCACCGGACGCGACCATGGCGCGCAGCATCTTCCAGTGGGTGGGACTGAGGTCCTGGGCCTCGTCGACGACGATGTGCTGGTAGCGATGACGCAGGTAGCGCATGGCGGAGCTGTTGTCATCGAGGTGGACCAGGTCGCCGCCGCCGATGTCCGCCTTGCGCTCGGCACGGATCTTGATCTTGTGGGCGCGTTCCATCTCATAGCGGGCCGCCCGTTCGGCGGCCTGTGCCCAGGTCTCCCGGCCCAGGCCGTTGAGACGCAGGGTGAACTGGTCGAGCAGCTTCCAGATGGCGGCACGTTCGGGGCGGCTCAGGGCCCGCCCCATGCCGGCACGGCGGGCCTTGAAGTAGTCCTGGCGGGTCGCGAGGGACTGGCCGAGGACGATCTGTTCCCATTCGTCGAAGAGGAACTCGGCGCCCCAGCGCTGCTCGTCGTGCTCAAAGAGGACTTCGCGCAGGACATCCAGGGCCCGGTCGTCGGTGATCAGGCTGCGCTGCGAGCCGGGAGCGGTGTTCTCGTTGAGGACGCTCTGCGCGAGCTGGTCGATGTGCTTGATGTCGACGCGGCCAAGCAGTGCCGGGTCCATGAGCGAGGTGAGTCGGGAGCGCAGGTCGGCCGTGAGGTTCTTGGTGTACGTGGTCAGCAGGATCGGCTTGTTGTGGCCGGGCGGCAGGGCGGCGGCGAGACGGGCCACGCGGTGCAGGGCGACGATGGTCTTGCCGGTGCCGGGGCCGCCGCTGACGCGGGCGGGACCGCCGTAGTTCCGCTCGACGATTTTGCGCTGAGTAGGGTGGAGGTAGACCTTCCAGGCGCGGAAGTCGCCCTCGGCAAGGACGTTACGGATGTCGTCGTCGACCGTGGTGACCGCGGTGCGGGTGAGGGCCGCCGCCATGTCGTCCTCAAAGCCCGGCTCGAGTTCGGTGGCGGCGGGCTGGGTGATCTCACGCTCGACCTCGTCCACGGACATGCCGGAGCCGAGGCCGGTGAGGACCTCGGCGGTCAAGCGCGGGGCGCCGGCGATGAGCTGGTCGAGTTCCTCGTCGATCGTGACGGTGAGGGCGAGGTCGATGAGCGCGTCGGCGACACCGAGCCGGCGCAGGTCTTCGGGGGTGCAGCCGGCGAGGAGCGGTTCGGCAGGGACGGCCGGTTCCGGCATCACGACGGGTGCAGGCGTGGGCTCGGCCGGCACGGCCTGATCATCCGGAGCCGGGGTGAGCAGGAGTCCCGCGCGTTGCAGAACGCTCTGACCGACGACGCCGAGGTCGACGAACTCGATCTCACCGGTGATCCGGTTGATGGCGACGGTGAGTTCCTCGTAGACGTCCTTGCGGTGGCGGACGGCGACGATCAGCCACTGCGGGATGCCATCGGCGCCGACACCGGCCCGGGCGAGAAGCGCCCGGTACGAACGGTCGATCTTGGCGCGGAAGATCCGGCCGTCGCCCTTGAGGGGCTTGAGGTCGAGGCTGGGGTGGTCGGGGTCGAGGCGGAATTGGTGGCAGAAGTCGTAGAACTTCGTCTTGACCGACGACTCCATCTTGTAGAGCTCGTTTTCGGCCTTCTGGTAGAGGCTGAGGCGTGCGGTCATCGTGCGGCACCCTGTTCTTCGGAGTCGGGGCGGGTGGTGGCGTCGGGAAGCGTGGTCAGCAGGGTGTCGAGATCGGCGAGCCAGTCGTCGGCCGAGCGGATGGTGAACCCGGCGTCGCGGTAGGCGCGCCAGGTCTTGTCGCTCTCCTCGTCCTCGTGGTCGTACGGCTCGGCCATGACGGCGATCCGCTGGTCACCGTGATCCCAGGCGAAGTCGGCGAGCCAGCCGCGTTCGCCGAGTTCGTAGCCGTAGGCGGGAGCCTTCTTGCCGCCGTCGGCCAAGGTGTGGGCGAGGCGGGTGAGGGGGGCATCGGGTTCATCCTCGTCGAGGTACTCGAGGATCTCCCGGTCCCACAGCAGGTCCCGCAGCTTCGCTTCCAGCGGAGTGGCGTCGGATGCCTCCACTGCAGGGCGCTGCGGCGCGGGTGTGCCGGTGCCGTACTGCACGACCAGGGATTCGAGTTCGCCGAGGCCGCCGAAGGCCTTGAGGACCGAGGTGTCGCACTTTGCCGCGGTGGCCGTGGTCAGCTGAAAACCGTCGCCGCCATCGTGGGCGAGGAACTGCAGAATGTTGGACCACTGGAGCCAGGAGCGCCAGCGTGCCTTGTGTTCGGGCGTGCCGAGCTGGTCGGGTGCTGTGTCGTCGAGGCAGACCAGGGCGGACCATTGGCCGGTGGCTCCGTCGACGAGGAAGGCGACGGGAAGACCGGACTGGTCGCTGCTCTGGAAAAGGTTGAGCGTGCCGGCGCCCTGGACGGGGGCCGGGTCGATGCCGTCGGTGCCGCCCCAGGCGTCGAGGAGTCGGTCGAGCGACTGACGGGTCTGGTCGGGGGTGCCGTTGCCGACGAGGATCTCCTGGCCGGTTCCGAGGAGTCCGCCGACCACGGCCGATGCCCGCCTGCCCCAGGCCGCGTCGTCCGGACTGCGCAGGTACGCGAGGAGCATGGTCATCGGGTCGGCGAAGCCGGTAATGGCGAGATCATCGCCGCCACGATCGGCGTAGAGCTGCTTGGCGATGTCCTGGGCACTGTGCGGATAGGGCGGCCAAACCGGCTCGGCCGCCTCCCGTCCCGAGGAGGCCTGTGCCGTGCCGGTCTGCCGCTCGAAGGCGTCGAGGTCGTCCCAGGTGAGCTGGAAGACGATGCGCCCGTCGGCCCGGAGCCGGTTGCGTTTGTCGGCGTCGCCGGCGAGCCGGTTGTGCTGGCGGGTGGCGTGGTAGCGGTGTCCGTCGAGGTAGACGGTGATCTTCTGCTTGGGGCCCTCAGTGCGTTCGAAGGTGAAGTCGGTACGGGTGAACCCTTCGTTGCGCTGGGCGGTCAGACGCCAGCCGTGGATGGTGCCGACCTCGTCGAGACGCAGGTAGGCGCTGTTGTCTCCACTCTCTTCCAGGACGGCGTCACCGCGCTGGCCGGCCCACCCGCGCAGGGCGTTGAGGAAGCGTGCCTCGAGGTCGGACTCGACCTGTCCGTCGAGGCCGATATGGTCGGTGTTGCCGACCGGTTTGGTGTTCCACGCGTCGGTGTCGGTGCCGAGGAGTTCGTCGAGGATCTCCAGGGCGGCCTGGCGGGAGACGCGGTCGATGTACTGCTCGTCGGCGTAGCGGTACAGGCAGCGGTGGCAGGCCGGCACGGCCTCCCCGTTGCAGGGGCACTCCTCGAGAAGCCGCCGCGCCCCCTCGAGTACCTGCCGGAAGGCTGCCGGGTCGGTGAGCCGGTCGAGGTAGCCGGTGCCGTGCGGGAGGCGGTCGTACAGGACCAGGAAGTGCCGCTTCTCCGCGGTCTCACGGTCCGGCATGGTGGCGAGGGTGGAATCGAGGTGCTGGGGGTCGCCGCCGAAGGCTTCGTCCACGCCCAGGCGCAGGGCCGCCTGGAAGGAGTGGACCCGCTCCTCGACGAGGACGGTCGCGGCGGGCAGCAGGATCCGCAGCGCTTCGGTCTCCAGCTCGTGGGCGAGCAGGACGGGTTCCTGGGGCACGTCCTGCTTGCCGCGCCGCAGCGGGCACCAAGGGGTGTGGTGCTTGACTTCGCGCTGGCGGTTGGCGGAGTTGTCGACGGCGTCGCGGTCGTCGTCGAAGACGGGCCGGCCGTCGGCGGTCGCGGCTCCACAGGCGGTGCACACATGGAAGGGGGCAATGCGCACGGGCCGCCCTGCGAGCTGGTCGTTCTCCTGGGCTCCGATGCTGAGCGGTCCGGCGTTGACGCGGCGGATGACGGCGTGGCGGGTGTAGTCGACGCCGAAGATCTCCTTGGTGTGCCGCCAGGACTTGCCCGGGGCGAAGTCCTTGGGAGCGATGTCGACCATGTCCACGACGGTGTAGAAACGGCGATCACGGTCGTCGCTCTCGTCGCCGATCCTGGCGTCCTCGCGCTTGTCGCGGGCGGTGACGACGCTGGGCTGGACGATCTGCCACAGGCTGCCGGAGTCGGCGATGCCCGCTTCCCCGCAGCGCGGGCAGGAGGTGATGTCGTGCTCGGCGTTCTCGGTGCGGACGTAGCCGCACGAGGGGCAGAAGCGCCAGTGGCGCCAGTCCTGGTCCCGGCCGGTGACGATGTCGATGCCGGTGATCCGGTGCTTGTAGCCCTCGGCGTAGAAGGTGTTGCCGGGGGCGAGTTCGGACAGGGCGAAGCTGCGCGGCCGTCCGTAGGAGAGCGGCCTCGACTTGTAGCTGTCCCGCCCCTCGGGTGTGGTGCCCTCGGGCCAGTAGACAGTGGCCTCCAGGGTGGTCGTGGCGTCGATGAGGGCGTAGTTGGGCAGCAGACCGAGGTCGCACAGCACGGTCTGGGCCGGCTGGCGCTGACGCGTGGCTCCCTGCTTCGAGAGGGCGCCCAGCTCGGCTTCCAGCTCCGCCTTCGTACGCGCCTGCTCGTCGTCGCCTTCCTTGAGCTCGTCGATGGCCGAGCGGATCGTACGGATACGGGTGCGCAGTTTCTGGTTCTCGCGCTCCCACTCCCGCTCGGCCTTCTCGATCGCGCTGCGGATCCCCCGGACCGCGTACTGCTTCAGCTCCTCCTGAGCAGTCTCGCTCACACCGGTCGGGAACAGCGCGAGGAAGCCCGCGACGAGCTCCTCGCCACGGGCGAGGGCGGCCTCGGTGAAGTCGGCGAGATAGCCGGAGGGGCCGAAGAGCTCGTCGACACGGCGCGACAGGGCGGCCAGCGGCTTGCCGTCCTCGCGCAGCAGGCGGCCGCGTGCCGCGAGATCGAGGAGGTGGGCGGTGTACTGGCGGCGCAGGATCTCGATGGCCGACAGGTACGAGCCCGGCGGCACGATCCGCCCGTCGATCATGTCCCGCGGCCGGTCGAGGAAGTACAGGTCGCGGCGGGAACGGTCGGGGATGGTGAGGAGGAAGGCGTTGCCGGTACGGCGCCCGGCCCGGCCCGCCTGCTGGGCGTAGTTCGCCGGACGGCGCGGCAGGGCGCCGAGGACGACGGCGGACAGGTCGCCGATGTCGATGCCCATCTCCAGGGTGGGTGTGCAGGACAGCACATTGGGGTCGTTGAACCCCTCGCCCTTGCGGAAGGCCTCCTCGACGCGCTCACGCTTGGCACGGGAGAGCAGACCGGTGTGCTCGGCGGTGATGACCTGGTAGGTCCCGGCTCGCCGGTACAGGCTGCGGTAGTAGTCGTCGCGGTAGTCGCGATCCCGGTCGTGCCGGTCCACGGTCTCCAGCCAGCGGTCACCCGCGACAAGACGTCCGGACGAGCAGCGGTACGACTGGCAGGGCTGCCCGTGGTACTGCGCCAGCAGTGAGGGATGAACGGTCTGCTCCCAGAAGCACTTCGGGCAGCGCACATACGACACGTTGACCTGGGCTTCGGACAGCAGCTGCAGGCGGACAGCGCCCGGCTGGAGGCCGTAGACGCGGACGGCCGTGTCGCGCGGGGTACGCACCGAGAGCAGCCCGGCGTCGGTGAGCTGGGGCAGCAACCGCACCCAGAACTCGTCGGCCTGCTCGCGGGTCATGTCGAAGCAGCGCTGAGCCCAGGACTGATACCAGGACAGACGCCCGGCGGCGAAGTCGAACTCGCTCTTCTGCTTGGGCCGGGCGAGCAGGAAGCTCGGCGCGGAGACTCCCCGGGGAAAGGCCTTCATACCGCGCGGGCGGCCACCCCAGATGAAGTAGCGGCTCGTACCCGCCTCGTCGAGGAACTTGTCCAGCCAGCGGTGCCCGACCGCTCCCCGCGTACGCAGCCGCTCCAGCAGGCCGCGCAGGAACGTCAGATACCGGGTGTCATCGTGCGCCGTGAGCGCCAGCCCATGATGGGTGGACTCCTCGTGGGCGGAACGTACGATCGCGACGGCCGCCCGCTCGTCGGGGATACCCACCCAGGCGGCAGCCGTACGGGTCAGTTCGAGGGTACGGCCGTTGCGGGAACGATGGCCGAACTCCATCACGGCCTCGAACGCGAACCGCTCACCGATCAGGTCCCAGGTCCTCTTGTCCCCACCGCGTCCCTTGCCCGACAGCAGTCGCGCGACTCCCGCGTCGTCGTGCAGGTCCGGCGGGACGACGGCGGCGAGCGTCTCACGGTCGGTGGTGGACAGGACGACGTCGGCGACGAGGTCGTTCAGCGCGGTGGACGGCTGCTCGCTCAGGTGCTTGGTAAACAGGGCCCGCAAGGAGAAGGTGTACGAGCGGGAGGCTACGAAACCGGCCCGGTGCGCGGCGTCCTGCACCGAGTCGTTGAACATCAGCGTCTTCGTCTCACGCTGTTCCTTGTCCATCTCCCCGCCGGTGAAGAGCTGGGTGATGGACGCGGCGGCCAGCGCGGCGGAGCCCGTACCAAGGAAGCGGATGGCATTGTGCGTGCCGCACGCCGGGCACCAGTCGTCCTTGGCTGCCCGTTCCGCGGTGTCCCCGAGCTGGACGAGCACGAAGACCGAATCGGGGCCTGCGGGCTGCGGGTTGCCCTCGTCGTCGTAATCGTCCTGAGGATCCGGCAGGCGCAGACGACGGGAAGAACCGTCGAGCACCATGAGCACGCCTGCCCCGCCGGTGGTCAGCGACCTCTGCTCCGCCCGGTCCATGGCGGTACGGCCGTTGCCCTCGCGAGCCTCGTTGTCCGTGGCCGCCACCAGGGTGCGCACCTTGGACTTGTTGGCCGTGACAGTGGCCCGGCGAATCTTGTGGGCCTCGAAGCTCAGCTCCTCCAGGTCCGACTCGGGGGCGAGCACCGACCAGCCGGAACGCCCGCACTCGCGGCAGTACACCGCGGGCAGGAAGACCTTGGTGTCACGCGAGGTGGTCGTGTCGGGCGTCGTACGCAGCCGGCTCTCCGCCCCGACCGTGTCCCAGGCGAACTCGGCCTTCGGCCAAGGCAGTACGCCCCGGAGCATGCGCGTGACGGACCGCGCCCACTGGTGCACCTCGACCTGTACGAAGGGGCGGCTGATCCCGGCCGGCATGTCCGGGTCGCGTGCCACGGACAGCAGGGCGACGAAGCGGGCGAGCGCCGCCGCGGCGACCTGCGGCCGCGTCGTGATCGCCTCGTCCCAGCTCTTCGCCCCACTGCGGCGCATCACGTCGAGCACCTCATCGTAGGTGCACGCCGTGCCGTCGAACGCCTTCAGGACCGCATACGTGAGGCGATTGCGCTTGAGCGCGGCACCGAGGACGACCGGATCGGTGGTACGGCGTCCGGTGACGGCTTCGGCGAGGTCCGCGAGCGCCTCGGAGCCGGAAGCCAGATCCGGCAGGGCGGTCAGCGCCTCGGGGGGTGCGGCCTGACCGGGAAGGAACTTCGCGTCCGTGATCGACTCGTCGAGCATGAACTCGTCAACCGTCAACCGGTTCTCACCGACGATCGCATCCTCGGTGAACTCGGCACCGAAGACATTTCCTGCCACGGAGAGGAGCTGCCGCACCCCATCGGCGTCGGTGCCGGAGGCGAGGGTCGCAGAGGTGGCAACGGGCGTGATCGTGCCGAGCGGCTTGCCGGGCCGGCTCGCGCCGACGGCGATGGCAAGGCGGCGCAGCAGCATGGCGACGTCGGTGCCCTGAGCGCCGTCGTACGTGTGGAACTCGTCGACGACCACGTAACGGATGTCGCTGCCGTCCCACAGCGGCGCGTCGGCGGCACGCTGCAGGAGCAGGTCGAGCATCTTGTAGTTGGTGATCAGGATGTCCGGCGGCGACAGCCGCATGTCCTGCCGGCGCGTGTAGACCCGGTCATAGTGCGTCGCCGCCTTGTCCCCGATGTACAGGCCGGCCCGTACCCCGCTCAGCTCGTCGTAGTCGGTGAGCAGTCCGTTGATACGGGCCGCCTGATCGGTGGCCAGAGCGTTCATCGGATAGAGGAAGATCGCCTTGACCCCGTTGTTCCCGGCCGCACGCTCACGGGCGCAGTGGTCGAGCACGGGGTACAGGAACGACTCGGTCTTGCCGGAACCCGTACCCGTCGTGACCAGCGTCGGCTGAGGTACGTGCCCGTCCTTCGAGGTGAGCCGGGCGAAAGCACGGGCCTGGTGCGCGTACGGCGTCCAGCCGTCCGTACGCACCCAGTCCAGGTGCTGCTCCCAGCCGTCGCCGGCCGGGGTGAAGGGGGTACGGAGGCGAAGGTACGGCCCGCGGAACATGCCCGTCGTCTCGTCCCCGAGGAAGGCGTGCAGCGCCTTGCGGACGCCCTCGTCGGCGAGGCCGTACGTCGTGGACAGGTACTGGAGCAGGCTCTCCTTGAGTCCCTGTGCTTCGAGGGTCGGCCTCACCGGGTCGGAACCTCCATCTTCTCCGGGTCCCAAAGACCCTTGCTCACGACTTCGTCGAGACGCTGCTTGAAGTAGGCGTGGGCTTCACGCATTTCGCGCTCGCGGTCGGCCTTGTAGAAGGGGGCGGTGTAGCCGTCGGGGACGGGGACAGTGGTCTTGGGGTCCTTCTCGTAGGCCTCCTGGTAGGCCTCGAACTGGGTCCAGTGGTCCTTCGTCTGGTCGAAGCCGTACGTGTACCGGTCCCCGGCGATCTTCCGCTCAGTGGCGTCGAACCAGGTCACCCGGTCGAAGTCCTGCATGATCGGGAAACGGGCCCGGTACATGGCGATGAGCGTGTCCGCGTCGATGCCGAGCCAGACGGCGACAATCGCGTCGATCTCAACGAGGGCGGCACGGCGGGCGTACTCGGTACGGAGGGGGGTGTCACGCTGCCAGGTGTGGGTGATGTCGTGCAGCTCGGTCCTGAGGTTGGGCCAGTCGATGGCCCAAGGCTCGTAGCCGGGCCACTTGGGGTCGTAGAGATCTGACCAGAGATCGGCGTAGGCGGTGGTGAGGGCGTTGAGGCGGAGGGTACGGAGGAGGAGAGCGGGGGCTAGGGGGTGGTCTTCCTGGGGGGCGGGAAGTCGCTTGGTCTGAGCGACGTCAAGATGGCCGGCGCCTGCGGTTCGCAGCAGATAGTCCACGGGGAGTGCGGCCAAGAAACCCGCCACGAGAGCAGTCAAGCGTTCGTCCGAGAAACGGGCCGAATGGACTGCATGGATATGCGTCGTCCCCGGCGGGATGAGTGCCGCATACAGGGCGCGCTCAGTGTCGGGCGCGACCATCTCACGCCACGCGACCCGGAACTCCTTACTGTACGGAAAACTCGCCTTCGCAAGCAGGAGCTTCTCGACCTGCTCGTCATCGACCTCTTCTGGCTGCACCTTGCGATTCTCGGCGATCTGGAGCCGAGCCTGCGCACGCTCCCCCTCCGACGCGAGAAGCGCCTCGTACATCTCCCAGTCGGGCCATTTCTCCTGTGCGTTCAGGAACACATCGCGAGAAGCAACGCGCCGATACTCCGACTCCGGTACAGCGTTGTCCGCAAGCGACCTCGGGTCGAGGCCGCGCACCTCGCCACCGCCCTGGCTGGGCTGCTTGAACATCGGGTTGGCAACGCCGATCTGCGGTCCCTTGAGGATGACGTCGATCCACGCCTTCGCCTCATAGTCCTCCTGACCGTCGGTCCCGGTGTTGTAGTCAACGAGCCGCTGGTCCTTGCCAGGCCCAAACTTCGCCTTCTTCGATGCGCCTTCGTCGAACCCAATAAAGATCCCCGGGTTCAACATGCCAAGGCGCAGAGGATAAGCACCCAATGCATCAATCGCTGGGTCCTCTGCCGTGCTTACAGGCGTGAGCAAACGCGTGTGCTCCAATGGCCCTTCATCATCCGCGAGCCGACGCCAACGCTCGAGGGTCTCATGCGTAACGCGAACCACACGCTTCGGGTGCGGTCGCTCGTCCCAGTCCCCGTTGAACTTGACCCCGGGATCCGCACCCTCATCGTCAGCAGCAGCGGACAACCGCAGCGAATCGACGGTGAAGAGCCAAGAAAGCGAGTCGAAGAAGACCTCACTATCTGCCCCGTACACATGTACGCCAAAGTGACTGGATCGCCCCACCGGTGGAGGGAAGAAGCGGTTCCCGGCATTGACAAAGTCACCGTGCACCCGTAGGCGCCGATACGCCGCCGTACGCAGTGCGGCCTCTGCACCCCCACGAAAGTGAGTGTCGGGATGCACCATTCCTGCCGTCCCGCCAATCCCTGTGTGGCCCCACACCTCGCACATGAATGCTCGATAAAGATCTGGCTTCGTTCCGGCGACCAACGGATAAACAGCCGATGCCGACAGATAGCTCGCCGTCGCCGCCGTATTCGTCAACTCGCGAAGCAGATATTTCTGCACCTGAACACGGGTGAGTTCGGCTTCGCGCTTTCGCTTCTTCTCCTCCCCCTTCGGCTTCTCCTCGAGCATGAACCACGGTTCATACTCCGCAATAACCGAATCTTCGTTCCATGTCGGCCGCACCCACGGCGGGTTACCCACCTGCAGGTCGAAGCCCCCCACCTCGCCCTCGAACACACCGGCGAAGTCCAGCTCCCAGTGCAGAAAACCCTGCTCCTCGGCAATGTCTCGGACGACACGCATCCACGGATACCGCGTCTCGACCGCCTTCAGCGCATCGTCCATGCCCATCTCGACTTGGACCAGGTCCTCAAGGAGCGCCAGCTCCTCCAGGGAGTCGATGGATGCGGCAAAGCCGTCTTCCCGAATGGGCTCCGTACCCACCATGGACTCCAGGAAGGCGATCCAGTCGTCCAAGTCCACAAGCGGGATGACGTCCCGCCGGCGTACCGGCCCACGGGGCTTCTTCGGCCGGGAGGGGGTACGTGCCTTCTTGAGCTCCTCCTTCTTCACGAGCTCGTCGTCGGTGTCCTCTTCCCCCAGGGACATCTGGTCACCGTCCATGGCGAACAGCATCCGGCTCTCGACGAATCGCGGCACGGCCGTGGGCTCGGGCGGCGCAGGCAACGGCGTCTCGCTCTCAACCGCCGGGCCAACCACCCCAGCCACCGACGACAACAGGGCGTCCAAGTCCGCCCCCGTCTCCGCTGCCACCACCGGAGCCGTGACATACTCCGCGTCCGTCCCGTCCAGCAGGCCCACCTTGTCCAGTGGCCAGAACCACAGCGCGCACCACGCATCCATGACCTGCTTGAGGCGCCAGTACGGGGAGCCCTCCGCCTCGAAGAGGTCCTTGAAGACCTGCTCCTTCGTCAGCGGCAGGCTCTGGTCCGCGTTCTGCTTGTCGTGGCGGAGAAAGGTGTACTCCTCCGCGCGGTCCGTCCCCCAGACTTCGATCGTGCGGGCAATCTCCTGCTCGCTGAGTTCCATGCGCTTGGCGACGAGCTTCCACAGGAACTCGACCCGACGGGCCGCGGCCTGGAGCCGGGCGAGCTGGCTCGCCTTGCCGCCCGTCGTCCTCGGCTTGGTCTGAACGCCCTTCTTCCACGCCTTCAGCTGATCCACCTGCGACCCGGCGAGCTGCTCGACCAGCTTCTTCGCGTCGCCGCTCGTCCCCGCGACCGCACCCCACCCAGGCGTCGGCAGGAGGAACTGATGCACGGCCCCGTCCGGCAGCGGCTGCTCCGCACCGTCCGCCGACGCCCGGAACGGCAGCTTGGTCGGTGTCTGCGCGCCGATGGTCCGCTCCTTCTTGATGCGCTCGGCCTCATACACCCACCGCCGCGCCCCGATCAGGGAGTTGCCACGCCGCAGATGCAGACCGAACCATGGCGCGCGCATGCCGGGGTGCATGGTGTTGAGCCACAGCGACACCTCGGCGAGCTCGACGCCAGTCTCGTTGAGGTCGATGCCGTACGCGTTGTGAAGGGCGATGTACGCCTTCACCTTCTGCTTCGCTTCGAGCGCCTTCGACGTGTCCAGGTTGGCGCCCAGCTCCTCCTGGCGGCGCTTGAGGTACTCCTCGGCTACCAGGTCAATAGCCTTGTTGAGGAACGCGCCGGAGCCGAGGGCCGGCTCGCAGATGGTGTAGCGCAGGAGTTCGCTCGCGCGGGTCCGTACCGTGTTTCCGTCGGCGTCCTTCTCCTGGTCGAGGCGGTGCTTGAGCGCCAGCTCGACGGTGACCTCGGTGAGGGACTCGGGGGTGTAGTACGAGGCGGAGGTCTCGCGGTCGCGGCCGGCCAGGCGGTAGACGAACCGGCCCGGGGCGTACTTCTTGGGGCCGCGCAGGCCGTGCTGTTCGGTGTCCTGGGCGGAGTACACGACGTGCGTGTTCTCCGAGTAGTCGTTCAGCCGGTCGGCGGGGACGAGCCAGGAGCCCTTCTCGGGGTCGCCGTACTGCTTGCCGCCCTTCTTGGCGCCGGGCTTGGCGACCTCGGCCAGCTCCTTCTCCTCGTCGATGATGCCGGTGTACGACATCAGACCTTCGTAGACGGCACCGAGCTGGTTGATACCGAGGTTCCGGTAGGAGATGAAGCCGCCCTGCCGGCCCTTCTGGCCGGCCTCCTTCAGGGTGAGCAGACGCAGCACCTGGTGCAGGGCTTCGTTGCGCAGCCGCAGGTCCAGCCACCGCGGTTCCTCGTCCCCGTCCTCGTCCCACCGGGGGTCCAGGACGCCACTGCCGATGAGGGTGATCGCCTTCGGGTCGAACAGCTCGCTGCGCAGCGGCTCGAAACGGAGGCCGCGCTGTTCGCTGCGCTCGGCGGCGGGCTTGCTGTCGTCCGCTTCGCTGCCGTGCGGACGATGTCCGAAGTTGACCTTGTTGAAGAGGACGTCGAGGGAGGCGTAGAGGTGGAAGCCGTCCCGGCTGTCCTCGTCGACCAGCTTTCGCTCGCGCGCGACCAGCTCGCGCAGCCGGGCGATCGAGTAGCCGGCCTCGTAGGTGGAGTCGTCGGCGGGCAGGATGCCCAGTTCGGGGCGGGCCTCCGCGTACAGAAGGAAGAGGATGCGGTAGAGGTAGCGCAGGGATTCACGGGTGAGCTGCTTGGCGAACGGGCCCTTCCTGAGGTCCTCGATCTCCCGCGGCTTGACCTTCGCCTCGCGCAAGCGGTCGAGAACCTCGTTGGCGATGATCTCGACCGACTGCTGGAGTCCCTTGCGCAGCTCGGAGTTGACGCCGACGGCGTTGTCGCGAGATGCCTTGATCAGCTCGTCGATGCGTCGGCCCTTGCCGTCGGGGCGGGGCGCGAGCATGTCATGGGAGAAAAGGGCGGCGAGGAGGGAGAGTTCGCCGGCCTTCGCCGTGTCGTTGCGGGCGAGGGCCGCGTCCAGGCCGGCGGCGAGGTAGCGGCCTTCGGCCCAGGACTTGCGGTCGGCGAGGACGAGTACGCCACCGCACAGCAGCAGGATGAAGCGGGGAGCGTCGCCGCCGGGCTCGTGGAGTTCGCTCTGGAAGAGCCAGCCCGCCAGCTTCTCGCCGACCTCGAGGAGGCCATCGGTGGTCTTGAGGGGGTGGAGGAGCTGTCCGGCCTCGTCGGGGTCGAGGGCGTCGTCGAGAGAGTCGGTCCAGCCGCAGTCGAGGGCGACGACGCCGTCTCCGTGCCAGGCGACCTGGAGCTCGTACTCCTTGCCGGCGTTGTGCACGGTGACCGGCTGCTTGGGCCGCTCGCCGTAGCCGAGGGCTTCGATGACGGTGGTGTGCCAGGCGGTGATGCGCTCGGCCCACTCCCCCGTCGGGTCGTCGTAGGTGCTGCCGGGTTCTTCCTGCTGGGCGCGGAGGTGTAGGAAGGGGCGCACGGTGGCCAGGTAGTCGCCGCGCAGCCGGGGCAGTAGTTCGCGCGGGGTCGGCTGGGGATCGTGCGGGTCGGTCTCGCGGCCGGTCCACAGGGTGAACAAGCCCTCGTCGCCCGCCTTGCCCTTCTTGAGGGTGTTCTCCAGCTCTTCGCTGAAGTAATGGGCGGAGAGGTATTCGCCGCGGTTGGCGAAGGAGTCGTAGGTGTAGCTCATCGTGCGGACTCCTCGGCGTGCGCGGTGGACGCGGCGGTGGCGTGAAGGGGTTCGAGGACGCAGAGGACCCGCAGCATCGGGTCGCCGTCGGTCCGCAGGCGGCGTACGAGGTCGCGGCGGCGGGCGGCCGTGTCGTACACCTGCTGGATGCGGCGCTGCTGGTTGCCGACGGCGATCAGGGCGCCCTGCTCCCAGACCTGCACCCGGTCCTCGTACGGGGCGAGGTAGGAGTCGACCTGCTTGTCGTAGTCGGCGCGGCGCTCGCGCAGGTGGGTCTCGGCCGCGTCGACGGCCGCGGGGACGAGTTCCTGGAGGAGGTCAGGGGCGACGGGCTGGGCGCGGCCGGGCATGCCGGGGCCGACACCGCAGGCGGCGAGGAACGCCGAGTCCATGCGCCATACGCGAGGGCTGCCCGCGGTGAGCCCGGTGACGGCCATCCACTCCACGACCGTCGGCTTGCCCGCCGCGTTGGAGTACACGCCTTGCAGGAGGTAGACCGGGCCGGTGAGGGCTTCGGGCAGGGCGGCGTCGATCCGCTTGGCCTTGGCGGGGTCGGGCTGGAAGGCGAGGACAAACGCCTCGTCGTACTGGAGCTTGGCGAGGACCTTGTCCGTCACCCAGTCGAGCACGGGGTGGATGTCGGAGGCGTAGGAGACATTGGGCCACTGGGAGGTGGGCTGGTCCGTCTTGCCCTGCTTGGCGTTGCGGGCGGCCTCCAGACGGTCGGCGGCGTACTGCTTGTCGAAGGTGATGCTCAGCGTGCCGTCGTACTTGGACGTCGTGAGGATCTTCTCCTGCTCCAGGTACGACTTCGGCAGCGCCCGGAAGCGGTACTGCAGGTCGTCGGGCGGAGTGAACTCGATTCGGCCATGGGCCGTCTCGGGCTTCCAGCCGAGGACCGCGCGCTCGGCCTCCGGGTAGATGAGGTCCATCGCGGCGTGAAAGTACGCCTTGGTGTCGGTGAAGACATGGGGTACGTCGGCCTCGGGCACCGGGGCCGTACCGAGGGTGGCAGGAGGAGCCGTCGGGTCGGCGAGCCGGGCGTTGGCGCCGGCAAGGAGTCCCGCGAGGACCCCGCCGGACTCCTGCTGCGACTGCTTGATGGAGCGCTCGACGGTGCCGCCCTTGATGAGGTCGCGGGTGAGGCGGTCCTCTTCCTTCTTGTCGTTGTAGAGGCCGGTGACGGCCTCGGCGCTGCCCTCGCCGGTCTCGATCTCGTGTGCCTGGGCCTCGCGCCGCAGCAGGCGGGCGCCGACGAGCCGGTCGTCGAGCGTGAGCATCTCGCCGCTCTCCTCGTCGCGCCGCCAAGGCACATCGGCGGTGAGGGTGAGCGCACGGAACTCGGGGCTGACCGCCTGCCCGTAGCGGTCGATGCGTCCGTTGCGCTGCTCGATGCGGATGAGGGACCAGGGCAGGTCGTAGTGGATGAGGTCGTGGCACTGGTGGTGCAGGTTTACGCCCTCGGAGGCGATGTCACCGGTGAACAGCAGCCGTACCGGCTCTTCGAGCCGACCGAAGCGGTCGACGATCTCCTGCTGTTGCTGGTCGTTGGTGGTGTCGCCGTGCATGACCTCGACGGCTCCGCCGTACGCCTTCCAGGGACGCGCCGCGTCGGCCTTCGCCTCGTTCTTCTTGAAGCCGAGCCGGGCCGGAACTTCCTGGGCCAGCCAGTCCAGGGTGTGGACCCGCTCGGAGAAGATCACGATGCGACGCTCGGAGCGCGGGCCGACGCCGAGTTCCTTCAGGGTGCGTACGAGCGCGTCAAGTTTGGCGGAGTCCTGGTCGGTGAAGTCCGCGACCAGCGCCTCCAGCTCCGCGAGCGCCTTGCTCTCGGCGGCGAGATCGGCGCGGCGCTCGGGGGTGTCCGCCGCGGCCTTGGCCTTACCCCTCGCCGTACCGGTCTTCGGGTTGTCCAGGTAGGCACGGCGGTTGGCGAGGGATTTCCGCAGGGCGACGTGGGAGGAGAGGAACGCCTTGAGGAAGTTGTAGCCGACCAGCGGATCGGCGCAGACCGACGAACGGCTGGGGTCCCCCGGGGTCCACTCGCTCGCGAGCTTCTCCAGGACGGCGACTTCCTTCGGTGTCGCCGGAGCCGGCACCGGCAGGGAGTCGCCGCGCTCGGCCCAGGGCTTGCCCTTGAGGCTGTCGCGTACCTCTCGGTCGGTCTTGGTGCGCCTGATGTAGAGGTGGTCGAGGTCGGCGACCTTGTAGTTCTTGGGGTCGGCGATGGCCGCCGGATCGAGCATCCGGATCAGCTCGGCAAAGGATTCGGCGTCGCCGTTGTGCGGAGTGGCGGAGGCCAGGATCAGCGCATCGGTCTGCTCGGCGAGGCGGCGGGCGAGGCGGTTGTTGCGGGTGCCCTTGTTCACGAGGTTGTGCGACTCGTCGATGACGACCGCGTCCCAGGTGATGTTTTCCAGGTGGTGGGCGTACGTCGCCGACTTGAGGGTGTCGACGGAGACGATGACGCGCTTGAAGTGGGCGAACGGGTTCCGGCCTGCCGGGATCTCCTGCTGAATGCGCTGGATACCGGTGGAGTCCAGGCGCACCAGCGGCAGAGAGAAGCGGGTCCACAGCTCGCGCTGGAACTGCTCCAGCACATGGGCGGGCGTGACCACGAGGATGCGCTCGCCGCGCCCCCGCCGGATCAGCTCCGAGAGCGTGATGCCGATCTCCAGCGTCTTGCCCAGACCAACTACGTCGGCGATCAGCAGCCGGGGCTGCGGGTTGCGCATGGACAGCGCCAGCTCGGCGGGACGCAGCTGATGCTGCTGCCGGTCCATGAGGAAGGAGTCGGCGAGGGCGATGCCGTGCTCGGTCTGCGGCAGCGCGGTCTTGCGGATGACCGCCTCCAGGTGGAGGCGGGCTTTGGCGTGCTTGGAGGTCTCGTCGGGCACGAGCTGGGTCTTGCGCGGATCGAGCACCTCGATCACATCCAGCCCGGAGTAGAAGATCGCATCCGTACCACGGACGAACGAGGAAACGCCGCTGGCCTCGACCATGAGTCCGTCACGGGACCCCGAGACGGACTTCACGAGCCACTGCTCGTGGCGGATGCGCACCTGGGCGCCGGGGGCGAAGGCCGGCCTGGCACCGGCCGGGTATGCCGACTGCGCCTCATCGGCGTCGCGCCCTTCAGGAACCTCGGGCTGCATCGCCGTGGTCACGTGGTGCTCCTCTGTGGACTGTGTGCTCGTGATGTGCAGGGTGGTCGTGCGGGGCCTGAGGCGGCCGACAGGTGAGACGGGCGCCGACGAATCGCCCCCTCGCCCTCTCTGCCGCCCCGAACCGATCTCGCCAGTAGATAGGGGGGAAGAGCGGTTCAGCGCTTCGACCAGGCGAGCGCGGGCCCCACCGCGTAGCGCTCGCGCAACTCCTCGGCGACCCTCCGGGAAGCGGGAGGGCGGCCCCTTTGTGGTGTGGGCGCAGCCGGGCTTCCGCTCGCGGGCTCGGGTACCTGCACGAACACAGGCGGGAGTGGGCTCGCGGTGTCGCTCGCGGCTGGTGAGTCCGGACCGGATTCACCGCCGGGTGGCGAGACAAAGATCTCTTCCACCGGGACCGCTGGCTCTTCGCGCAGCAGTTTCTCGAGTGAGTCCAGCCGGTCCAGCATCGGTCCATCAGGCTGCGGCAGCACCATCGTGGAATGGTCCTTCGCCGTCGTCTCCTGGATCAGAGCGCGCCGTGCACGAGCCGGACTCGTACCCAGCTGATGCATGAGATCAGCACACTGCCGGGTCACTTCCTCCAGAGAGGGGCGGTCGTCCGCCTTGTGTGCCAGCATGGCCGTCACGACCGGGGCCAGCTCATCGGGCAGCCCGCACAGGTCGGGGCCGATCTCTGGGTTGACCACCTGCGCGGCGACTGCCTCCCACCGGGCGCCGTCGTACGGGTAGTGCTCGGTCGCCGCGTAGAGAAGTACGGTGCCCAGGCCGTACACATCAGCGGCCTGCGTCACGTCGAGCTCGCCCAGGGCCTGCTCGGGCGGCATGCAGCGAACCGTGCCGATGACCATGCCAGCCTGCGTGAGCGTTCCCTTGGACGCTCCGACGAAAGCGCCGAGGCCGAAGTCGATGATCACCGGGCCGAAGTCGCCGAGGATGACGTTCTGCGCCTTCAGGTCGCGGTGCACCAGGCCCGCGGCGTGCACCGCGGCAAGCCCCTCAGCTAGCAACGCGCCGAGGCTCGCCACGAGTGGCGCGGACAGCGGACCCTGGTCCCGCACGACGTCGGAAAGCGGGCGACCGGGGACATAGTCCATGGCCAGCCAGGGCTGCTCGGCGAACGGGTCCGCCTCGATGAAACGGGCCACACGACCCGTGCCCGAGATCGTACGCGCGATCGTCGCCTCGCGTTCGAACCGGGCGCGCGTGTGCGGATCCGTGCGGTCGGGCCTGATCACCTTCACAGCGACCGGTTCACCCGCGACCGAGTAGGCGAGGTACACCTCCCCCATCCCGCCGGCGCCGAGCCGCCGTTCGACGAGGTACGGACCGACGCGCGACGGCAGAGTCGCGCCGCTCAACGCACACCCCCTGACTTCCGCAACGACAGCACCACCTCGCTCGGCGCATGCATACGCTCCACCATAGAAGAAGCAAGGCACGAGGGGCATGGACACCGACGAATCACCCCCACAGCCTACTGATCGACATCCCACAGGAGGAAGTGATCACATCGGACTGGGCCGATCTTCCCGGCTCCGTGTCCGGAATCAGGCCGCTATGGCTGCGGCTCGGGGGTCAGCCTGCCAGACGACTGGCGGCGCTTGCGCAGCGGCCACCCGGGCGCCACGCAAGCGCGTTCCAGCCGACCGCAGCGGCGCGCGATCCTCTGTGTGGTGCCCCGACCGCGGCCGCGTGGCAGAGGTGACGAGGCTACTCGTCCTCGCCATTCAAGTCGCCGTCGAGGTCCTCAGGCGTGATGGTGCGTCGGTACTGCGGGTGGTCATTGTCCATCTGAAGCGCCGCATGGAGCGGGATCGGGTAGCGGGTACGGTGCTTCCAAGCGAGGGCCTGGTGGCAGAGCCTGGCGGTCACCATCATCAGTTCTCGGCGCTGGTCGGTGTTCACGGTGATCGGGAAGATCTCGGTTGCGGTCATGGCGTAGTAGTTCGCCTTGATCTCGTTCTTGCCCTTGTTCCACGGCAGTGCGCCGTAACGGGTCTTCTTCGAGCCTTGCCTACCGGCACCGTTGCCGTCGAACTGATGGGTTGTGTTGACCAGCAGCCAGGTGCACTGCTCACCGAGATCGGGGTCGATCCGGAAGACCTGCGTGGTGCGTTCCTTGGTCTTGATCTCGCTGTCGTCCTCGTCGGTGATGGTCACCTGCACCGGGCGCGGGACCTCCTCGTCGGTTTTGTTGAGGCGCACCACGGCGATCGGCCGGTGCCTGGGGGCGATCGTGGAACCCGGGAGCCAGGTGGTGTTGGGCTCGGGTGGCTGGCCCTGAGTCCTGTTGTTCAGGCCCTTCCACAGCCGTCGGCAGGCGACGCCGTCAACCGTGACCGTGTACGGGGTGCCGCCCAGGTAGTCGGCGAGGTCCTCCAGCGCCTGGTCGATGACCTTGGCGGTGCTGGAATAGCCGGCGAAGTTGTCCATGAACTCCGTCATCTTCCCGGCCGGGTAGTCGGCGGCGTGGAAGGCGGCTTCGGCCAGGTGGTACGGCCTCCAGGTGCGGTCGGTGTATGACCATCCGTGGAGCGTCCACGCGCCGTCCGGCACGGTGGGGGGCTTGAGGACGCTCGCGGAGACGGAGATCCTGGCGTCTCTCTCACCCGGGCGACGTGACTGCCTGCGGACATGGACGCCGCAGTGCGCGACCCCGTCGGCGGGGAGCTTCCCGATGGGCTTGGCCAGAACGCGGGAGATCCGCCGGTCAATGAACCCGAGATTGCGGTAGAGGTCCATGAGGCAGGACAGGCTCTGGTGGTCCATGCCGGTGGACTTGTCGATGCCGGTCTGGACGGCCCTGTCGATGTACTGGACCACCAGACCCATCTTGGCGAGGATCCGGTGGGTCTGGTGCTTCGCGTCTTCGCTGTCCTTCGGCCTCGCCGGGGAGCCCTTCTTCCCGTCGCCGTACTCGGTTTCCGCCCATACACCGACGATCTCTCCTGACCCCGCCTTCAAAGAGACCAGGTCGGCCGTGTGCGCGGTCCTGCCGGCCGCGGATCCGTGCTGGAGGAAGTCGGGAACGTGGTGGAAGACGACGCTGACCCGGGTGCCGTGCAGCGTGACGCTCTTGCCTTCGGCGGGGTTGAGGCTGGCGGGATCGAGTCCGTAGGCGCGGGCGAGTGCGTTGATCATCCGCTGACGGATCTCGTCGGTCGCCCACAGGCAGACGATGCGCAGGTGTTCGAGGCCCATGGCGTCCAGGGAGCGGGTGACGTCAAGCGGCTCCATGAGGACTTCGTCCTTCTTGGCCTGCTTGAAGTTGCCGCCCTCGAAGAAGCCATACAGAGGTTGGCAGTTGTCGCCGAGGGCGATCTGGATGTGGTCGTACAGCCCCCGGCAGTAGTCCATCCCGACACCCGAGCCGACGGGGAAGTAGAAGTTCTTGGCCATGATGGGCCGCACTGTGCCCAGTGGCCGCGGGGCGGGCCTCTCCTCACCGTTCTCCTGGGCTTGCTGGCGGGCCAGCCTGTCGGCCTGGATCTGCCGGTCGACCTCGTGGAGGACGGAGCGGCCCATGCCGAGCCGGGAGAGAGCTTGCACGTGGCCGCCCATTCCAGGTATGAGACCTGATGCGCGGGAGCTCACCCCGCCCCAGGTCTACCGTCGCACCTGAATCAGCGCGTGAGTTCCGCTCGTACGCAAGGCAGTCCTGGACCGTTCGAGGGCGTCCAGCGTTCCCTTGTCCAGACCGACGATGACGTCGGACTTCAGAGTCCGGAGCGCCGCGACGGCCCCCGGGAAGTAGTCAGTGCGGTCAGTGAAAGGCGCCGTGGCGTCCCACGCCTGGTCGCCTACCAGGCGACGGTAGTTGAGGTCACCCTTCAGGATGGTGAGCGTGGCGCTCGCGAACTCGCCGCGAAGGTCCTCGGGCATCTCCCCGTACGGCAGCGGAGCGCAGAAGAACGGGTGGGTGCGGACCTCCAGGCTTTCTGCCGCCATGGCCTTCCAGAGTCGGCCGCCGATCCGGCCGGCTTCGCCGGGCGCCTCGGTGAGGCGACGGAGGCAGTCGACGACGTCAGCCGTCATCGCGTCGGAGACGTAGTAGGGGTAGGGCTTGACGTGGAGCACGACGCGCTCGGCGTGCCGCTGTTCGAGGAGGTGGTCGATAAGGATCAGATCCGGGATGAGCTCTCGTCCCGCGTTGTCCGCCACCACGGAGACGGTGGAGGACGCTCCGGCGGGCAGGAGCTGCCACAGCACGGCGCTGTCGTCGGCGACCAGCGTGGAGGCAGCGGCGCCATCGATCGTCGGCTCCCCCGCCGCAACGCGGAAGCCGAGGTCCGCACGATTGCCCCAGAGCGAGGCGTGGAGCAGGGCCGTGGCCCGCTCCTCGGCCGGCGCGTCCGCAAGTGCGTCGAGGGCCCGCAACTCCTCTTCCACCGCGTCGCCGCGCAGTTCGGCCTGCTTGAACGGCGCGAACGGATCAACTCCCTGCCATGGGCCGGTGCCGAAGTACTCGACGGCGGCGAGGAGCCTGCGGTAGAAGTAGCTCTCCGCCCACAGGAACGGGGCGTCGTACCACGAGCGCCCGAAGTGCTCTTGCCCCCAGTCCGCCCAGCGCTCGTGGTCGTGTTCCGCAGGGGCAAGCGGCTCGACCACACCGTTGGTGATCTCCTCCAGCAGGGCGTCGAGGGCCTCGTACTGTCGGCGGCCGTACGGGAAGGCATCTCGTACCTGCTGGATGAGGGCAGGGTGGCGCTTGGTCAGCACACCCCAGGCGAACGAGCCGGACTCGTTGCTCAGGATGACCGGAGCACCGACTGGGCCGGCATCGCGGACTGCCTCTTCGCCCGAGGCGCGGGAGGTCTTCTCTGTCATGGTGTCCAAGCCCTTCACTTCTCGCTCATGTGTCCATGATCCCCAGGGCTACGACGCCGGCGGCACTGCCCACCAGCACCTCGCCCGTCTGGTGGGCTGCCCTCCTCTTCCTCGGCGTCGCCGCTGTCGGCTGGTCCCGGGTCTCGCTGCGCGACCATACGACCGCGCAGGTGATCGTGGGCGCCGTCCTGGGCGGCACGGCGGCAGCTGTGGTGTTCGCAGGGCTGCGCTGACCGGTCCGCGCAGGTTCACCGCGTCAGCGGACCGAGAGGTATCCGTCGGATCAGACAGCGGTTGGCCAGTGTCGCTTGGCGCACTCGCCTCTCGGGGCCTGCTGCAACCCTGCCTGCCTCGCCAGACGCGTCCTGGCAGCGTCGAACAGGATCTGATGAATTGTCAGGCGCTTCGGGGCCTCGGTTCACGCTCGGCACAGGATGCCCGAACGCCGTCAGCATCCTTCCCCTCGGACAGCTCCGCTGAAGCCGTGGCCAACACGATCCAGGCGGCCTTGGCGCCGCATTCCGTGACGTGGAACCCCCACTGCCCCTGGGCCACTTCATTCACGATGCGCAGGCCCCGTCCCCGCTCAGCGAGCAACCCGCCCGCCCCCTCAGCCGGTTCGGCGTCCGGCGAGGGCGTGGCACCGAGGTAGAGGCCCGTGGGGAGCACCGGATCCCCGTCATGGATCTCGCAGATGTATCTCCCGGCGGCCGAGCGGATGTGCACCTCGTACGGGCCGCACGCGTGCTCGTGCGCGTTGGCCACGAGCTCCGAGACGGCCAGGACTCCGTCACTGATGACGTTTCCGGACAGGCCCAGGTCCTTGAGGACACGTCGCAGAACCGCGCGGGCTTCGCCGGTCGGGTTGAGAGTGTGGTCGGTCCAGCGGTACACGAGGCCGAGAGCGGCGGACGGCGCGCTGATCATCGGGCGGCGGACCTCCTTTTGGGTGACGTCGATGGCCGTCTCCCGAGGCTGCGACGTGGTCGCGGAAGTGCGTCAGGTACGCCGCAGAGAGGCGTACGGCCGCAGGAAGCACGCTGGCTTCGGGCGCGCGGCTCCGGGAAGATCGTGGCTCAAGCACCAGCCACGGTGCCAGTCGCGAGTCACGCCCTCAACGATGGACGCAGGTGCCCCTGATACTCATGGGCGTTTATGAGCGCAGGGACGAACGAGCGACAAGGCGCTCCAGCGAGACCGCCGACACCCGCCGTCGGCCTTTACCTCTGCCCGTCCGGCCACTGAGCTTGAGATTTAACCCAGCGGATTCGAACACGTCTGACCGGCGCTTTCAGGCGCGATCAACGCGCCCGCGACAGGGTCGAATCGGGAGAAAACGCCCAGCAGATACGGCAGAGGGCCATGTTCGAATGGCGAGGTTAAATCTCAAGCTGAGAGTATGGGCGGGTGAGTGACGTATTGGGACGCTGGGTGCCGGATCGTCCCGAGGATGTGGCCGCGGTCTTCGCCAAGGCGGACTTCCCGTGGTGGATCGCCGGTGGCTACGCGATCGAACTCGCGGTCGGCCGCGAGCTGCGCGCACACGGCGATCTCGACGTCCTCGTCCTCCGGCGAGACCAGGCCCTCGTACGTGAACTGCTGGCCGACTGGGACCTGTACGTGGCGGACCCGCCCGGCCAGGGGGAGCTTCGACCGTGGCGTCCTGGAGAGGTCCTTCGGCCGCCGCTCCACGACATCTGGTGCCGCCGCACGACGGAGGCGCCCTGGTCGGTGCAGCTCATGCTGGACGAGGCCGAGGGCACCCAGTGGGTCTCGCGGCGCACCCCGAAGATCCGGCTCCCGATCGACCAGCTCGGGCGAACGAGCGAGACGGGCATCCCGTATCTCGTGCCCGAGGTGCAGCTCTTCTACAAGGCGAAAGCGACCCGGGAGAAGGACGAGACCGACTTCGAAGCTGTGCTGCCGCTGCTCGACGCTCCGGCACGCGCCTGGCTGGCGGACGCGATCGAGGTGATCGCTCCGGGCCACTCCTGGATTCGCCGGCTTCTGCCGGTCAGCCGAACGTGAGCAGTGGAACGTCGTAGAGGTCGGGGTTCCGGGGCCGGGTCATCGTGGGCGACGTGACCTCCACGACCATCAGCTCGCTGAGGAACTGGACCTTGGCGCCGAGGAGGTGACTCGTCCTGCCGTCGGCCGACTGGGCCTTCAGGCCGGCGGAGACGTGGATGTGCGGGAGTATCCCGCCGGTGGCGGGGTCATGGGCGAGGGTGCCGGCGCCGAACGCCTCAACGTTGGTGACGTACGTCTTCGCCCAGACCGGTGCGTCCGGGTCCGCGAGCTTCTCGCAGGCACCCACGATCTCGGCCTCCGCGAAGGCCCCGATGAACGAGGGGATATAGCCCTGCCGTACGCCGTTGTCCCGGCAGAAGGTGGACAGCGCCTCGAAGAAGTCCTCCCCGTGGTCGAAGGTGACGCCGAAGGTACGGCCGACGGTCAGCTCGTGAGCACGCATGTGCGGGTGTCTCCTGATGAGGTGGGGTCAGCGGGCGGAGGCGGTGGTGAAGGTCTCGCGGACCGCCGCCCCGTCGGCGCCCTGGGCGAGCAGGGCCTGCAGCAGGATCCGCGCATGGTAGGGGCCGAGGTCTCCGGCACCGATGAGTCCTCGTCCGAGGAGGTCCTTCTCGGAGCCGGGGAAGCCGTACGTGTCGGACAGGACGGGTCCGTTGCCGATGCGGGAGGCGAGGACCACGGGGATGCGGGACGCGAGCTTGGTGAGCCCTTCGACGAGACGCTCCGGGACGTGGCCCACGCCGAAGGCCGCGACCACGAGCCCGTCGCAGTTGCCGTCCCACACGTCGAGCAGGGCGCCGTCGTCGCCGAGGGTGACGGTGTAGAGCCCGACGCGCGCCTCACGGTCGGGGACGCCGACCAGCGGTCCGCGGCGCGGCAGCACGCCTACCATCCGCACCCGGTTCTCCACGATCCGCGCGATCGGGCCGCACGCCGGTGAGGTGAAGGCAGCGGGGCTGGTGGTGTGGGACTTGCGGACGGTCCGTGCCGAGTGGACCTCGTCGCCGAGTACGACGAGGCAGCCGGCGCCACTGAGTCCGGGGTCGGCGGCGGCCAGGACGGCGGCGTGGAGGTTGGCCGGACCGTCGGCGCCGGGCAGGGTGGGGTTGCGCATGGCGCCGGTGACGACGACCGGCTGCTCGTGGCCGTGGTAGAGGTCGAGGAGGAAGGCGGTCTCCTCGATGGTGTCGGTGCCCTGGGTGATGACGACGCCGTCGACGTCTCCGGTCTCCAGCTCCGCCGCGATCGCGGCCGACAGCGCGGTGAGGTCCGCGAAGCTCAGGGAGGCACCGGGCAGACGCCGGAAGTCCCGCACCTTGAGGCCGATACCGCTCGTGGCCAGGGCGGGTACCGCGGCGATGAGTTCGTGGGCCGAGAGCGCGGGTACGACGCCTCCGGTAGTGGGATCCGTGGTCATGGCGATCGTGCCGCCGAGGGAGAAGACCGCCACCTTCCTGACCGACTCCGTCATATCCCCTGCTCCCCTGTCCGGACGCCGCCGAGCGCGGCCTCACGAGTGGTTCACGCAGGCTATCGGGTCGGCGCCGTCCGGGTATGCGGAATGATCACCAGCTGCCCGGCCACGAACCGGCAGGCGGCATCCAGCCCTTCAAGGCCGAGTAACCGGCTGCGCGGCCGGGCGAGCCGCTCCGTGCCCACGGCCGACAACTGTGCGCACCGGCGCCCGAGCCAGGAGGCATCGAGGCCGAGGTACTGCGCCGTGGCCGCGAGGCGCTGTCCCGCTTGTTCGGCCGCCGTGGCCGAGTGATGGCTGACGTGGCCTGTCACGTCGGCGAACGTGCGCAGGGCCCCCGGCCGCGCGGTGACCGCGAGGTGGGACGCCCCCTCGGTCCGTACCCATGAGGCGATGACGGCTTGGCGCCCTTGAGAGAGCGCGAAGCCGTCGGTGTGCGCGAAACCTTCGTCGTCGGTCACCCAGGTGCGGATGCCGAAGGACTCCATGAGCGCGATGGCGAGGAACAGCAGAACGCGCTCGTACGCCGGCGAGGAGGCGACCGCCGTCTCGGGGACGCAGAACCCTCGGCCGCTGGTACCGCCCGGACGCCGGGGTGCCAATCGTTCGAGGTACCGGTACTTGTGCCGGAAGAACAGCCACGTGGCGGCCTCTTCACCGCGCTGTTCTCTGGTCCAGAAGACGGGCGCGTCGCCTAGGTGGTCACGGTGGCCCAGGATGTACCGGGCGGCGGTCTCTGAGCCGATCAGCATCCGGGAGACTTCGGTCAGTCCCTGGTCGGAGGCGACTGGTGAGCCTGGGGAAGCGGTGAGCGACGCCAGCGAGGTGTACAGGGCTTGGTCATCGCCGAGGAGTGCCGCCTCGAAACCAGACACGGCCCACAGGATGCCGTAGGTCAAGTCGTCCAGTTCGTACGCGGCAGGGATGTCGACCGGGTCGGAGGCGGTGCCGCGTACGCTGCTCGGTCGGGCGTCGGTGACGAACTGCCGGACCGCCCCGTCCACCGTGCGGTTCGCGACGACGAGCGCGCGCATCGGCATGGTGCGCCAGGCATCCAGCTCCGGACGGGAGTCGAGTCTCAGGCTGTCCCCGAGGAAGGAGGCCGCGGGAAGGGTCAGCACGGGAAGCGCCGTCGTCGAGACGGACCGGCCGGCGGGTAAGAGAAGCTGGCCCGGACCTTCAGGCAGCGGCGCGTACCCACGGGCTCCGGTGTTCGCCGTTCCCTGTCGGCCCGTGGAGTCCCGGATGTGCGGATCGGCCGTGGGCAGGAGCCCGAGCAGCTCCTCCGGAACTCCCAGCGCATCGGTCCACTGGACGAACTGCCGTCGGTCGCGGATCTGTTTGAGCCCGCGTTCGAGTCTGCTGACCTCGGCCTGGTCGATGCTGACCATCCGCGCCACGCCGGCCTGGGAGAGGCCCGTGTGCTTCCTGAACAGCTTGACGACGGTTCCGAGTTCCCATGCGGCCACGGCTCGCCGGACCGTCGGATCACGCCAGAAGGCCGGGTCTGCCCGTCGTGCAGCCGTCCCGTCCTGGCACGAGGCGCATCGTGTACCGGCGTTGAAGCGACTGAGAAGGGCACCGCAGCGCGTACACCGCCGCTGTCCGCTGTCGACCATGGTCGGCATTCTCCCCCGCTCTGCGACCACCCGGACACGTTCCGCTGGTGGGGCTCATAAACACTCATAGGCGTCGGCCTTCGTGGCGGCCATCGTGGTGGAGCACCACCGACCGGAGCCGCGTGCCGCGACTCCCCGGACGTGAGGATCCGCCCTGTGACCTCCTTGACCCTGCCGCCCCGGCCACCCGGTTCGCCGCCGCTGGCCCATGCCTGGCAGACACTGGCAGACGGGCTGCTGACCCAGCGGCTCCATCTCCATCTCGACGAATGGCGGACTGCCGTCGCCGAGGAGAAGGCGCTGCCGGACGTGCCGGGCGCCGATGTCTCCGTGCTGGCCCAGCGCCCGTCTCCGCTGCCAGCAGCCGACGAGTCCGCGATGCCGCTACTGGAGGACGCCGGGCTCGGCTTCTGGTGGGAGCTGCCCCAGCGGCACGGAGTGGAGTCGCGGAACCGGCGCGGGGCACTTCACCGCGCCGCCGACACCGCTGCCCAGGGCATCCTCGCGGAGCGGTCCGGGGCGGCCTGGTCCGACGCCGTAACCGCCGTCAGCGCCGCCGCCGCGTGGTGGGTGGGCTTCTTCGCGGTGATCCGCCACCGCGGGGTGCACCACATCACGTTGGAGCCGCACCCGGGCCAGCTGCATGAGCAGGCCCTGGGCAGCGCGATGAGCGTCGTGGCCCACGGCATGGCCACGCGGGTGCTGGAGGCGGCGCTGCGTAACTCCGCCGACGACCCGGCCCTCCGCGCCGCATACTGCCGGGCAATCGAGGCCAGCATCTGCGCCGAGCCCGAGCTGCCCCGCCTCGTCTACGAGTTGGCGGAGCTGCGGCTGGTGGACCTGGTGTCCACCACGGCCCGCTGGCGGGGCCGCTTCACCAAGTACGCCGGCGGCACGGGGGCGGGGCAGGTCGAATGAACCATCGCCATCCGTTCATCGTCATCGAGGGGCTCGACGGCACCGGCAAGACGACGCTACGCAAGGGCCTTTTCCGGCTCTGGGAGGGGTTCTACGGCGTCACACCGCTGTGCATGCTCACCACCAACTTCCTCGCCGCCGACCAGGCCGCCGCCATCGTCACCGGCAAGTACCAGCCGAACGCCGGGAACCGTGACGCCTACCTGTCCGCGATCGCCGCGGACAAGCGGGCCACGCTGGATCACCTCGTGCTCCCCCAACAACCGGTCCGGCCCGTGATCGCGGATCGCTGGCTCCTCAGCGAGCTGGCCTTCTTCGCCGTGAAGCACGGCATGAGGGCGTCGGAGACGTACGAGACGCTGGCCGCGCACCTCACCGTGGCCCCCGATCTCACGCTCGTCCTGGACCTGGAGACCGACGCCTCGATGAGCCGGGCGCAGGCCCGACAGGGAGACGCCGTCCGGGCCGACTGGGACGTGCACGACGTCCAGAGCCGGGTTCGCGAGACCTATGAGGCCGTGGTCACGAAGCCCGACGAGTTCCCGCTCCTCGGCGACGTGGTCCGCCTGGACGCCCGCCGGCCCCGGTCCGAGGTGCTGCTCGCAGCCTGGGATGTACTGCGCGAACGAGAGCTGGTGCCGCCCATCGCCGCCCACACGGAAGGAGGAGAGACCCATGGCTGACGGCACGAAGGCAATGCGTTTGCGCGAGGCCCTCGACGACAGCGAGCGGAAGCACCCGATACTGGCGATCGGTGCGGTGAATGCGCTCGCCGCGCACGTCGCGACGGAAGCGGGCTTCGACGCCCTGTGGGTGAGCGGTCTGGAGGTGTCCGCGGCCTCCGGGCTGCCGGACGCCAACGTCCTGGGCCCCCGGGACCTGTCCGACGTGGTCGCCTCGCTCGGCCGTGTCACCGAACTGCCCGTCATCGTGGACATCGACAACGCGGGCGGTTCGGGGCGCACGGCGGAGCGGTTCGCGTACGACCTGATGCGCGCCGGAGCCGCGGCGGTGTGTGTCGAGGACAGCGCGTACCCGAAGTGCAACAGCTTCGCTGCCCACCGGGCCCAGACCCTCGCCGACCGGGACCTTCTGTGCGAGCAGGTGGAGCGCATACGGAAGGTCGCCGGTGACGACCTTGTGGTTGTGGCCCGCACCGAGGCCCTGATCGCCGGTGAGGACATGGCCACGGCGATCGCCAGGGCCGAGGTGTACGCCAAGGCCGGGGCGGATGCGGTACTCATCCACTCCAAGGACGCGACCGGTGATCAGGCGCGGGCCATCGGACGTACGTGGAGCCACGGCGTACCGCTGGTCAGCGTGCCCACGGCGTTCCCCGACCTGAGCACCGCCGAACTCGGAGAGGCCGGCTTCCGCCTCTGCATCTACGCGAACCAGCTCAGCCGTGCCGCCCTCGCGGGTATGCGCACCGCCGCTCGTCAGTTCCGGCGCGGAGGGAGTTTCCGCTCCACCGTCGCGGGGTCCCTCGCGGAGGTCGGCGACCTGATGCGCGTCGGCGAACCGGAAGCGCTGTCGTGCGTCTGACACCCGAGCTACCTCGGATCAGTGTCTCCGTGAAGGCGGCGATCGTGCGCGACGGCGCCGTCCTGCTGCTGTCGTACGACGACGAGGCCGGATTCCACTACAACCTTCCCGGCGGCAAGGCCCAAGTCGGCGAGCACTTGCGCCACGCTGTGAACCGCAAGGTTGCACAGGAGACCGGCCTCCAGGTCGTGGCCCGGCGTCTGCTGTGCGTCGTCGAGTACGTCCCCGAGTCGTGGCAGGGCGAGTTCGGAGACGTACAGAAGGTTCAGTTCAACTTCCTCGCCGAGCAGGTGAACGACGCCGAGCCGCGCATGCCGGAACCGCCGGACCCCATCCAGGTGGGCTTCGAGTGGGTTCCGTTGGAACGTCTGGGCGACGTGTACCTGTTGCCCCGGATCAACCGCCCGCTGTCGGCGGCGTTGAGCGGGGAGCTCGCCGACCCCTTCGTGGACAGGTGGTGACCTTCATGGATCCGACGCTGAAGGATCTGCGGGATTGGCTGCTGCGGGAGCACTCAGGGACAGTCTGTGCCGACCGGCTCCGCGTGATCGCCGACGAACTCGCCGACCTGACCGCCCGCGGCGTGCCGGGAGCCGTGGTCGAACTCGGCTGCTGCAGGGGCGCGATGGCCCTCTGGATCCGTAGCGTGCTCGACTCGCTGGGCGACCGCGACCGCGAGATCCACGTCTACGACTCCTTCCAGGGCATGCCCGCGCCCGGCGCCGAGGACTCGGACCACCTGGCGACGGGCGAGCTCCGGTCGTCCCCGGACGACGTGCGCGCTACGCACGCGGCCTGGGGCAGGTCGGCGCCGGTCATCCATCCGGGATGGTTCGACGAGACCCTTCCCAAGGAGCTGCCCGACGAGATCGCGTTCGCCTACCTGGACGGCGACTTCTACGACTCGACCCTCACGGGACTCACGCACTGCGTCACCCGCCTGGTGCCGACGGGCGTGCTGCTCGTCGACGACTACGCGGACACGGCGGTCAATCCACGGGCCTGGGACGGGCTCCCGGGAGTGAAGCGCGCCTGCGACGCGTACTTCGGCGCGCCGTCGCCCGTGACCGTCGTCGTCGGCGAGGGCGATCTCGCCTTCGGCCGGTACGAGAAGCCGGAGTTCCTCGGATGAGCGCTGTCCTGGTGCTACGCGGTGCGGCGGACGCGAGCGCGATCCGCCGTGCCCTGCCCGATGTCCTCGTACACGAGTTGCCGGACCTGGACTCGCCTCTGCCCGCCGACACGACCGTGCTCGTCCTGCGTTCCGGCGTCCGACTCGGCGAGCGGGAGCTCGACGCGCTCCCTCGTCTGCGGCACGTCGTACGGGCCGGCTCCGGCATCGACCACATCGACGTGAGCGCACTCCGGCACCGTGGCATCACGCTGCACCGCAACGCCGAGGCCGGCGCGGGCGCCGTGGGCGAGTGGGTCCTCACCGCCGCCCTCGCCCTGGCCCGGCGGATCCCCTTGGGGCAGCACGCGCTGCTGCTCGGCCGACACGAGAAGCAGGCGTGCATGGGTGCGCCACTCGGCACCCTGGCCGCAGGCATCTGGGGCGCGGGCCCGGTGGGGCAGGCCGCCGACTGGGCCCTCGCCCCCTACGTGGGCCGCACGGCCTTCGCCGCGTGGCCGTCGAACTCTCCCGGTCTGCGAGAGCTGTCGCCGACAGCCCTCATGGAGCAGTCGCAGGTACACGTGATCGCTCTGCCGCTGCGCCCCACGACCGAACAGCTCGTCGGCGAGGACTTCCTCGCACGCGTCGCTCCGCAGCGGCCTCTGCTCATCTGCGCAGGGCGGCTGGGGACCCTCGACGTCACCGCCTGCCTGCGGGCACTGGCGGACGGGAGGCTCTCGGGCCTCGCCCTCGACCCGGTCGAGCGGGAGCACCTGCCGCTCCTCACCGGCTCCACGACGCCGCTCAACCTCCTGGCCTCGCCCCATATCGGCGCCCAGCGCTCCGACGTGCGCGGCGCACTCGACCGATGGTCCGTCGATCTCCTCAGGGAGATCACCGCCGACGACAAGATCCTGATCGAAGGAGGGCACCGGTGAACCCATCGGCACAACTTCGTCGGGAGATCGCCGACAGGGTCGCCCGAACGCTCCTCTCAGCCGGCGAGGCCCGCGAGGTCTGGTTGGAGGGAGCCCTCGCCTGCGGGTTCGCACACGCGGCGAGCGACATCGACCTGCGTGGCATCGTGGACGGCGCCCTTCCGGCGTGGGAATCGCGCATCGTGGACGGCGTCCGTGTCGACCTCCAGGCGACGGCGCCGCAGCGGGCGGAGGAACTCCGCCACCTGCTCCGCTCCTTCGACGTCCGCCGCAACGACCTCGGATCGTTCCGCCAGGTACGCGTCTCGATGCACGACCTCATGTGTCTGCGCACCGCACTCTCGTACGGCTCCGGACGCTGGGATCCGGTGCTCGACCCCGGGGAGCGCCAGGGCTACCGACGCTGGGCGGTCGCCGACCAGGCTGAGGTCGCGGCGAGTCTCGCGGAGGACCTGACCGGCCTCGTCGAGGACGGCCTGGCCGAATCAGCTGGCGTCGTGTGCCGGAAGCTGGAGACCTGCCTCACCGCGCTCGGCTGCGCGGCGGCCAGCCACCCGGTCCTGGGCGACAAGTGGCTGCCGCTGCTTGCCAGCGCTCCGTTCCGTCCGCCGATCGACCCGGCCCGCACGGAAACGTGGGAGTGGTTCCGTCCGGTTCAGCGACGCGTGACCAGAGCGCTCCTGGACTGCTGGCCCGTCGACGAGCCGCTGCAGAAGCCTCCCAACCTGGGTGCCCCTGACGCTGGCTGGCTGCCCCAACGGTACGCCGACGGGTGGTTCCTGCGCCGCGGCGACGTCCACATCCCCATCACCGGCGGACAGCTTCTCGGGTGGCTGTCCACGGTCTCCACCGATGGCGCGTAGACCGCGCCTCTCCTCCTCGGGAGTCCTTTGATGCCCGTCACCCGCACCGCCCCCATCGACCTGGAGAGTCTCTACGCCCCGCTGTCGAGCACCGGGCCGGACACGGCCGTCTCCGTCATCCTCAAGCTCCGCGGGGAGACCTGCGACATCGACTGCCTGTACTGCTTCGAGAAGCGCAAGGAGTCACCGGGCGGCGCCCGGATCAGCGCGGCACAGGTCCACCGCCTCGGTTCGATCTTCTCCGGGCGTCCGCTCAGCGTTGAACTCCACGGCGGGGAGCCCCTGACCGCCGGCCGGGAACGGATCGCGGAGATCCTGGACGCGCTCGCCGCACAGCCGAACGTCGTCCGCGTGAGCCTCCAGACCAACGGCCTCCAGCTCGACGACGCCTGGCTGGATCTGTTCGAGCGGCACTGCCCAAAGCTGGAGATCGGCATCTCCTTCGACGGGGACGCGCTCGGGAACTCGTGGCGCGTCGGTTACGACGGCCGCCCCACGCACCCCCGAGTGGTCGAAGCCCTAGAACTCCTCGGCCGTAGGGAACGCCGCGTCGGCGTCATCTGCGCCGTCACCCCGTACGTCCTCAGCCGGGCCTCCGACGTCATGGAGCACCTTGCCTCCTTTCCCGCCGTGACGACGGTCAGCCTGGTGCCGTGCTTCGACGCGGCGGTCACTCAGTCGACCACGACGGTGGGATCCCGTGCGCCGACCAGCCGGGCACTCCAGCGACGGGCCATCGGCCCCACCGGCCCGGCCTGGGCCGTCACGCCGCGTCAGTACGCCGACTTCGTGCTGGAGGCCGCCCACCACTGGGTCGCCGACGGCCTGTTCCGCGGCGTCAAGCTGGAGCCCGTCGTCTCCGTCATCCGCCGCCTGAGGGGTCTACAAACCCGTTCCTGTCACTTCTCCGACTTGAAGTGCGACCACGTCCTCACCCTTTATCCCGATGACCGCCTGGGAAGCTGTGACGAGCTGCCCTGGCCGCAGGCCGGCCTGGCCGCGCTCGGTGACGTACACGCCGAGGCGGACGTGGCTGGCGCCCAGGGCAGCTCGCCCCTGCTTCAGCAGGCACGCTCCCTGGTCACGAAGTGCACGACCTGCGACTACCGCGACACCTGCGGCGCAGGCTGCCCGGCGGTCCGCCTCCGCTTCGCCGCCGCGGGCGACGAAGACGCGTACTGCGACCACCGCATGCGCCTGATCGACGGCGTCGCCGCCCTGCTCGCCCAGCCGGATCTCCCGCCCGGTGCCTCCTGTTCCCGGCTGCACTGGCGTCCCGTCCGCCCCAACGACATGCACCACGTCGCGGCGTTCCTGACCCGCTGGGACGACCCCACCGTGCCCCGCACGCCCGCGCGTCTCCAGGTCAGCCCCAACGGGAACATCAATACGGTCGGCCTCCCCGGCGTGCACGAGGCAGACGATCTCGACCCCCACCATCCCCAGTGGTACGACGGCATCGAGCCCGGCATCCGCCCGGTCGTCGACGCGCTCACCGCAGGCTGGGACGCCGTCACCTACGACAGCTGCCAGGGCCACACCTACGCCGACCTCCCCGGAGCCGAGCCCCGCTTCCTCTCGGTCGGCATCCTGCCGCGCGACCGCGCCGAGTACGCGCGTACAACCGTGCGCCTGTGCCGTGCCGCCGGCCGAGCCGAGTCCTCCCTGCCCGGAGCGTGTTCGTTGGTCCTCGGTCGCAGCGAGCTCACATGCCGCACCACCGGCCGGGTGTATCCGACGCTCGACCTCCATCTCGTACCCGCTGTCGGCACCACACTTGCCGAGTACTTCGAGAACCTCGCCCAGGCCGTACACGTACTCACGGAGGCCCTGGCCGAGGCCGCCTCTGCCCCGCCCTCCGCCCTCTGCGCCTGCGCCTGCGCCTGCGCCTGCGCCTGCGCCTGCGCCTGCGCAACCGAAGCCCACTCCAGCGATGGAGACGAGCAGTGATCCACATCGCCGAGACGCTGTCCATCCGGACCGTGGAGAGCTTCCTCAAACCGAACGAGATCGAGCGCCTCAACGACGTCATGGACGACACGCTCGGCTCCCTCGGACGCGACCGGTACGGCACTGGCCGCCGCACGACCATCCACGAGATCCCAGGTCGCTCCCCCGCCAAGGCCCAGGACGTCTACGAGCCGGCTGGCCGCATCGAGATGACGGACATCCCGCACGAAGCGACCACCCTCCTCGACCAGGCCCTGAAGCTCCAGATGGCCGCCCTCACGCGCACCCTGCCGTCGGTCACCGGCCACCGGCCGTGGATCTACCTTGAGTACGGCACCGGCCAGTACATCACCCCGCATGCCGACGGCATCGCCCCCGATCCCGTCGCCCGTCCCCGCCAGATCGCCGCCGCGACGGTCACGCTCACGGACATCCACGACACCGGCGGCGCGTTCTACGTGGAGACCACGGGCAGCGACGCCGTCTGGACCGCCGACGAGGCGCCGACCGGGTCGGGTTACGCCCAGGGGATGCGCTTCGCACACGACGGGACGGACATGTCCTCCCCCTGGTTTCGCAGCATGCCGCGCACTCGATGGAGCGTCGCCCCCTCTCCGGGAACGCTCGTGGTCTTCGGCAGCCAGCTCGTCCACGGCACCGAACCGGTCCGCGCCGGCCGCGTTCGCAAGTTCCTGACGCTCTTCGTCTCCGAGTAAGGAGCCTTGCATCCGTGACCGACCCCCGCGGCCCGCCCGTACCAGCCCTTCGCCCCGACCCACCGCCCCGACCTGAGGAGAGAGAGCGAGCAGTGGCAGACGACAAGACGTTCAACGAGTTCCTGGAGGCGGTCGCGTCCCTGCGTGACAGCGACCCCGTGCGCACCACCGCGCACACCTCCAACGCGGCCACCGAGACCTGGCTGGCCACGGTGCAGCCTGACGCCGCTGAGCCCACCACCGAGTCCTGACCCGCCACGGGGCCGGGCCCGTCCCGGTCCGGCCCCGTTCCACTCCCGGAGCCCCAGATGAGCGCTCTCTCCCCGGAAGACCTGGTCGCCCTCGGCGGCATCGCCGACCACCAGCGCCAACGGACCAGCCGTATCGCCTCCGTACTCGGCAACCGCCTCGGCTCGTCCGCCCTCCACTACGCTGTGGCCCACCACCTGCTCGAAGGCGCCGAACACGCGGCGCGCGCCCGGGACGCGGACCACCTCGCCTGGTACCGCCATACGACGGTGCGAGACCTGACCCACCTGTCGGCCGGCCCGCACATCGTCCTCAGCCCGCGCCCCGCAGACCTGCTCCGCTCGGAGATCTCCGAAACCGCGTACTACCTCATCCGCCCCGACACCAGCCCTACCCCGCCCGAAGCCCAGGGCCTCGTTCGTGCCGCCCTCGCCTCCGCGACCGAGCACGGCTTCGGCACATTGCTCACTCAGCACGCCCCCGTCATCTGCCTGCTCAACCATCGCCGGCTCGACGAGACCCTCCACAGCTGGGCCCTCACCCGCCTCCCGGGCACGGTCTTCACCGACTACACCGCGCACCCCGAGGTCCTGGCCCGCGACCTGATCCACGAGGCCGCCCACAACTGGCTCAACGACGCCCTGGCCGCGCACGACGTGCGCCTCCCCGCCGACGTCACCTTCTTCTCCCCCTGGCGGGGAACTCCTCGTCCCATCTACGGCTTCCTTCACGCCTGCTGGGCCTTCTCCCTCACCGTGCTGTACACGCGGCAGGCCCGCTGCAGCGCCACAGGTGCGGTGGTTCACTTCCTTGATGTCCATCTGCGCCAGCAAGAGAGCCAGTTCGCCTCCGTGTCCGACGCACTGGCGGAGGCGCTCTCCTACGTGTCCGCCGAGGTGGTCCGTGATCACGTCAGCCGCGCTGTAGCGAGGGCCCTTCAACCGGCATAGCATCGGCGTGCTCTTGTCGGCACCGCATCCTCGCTGAGGCAACTGGTGACGGCATCTCATGAAGCCCCTGACGATGCCTAGTTACATGAGAGAGACTGTCGGGCACTTCCGACATGCGACCTTGAGAGACTTCCTTTGACCAGCGAGAACCGCCCCTTGGCGTCACCAGCAGACCTTGCTCGCCTGAAGCAGCACTTCGACAGCGCGCCGCCTCCGGCACCGCCTGCGCCTGCGCCTGCGGCACGATCACCCCGTCCGTCTGGCCTGTCGGGCAACGCGCTCTACGAATACGCGCACATGGGGAAGGTTCGATCGAGCGCCAGTCTTCGCGAGGGCTCTGGTGAGCCCGACCTTTTTGACCGCTTGGCGGATACAGCAGAGCCTGAGAACTGGGACGGGCGGGAGGCAGACGCACCGAGCGGCAACCGCATCCTGCGCAATTACATCCGGTGGACGTTCGAGCGCGCACACCAGCAGGGCAAGATCTCGACGAGCACCGATGGGTCCTACTCCGCCTTCAACACAGGACTGGCAACTGCGCGGCAGGAGACGATCTACGGGCTCTTCCGTCGCAACGACCGGCCCGACAGCCAGCCGTGGGTCTTCGCCGACTGGCGTCTGGGGAGCAAGCGCGACTTCATGGATCACTTCCCGCCCTCTCTGCGTCCCGACTTCGTCACCTACACCGACGACCCCGCGGACTACATCTACGACTGGCGTCGGGAACTCGTCGTCAGCGTGGACCACATCCTCGACGATCAGGGAAACCTTGCCCGATTTCCCACAACGCTCCAGGGAAGCCCCCACCTTGCACGCATGGCACTGAAGGGGGCCGTCGACGGAGCGGAGGACCGAGTCCGCCGCAACTACAAGGCAGTAGTGCCCACCTGGTACCCGGCGCAAGACACGGTTCAGCTCCTGCTCCCGCTGTCGCTCCTCGACGCCAGCGTGGTGGACCTCGCGCTGGTGGTCTCCCGGCAAGGGGAGTTCTACCGTGGCCACACGGTTCTCACCACCGCCATGGCATACAAGAACGCCCGGCTGCTGGCTCGCCCCGACAGCGACTGGCTGCAACCCGCCGCCGAAGAAGAAGCTCCGTCGTAGGTAAGTCTGGCTACTGAACTTGAATTCGTGATGTCGGTCAGTCGTCCATGGCCAGGCCGGTGCCGGCGAGGCAGCCGTCGACCACCTCGGGCTGGTACTGGATCTGCTTCAGCTTGCGCTTGACGGCTCGGGTGACCTGGGAGAGGTCAGCGGCCGCGAGGTTGCCGATCTCGCGTTTGACCAGCGGCCAGATGCCCTCCTGCGGGTTGAGGTCCGGTGAGGCTCGCCGTGCAGACGCCTGTCACAAGGCCCCACACCCAGACGTGGGGGAAGTCGTCCCCCGCGACGAGCGTCCTTCCGTCGAGTGAGATGGACATGCGCGCACGCCGCCTTCGTGACCGGCCAGTTCGGCGGTGCGTCGTTGGCTGTGCGCGTCCCACAGCTCCACGGCCTGATCACGGCTGGCCACGAGCACGGCGCCGTCCGGCGAGTAGACGACGTCGAGGTAGCTGGTGCCGCGCCCGGTGCCCTGCCCCAACTGCAGCGCATGCCCGGCTCGTATCGGGGGCGTCGCTCTGTGGCATCGAGGACCCTGACGGTCCCGTGCAGGTGGGTTGCGATGTGCTCGCCGGCGCCGCCGAGCCATGAAGGAGGGTGAGATGTCCGCAGTCGAGAAGGCGGTCCAGGGCCTACGGTGCATGATCTCCAGTGGCCGCCTCGGTGCGGAGTGCCGCCTTCCGCCGGAGGGCGAGCTGTGTGAGGAGCTCGGCGTCTCGCGCAGTTCACTGCGTGAGGCGGTCCGCATGCTCGCCGCGCTCGGTGTGGTCGAGTCCCGGCACGGATCGGGCACCTTCGTCTCGCAGTTGCGGCCCGCCGACATGATCGGCAGCCTGTCGCTGACAATCGAGCTCCTGCCGCTGGACGGTGTCCTGGAACTGTTCGAGGCCCGGCGCGTCCTGGAGGCGCACGTCGCGGCGCAGGCGGCGGCCAGGATCACCCCCGAGGAGCTGAAGGCTCTCATCGCGACCATGGAGGCACTGGAGGCCACGGATGATCCGGAGAAGGGCAGCGAACTCAACCACCGGTTCCACTCCGAGATCGCCCGCATCGCGGGCAATCCCGCCATCGAGTCACTGCTGGCGGTCTTGAGCGCTCGTTCGCGCGCCTACCAGGTGTACCTGCTCCCAGAAGGCCCGGCGATGAAACGCGAGAGCGACGCAGGTCACCGCGCCATCGCCGACGCACTCACCAACCGTGATCCGACCGCCGCCGCAGCCGCGGCCACCGCCCATATCGCCTGCTCGGCACGCTGGCTGGAAACCTGCCGGCCGCCGGTGACCGACGGCGGCGCACCGACCGCGGCATAGCCACCCAGGTGCGGCCAACCGCGCCCGGTCCACGAGGCCGCTTCGCGGTCGTCGCTGCCGGTCCGGGTTCCGACCACAACGCCACCGATCGACACGGGATACCTGACACCCTGTCGCGAAAGGCAGCAAGGGGACTGCGGCCTGACGGGTCTCGGGTCACTTGCTCACGGCGAAGCGCATCAGGGCGTGCTCGTCGCCCTGCTTGATCTTGCCCGTCTGGTTGATCACTTCGAGTTTCCAGCTGTCGCCGGCGCGCATGGCCTTGGCGACGGCGCAGCCGTTGTCGCTGGTGAGCAGGCTGGGCCAGATGTCGGCGACCTGCTGTGAGCTGCCGCCGGTCGCGTCGTACACCTTGAAGCTGATGTTGCGCGCCTGCTGGAAGGAGCTCCCCTTCTTGTAGGCGGCGGCGATGAACACGATCGAGGTGACGTGTGCCGGGATCCGGGCGAACTCGACCGTGACGGTCTCGTCGTCGCCGTCCCCGTGCCCGGTCTGGTTGTCGCCGCTGTGTATCAGGGAGCCGTTGCCCATCGGGTCGAGGGAGTCGAGGCCGGCCAGGCGCACCGGGTCCCCGTTGTGCATGGCTATGGCGATCAGGTCCAGGTCGGTGCCCTTCTTGCGGCGGAGCTTGCCCATCACCCCGCCACTGCTTCCGGCCGTTGGGTCCCAGGACACGCCGATGGACATATGGGTGACCCCGTCCAGGTCCGCCGGGCCGTCTTCTTTCGTGAGCGTAATCATGCGTGGATCGTCCTCTTCTTCGCCAAATCGCGGGACGCGAAGTGCGTCCGGATCATGTGCTGTTCTTCTTCCCGGGCGGAGTGCCGGCCCCCGTTTCCAACAGGATTGTCCCGGAGCGGGCATCGACTTGGGGTGCGGACCGGGCCGACCGCGTCTCACAGATGGCGGATCACGGCGGGGAGCAGCTCCTGGAACATCTGTCCCGACGCGGGGCGGCCGATCGCGCTCATCCGCCACTCGCCGTCCTCGGTCCGGTGCATCTTGGCCATGACCAGTGCGGTGTGCTCGCTGGCCAGGGGTACGCCTCCGGGCTGCGGGGCATCGCCCTGGACTTCGGGAAGGTCTGACCGCATCCCCGAGCTCCCGCCGTCCGGCAGCCCGTCACGCCCCCTCCCGGGCATCCGGACGGCGGGCCGGACCGCTCCGCCGCGCGACATCCCACCCGACCCCCTTTCCTCCAGCCGCAGTGAGGCGCCATTCCGTGTCCGTGAACCTGAGCGAAGCCGCAGTGCCGTGCGACTGCCGGAGCCTGGCCGGCCCGGGCGGTGAGCTGCCCGACCATCACCCGGACCACCGTCACCACATCGGGGTCGCCGACGAAGTGGACCTGCCGCCGCCCGTCACGCCGCGACCGCACCAACCCCGCGAGCTTCAGCTTGGTCAGGTGTTGGCTGACCGCCGGCAGCACGCCACCCACCCGTTCCGCGAGCCCGGTCACGTCGCTTTCCCCCTGCGCGAGCGCCCACACGATGTGCAGCAGTGCGGGGGAGGAGAGCAGCCCGAAGGCGGCTGCGGCCTCCGCGAGAACCCCGGCCGGAGGATCCGCGAACTCGCCCGCGTCTGCCGCCACCGCTGTTCTCCCGTCCCGAGTACGCCGAAGGCTCCCAGTCTAGAGCCGTCCCTGGAACGGTCCCCGCCCCCCGCGACCTACCTCGTTGCTAGGGTCTTCGCCACGGTTGACACGGGGGAGACGATTCAGGCAGCACCGGAGAACCGAGCGGCATCCGTCAGCGTCGGCGCCGCCCTGTTCGCGGTCATCGTGGCCAGCGGCAGCCTCTGGGCATCGGCGGCCAGCTTCTACGTTCCACTCACGCTCGACTGGTTCGTGCTGGTCGAACTCTCGCGTCTGACCGCGATCGTCGCCGGACACATGGCCCGTCGCCGGGCCAAGCGCCGAGGGCTGCCCGGGCGCTGGTGGGCGTTGGCCGCGATCCTCACCGGCTGGCTGTGCGCCCTCTACGCCCTGCTCGTCATTGTCACGGCCGTCGGCCTGGTCGTGGGACTGGCCGTGCTGTTCGACCACATGAAGTGAGCCGCGGAGCGACATCCGCGCACCCGGCCTCTCCCTCGGCAAGGACGACGACCGCGTCGTGCGGTCCGAGGACCAGCCGGGCGGTCTTCGACGGGTTGAGGCAGATCCCGTACCTGGGCGGCTCCTCACTGCGTCGGGCGAGGCGGTAGCCGATCGCCGTCTCGCCCTCGCGCCGGGCCGCCTCCACCACCGTGGCGAAGTTGGCCTCGGCGCCGAGGACGACGTAGTCGGACGCGGGCTTGAGGTAGATCTCGGAGCCCTCCGGGTTGAACAGATCCGTGAAGACGTCGTACAGGTCGCGGTTCTCGGTCAGCTGAGTGAGCAGCAGGCTGATCACCTTGGTGCTGACGATGAAGTCGTCGGCCTTGGTGACCTGGGCGACCTCGCGGTTGGCGTCGTCGTTCATCTCCGTCACGATCGAGTACGGGTCGCCAAGCGTGTCCTCGATGTCGCGCAGGTGGAGCAGCGTGACGAGCGTCCGGTCGTCGGCGGGGCCGGGGGCGACGGTGTCGTCGGAGAGGACGACGATGTGCTGATAGCCGCCCAGGTCCAGGGCTTCGAGGGAGGAACGGCGGGTCGGTTCGCAGTGCTTGTAGCCCACCGTCAGGTTCGCCACCGGCTGGTCGAGGGCGGCCTCGGGCCGGCGCGACGCCGCGATGTCGAGGGTGGAGCCGGGCTGCACGAAGCTGTCGAGCAGGGTGACGAGCTTCGTCGTGCGGGAGTTCTCCCCGATGAGCAGCGTGCGGTCGAGGGCGGGCGGATGGGCGGGCACCGAGGTGATCGCCGCCTCGACGATTATGGGGCGCGTCGCGAACCGCCGGATCAACAGGTCATCTTCCGCGATCACCAGGAGCTGGTCTCCGGGGTCGATGACGGTGTCCATGGCGGGATTGACCAGCACCTCCCCTCCGCTTCTGCGCAGCCCGGCCGGTGTGCCGGTCTCGAAGGCGTGCAGGGCCTCCCCGTATGTCGTGCCCACGAGGGCGGGTTCCTCGCGGAGGTAGAACTCGTTGCCGACGAAGCTCAGCAACTCGTTGAAGACCCCGGACAGGCCGGTCTGCCGGTGCGCCTGCGCGATGAGGCGTACGGCGATGTCCTCGGCGTCGATGACCAGCGCGCCCTCCCCCGCAGCGAGACGGGCGGCAGCGAGGTTCTCCGAGTCGTGCACGGCGGCGACGACAGGCGGGCGGGCGCCCCGCCACGTACGGCTGTGCAGCAACAGCAGGACCTTGATCACGTCGACGTCGCGATCCTGACCCACCGGCGGTAGCACCATGATCGATTTCGCGCTGTCCGGGCTGACCAGATCCAGGTCGGACCGTACGAGCGGACTGCCGGACCGGCAGATGACGCGGGTGCTGCCGGTGTCGGGGACCCGGGCGCGGATCGCGTCCTCCATCGCGACCTTGTCCCGGTCGGCGAGGACCACCACGCACGAGCGTCGCTCACTCTGGTTCGCCTCGACCAGCTCGGCGATCACCGTGAATACCTGGTCCGACCAGCCGAGCACAATGGTGTGCCCATGCTCGATCAACTGCGTGCGACCCTTGCGCAGTTCGTGGATCTTCTGATTGAGGCCGGTCGTGAGTACACCGATCAGGGCGCTGACGATGAAGATCCCGCCGATCGTCACTGCCAGCATCAGCCCGAGGAAGACGGGGCCGCCGGTGTCTCCGCCCATGGTGCCGGGGTCGAGCGTGCGCAGCAGACTCATCCACGCCACCCCGAGCCAGCCGCCGTTGTCCTCGGAGTCGGTGTCCGTGAACAGCACCACCAACGTCGAGGCCAACGCGATGAGCAGCACCGACGCCAGAGCCAGCCAGATGATCAGGGCCGGCGTCCCCCGATCCATCGTCCCGTCGAACCAGTACCGAAACCGGGTCCGCAGCCTCACGCGCGCCACCGATACCTCCTCGCCTGCGACTCCCGACCTGCCAGTTGATCATTCTTCCAGCCAGCGGAGGAGGCGGCTGCCCACGATCAGGCCAGACATGTCCTGGATCACGACGGTCCGTCATGGGCGTTGATCGCTACGGCGTGGAGATCACCACGCCCCTCCAAGCCCTCGCCACGCCCCCCACGCCTGTACATCCTGGCGCGCCTGCGCGAGGGGCCGTACTCGGTCGGCGAGCTGGCAACGGCCGTCGGCATGGAGCGTGAACACGCGCGGACGACCTTCCCAGGTCGCCATCATCAAGCTCCGTGAAGTACCTCTGTGGACTGCATCACCACGGGAAAGGCTCGTACCTACCAACTCTTCCCACGAGCCGTGCCTCGCCGCCGCAATGTTGGGCGTGCCGCGCACGCGCCCGCCCAAGTCCGGCTGCCACCGTCTACGGGGAACCGTCGAGGGGCCGTCACATTGCGCCCAGTCGGCCCGGCTGCGAATGTGGCAGTTCACGTTCGCGTGCGGTCAATCACCTGAGTGAACTACAGCTCAACCATCTTCGGGTACCGCCTGTCTCATTCTCCCTCGCCTCGGTGGAGGCAACCGGCATTCTCAAAGACCCGTAGCGGCCGGCGAAACGAGGGGAGGCCGTCTCATGAGACATGCTGAGCGCGGAGAAGTCGATGCGTCAACAGCTCACGCCGCCCGAGCTGCAGGGGCGAACCCCGCAGACCTCGACGTGGCTGGTCTCCGGCTCCCGGCCGTTCGCCTCGGCCGGAGGGGATTCTGGCCGGAGCCTTCTCGGTCCCCACAGCGATGTGGGCCGGCACCGCGATCCTGTGCCTGCCGCCCCGCCTGCTGCTGGTAACCCAGCTCGGCCGCCTGACGGCCATGCCCCTGGCCGCCGTCTCAACCAACGAGGTGGCAGCGTGACACCGCGACGGGAGGGTGCAGTGCGCGAGTCCCTCGGCGATTCGCGGGAGGGCTGGGCCCGTCGCACCGAGCAGTGGCGCCGGCCCATGAGCTGGCGCACCGTGTGGCGGCTGACCGCTGCCGGCCGCCCGCCTGTCATCTGAGCCCCGGCACAGACCCCGTTCACCGTGAGAAAGGCGCCCCTCGTGACAACACCCGCTTCTCCACCCCCCGAGCCCGAACTTCGGGGCGGCGTTGGCGTGCCGGTCGCCGCCGCGGTTGAGGCGACGGTACTGCCGAGTGCCCGAGGAGCCCTCGACGGGGCTGACTCCGCACAGCGCGGCAAACGATGCCTCGCTGCCCCGTTGTCGAAGTAGACGTCCAGGTCGTCGAGGTGCCGGCGTATCCCTCCGTGGTAGTCGAAGCCGAGCGTCTCGCGCAGGTAGCGGGCCTTCTGTTCGGAGCCGGCCGAACCGATCACCCGGGACGCGCCGCCAGGCGGGCGAGCTGCCTGGCGACGCTGCCAACCGCGCCGGCCTTGCTCCTGAGCGCCCGCCCACGTGTTCTTCACTCCCGTGGGGTCGATACTTGCGGCAGGAGAACTTCAGCCGACCCGCACCCGACCAGCCCAGCAGACCTGACAGACTGTCATAAAAGTCAGCATTAAGTCAGCATCAGTACCGCCACAGCCCGCTTCCGGCCGCCACGAACCGCCAAGGTCGAGAACTGTCCATACCTACTCTGACCAGCAAAAACGCAGGTCGAAGACTTACCTGCTAAGCCCCCTAGGAGGTACCCGTGAAGATGCTGATCAACGTCCCCGAAACCGTCGTCGCGGACGCCCTGCGTGGCATCGCCGCCGCCCATCCCGAGCTGACCGTGGATGTGGACAACCGTGTCGTCGTACGGCGCGACGCACCCGTCGCCGGAAAGGTGGGGCTCGTCTCCGGGGGCGGGTCCGGGCACGAGCCGTTGCACGCCGGGTTCGTCGGGCCCGGGATGCTGTCCGCCGCCTGTCCCGGGGAAGTGTTCACGTCTCCCGTTCCGGACCAGATGGTGCGCGCCGCCGCCGCCGTCGACAGTGGCGCGGGGGTGCTGTTCGTCGTCAAGAACTACACCGGCGATGTGCTGAACTTCGACATGGCCGCCGAGCTCGCCGAGGACGAGGGCGTGCAGATCGCGAAGGTGCTCGTCAACGACGACGTGGCCGTGACGGACAGTCTGTTCACAGCGGGGCGGCGGGGTACGGGGGCGACACTGTTCGTCGAGAAGATCGCCGGGGCGGCGGCCGAGGAGGGTGCACCGCTGGAGCGGGTGGAGGCCATCGGCCGGCAGGTGAACGAGGCGTCGCGGAGTTTCGGGGTGGCGCTGAGCTCCGTCACCACCCCCGCCAAGGGCTCTCCCACGTTCGATCTACCGCCGGGCGAGCTCGAACTGGGCATCGGCATCCACGGCGAACCGGGGCGGGAGCGGCGCCCGATGATGACGTCGGGGGAGATCGCGGACTTCGCAGTGGACGCGATTCTGGATGATCTGCGGCCGAACAATCCGGTGCTCCTGCTGGTCAACGGGATGGGGGCGACACCGCTGCTGGAGCTGTACGGGTTCAATGCCGAGGTGCAGCGAGTGCTGTCCGAGCGGCATGTCGTCGTGGCTCGTACGCTCGTCGGGAACTATGTGACCTCGCTCGACATGGCGGGATGCTCGGTGACGCTCTGCCAGGTGGATGAGGAGCTGCTGCGGCTCTGGGACGCGCCGGTCGAGACGCCCGCGCTCCGCTGGGGCCGTTGAGGAGCGGCCGTACGCCCATGACGTTGTTCCAGGGACAAGGAGATCCATGTGCTCGACGCCGACTTCTTCCGCCGCTGGATGGCCACAGCCGCGGCTGCTTTGGACCGTGAGGCGGATCGCCTCACCGAACTCGACTCGGCGATCGGGGACGCCGATCACGGCAGCAATATGCAGCGCGGATTCGCCGCGGTGACCGCGGCACTGGAGCAGGAGGACCCGCAAACGCCTGGAGCCGTACTGACGCTTGCGGGGCGGCAGTTGATCTCGACGGTCGGCGGCGCGTCGGGGCCGTTGTACGGGACACTCCTGCGGCGTACGGGAAAGGCGCTGGGCTATGGGCCCACCGTGACGGATCAACAGCTGGCCGAGGCGTTCGCCGAGGGCGTCGCCGCCGTAGGACAGCTGGGCGGTGCGCAGGCCGGGGACAAGACGATGCTCGACGCACTGCTTCCGGGCGTGGAAGCGCTCGGTACGTCGTACGCCGCTGCCCGGGACGCGGCCGAGGCGGGGGCAACCGCGACCGTGCCGATGCAGGCACGCAAGGGCCGGGCCAGCTATCTGGGCGAGCGCAGCATCGGGCATCAGGATCCGGGTGCGACGTCGTCCGCGCTGCTGATCGCCACGCTGGCGGAGTCGTACGAGCGCAGTGGAGGCGGCTCGTGAGCGAAGAGAAGCAGGTGGGGATCGTGCTGGTGTCGCACAGCGGGCCGGTGGCTGAGGCGGTGGCCGAGCTGGCCAAGGGGCTGGCAGCCGGTGGTGCGACAGCGCCCGTGGCTGCGGCCGGCGGTACGCCGTCGGGTGCGCTCGGAACGAGTGCGGAGCTCATCGCCGAGGCGGCCCGAAAGGTCGACGGCGGCGTGGGCATCGCGGTGCTGGCCGACCTGGGCAGTGCGGTGCTCACGGTCAAAGCGATGCTGGCCGCGGGAGACGAACTGCCGCACGGAGCACGGCTGGTGGACGCGCCGTTCGTGGAGGGCGCGGTCGCCGCACTTGTCACGGCGTCGGCGGGCGGTGATCTTGCCGCGGTGGAGGCCGCGGCGACGGAGGCGTACGGCTACCGCAAGCTGTGAGGGACCGGAAGTACGGGATCCCGCACCCGGTCGTGGAACCGGGTGCGGGACCGCCGTGCAGTGCGCGTGTTGCGTCAGGCTGCCGAGGCGGCGGAGGCCGCGGCGATCCGGATCCGGGTCAGCTGCGTCGTGCCGTTGACCGTCACCGCGAGCGTGATCGTGCCCGGCCGAAGCGCGGTAAGGGTGCCGGTGGACGGGTCGAAGACCGCTGTGTGCCGGTGGCGGGCGCCGTCCCGGTCGCCGATGTGGACGTTCGGTGACCCGGTCCAGTCGGCAGCCAGCGGGAACGCGACCGGGACGCTGCGGGCGCCCTGGGTGACGGTCGCCGTGATCTTCGCGGTGTGTCCCGCGCCGAGCACGGACGGGGCTTCCAGTGTCAGCGCGTCGACGTGCGCCCGGGTCTGCACCGAGACCCAGTCGGGCGCGCCCCGCCACGGCTTCTCCCGCGCGGCGGCCTGTTCGGCGGCCGAGACGTGGTCCGCGCCGACGAGGGACCAGCCGGTGAAGCCCCCCTCGTCCGCCGGACCGGCGGGTGCCTTCCCGGAGTTGCCGTTGATCAGATACGGCACGCCGTCGACGTGCGAGGCGTGGAAGACCCCGACATGGCTGCCGATGAATGCGGCGCCCTTGCCTGTCGTACGGCGGAAGTCGGCGAGCCACTGTTCGACCAGGGCCGCCTCCTTGCGGTCCCCGAGCTGGCTGCCCTTCTGAACGGTCGGGTCGCGCGGCGGAACGTGCTCGATCATCATCAGCGAGTCGACGTCAGGATCCTTCGCCGCCGCGTCGAGCTGAGCGCGCACCTCCTTGATCTGGGCGAATCCTCCGCCGCGCAAGGTGAGGCTGGACGTGTCGAGCGTGATGATCCGGGTGCCCTTGTGGTCGAACGTCCGCTGGGCGGGACCGAATTGGGTGATGAAGTGGTCGATCTTCCCGCCCATCACTTCGTGGTTGCCGGGCACGTAGTACCAGGGCAAGGAGTCGCCGAGTTCCTCGGTCAGGATCTGGCGCGCGAAGGCAAGGTCCGCGGGTGATCCCTCGTCAACGAGGTCGCCGTTGATGACCAGGAAGTCGGGTCGTGCCGCTTTGATCTCGCGCAGGGTGCGTCGCGCCTGGGTGACGATGGCGCTGCCGGGGTCGCGGGCGACGAACTGTGCGTCCGACATCACCGCGAACTGCCAGTCCCGGGCTTCGGTGACCGCGGCCGGATCGATCAACGGGTCGGTGGTCACCGCCTGTTCGGGCAGGTCGACGGTGGGCGGCACCTGGGCGGTGAGGTCGTCGATGACGATTCCACCGGTGTACTGCTGGGCGGCCGCCGTCTCGGCGAGGTAGAAGCGGTACACGCTGAGCGGCATGGCCGCGCCCGCCGGCACGGCGAAGGTGACCTGACGCCAGCCGGTCCAGGTGACGTACGGTCCGCGGAGCAGCTGGTCGGAGCCCGCAGCGTCCTTGAGGTGCAGCGTCGGCCAGGCTCCCTGGCCGTCGCCCTTGATCCAGAGCTTGAACGACTGGGGCTGTCCGGGCACGGTGACCGGCTGGGGCGGGACGGCGTACGCGGCGCGCGTCGCGGTCGACTGGGTGAAGTCGTACGTGAGTCCGAGTCCGGTGCCGGTGTGGCCGTCGGGGGTGGCGGAGAGGGATCCGCTCGCCCGCGCCTGGCTGAACTTCCAGGAGCCGGCGTCGTCGAAGTCGGAGACGGCCTGCTCGGCGAGGCCGACGCTGACGGCGAGGACGGTGGTGGCGCCCGCGACGGTCGCCCTGATCTGTCCGGCGCCGCCGCCGGTGCGTGAGGTGACGGTGAAGTTGCCCTTGCCGTCATCGCGGATGCTGAAGAGCGCGTGGTCGTAGTCGAGGGTGACGTCGCGGGGTTCGACGGGGGCGCTGGTGCCGTGCGCGTCGAGTCCGACGATGCCGAAGGTACCGGTGGCTTCGGCGTTCGCGAGACCCACCCGCTGTGTGGTCGGCTCGATCCGGGCCAGCCTGTCGAGGACGGTCAGCGCGGTGCTGCCGCGGGCGGATCCCAGTTCGGCGCGCGCCACCGTGGTGCCGCTGTGGCGTGCGGTGAAGAGCCCGTTGCCGTCGACCGTACCGACGTTGTTGCCGGTGGTGCGCCAGTGCGGGATTCCGGTGGCCGGGCCGTACGTCTCGTCGTATCCGATCGCGGTGAGGCGGCGGGTGAGTCCGGGGAAGACCCGGTCGGGGTGGCCGCCCTTGACAGGGTCGACGCCCGGTGCTGTACCGGCCGGGGTACGGGTCTCGACCCAGAAGCCCTTGAGGCGGCCACTGCCGTCGGGGGCGGTGAGGGCCAGGCCGTTGGGGACGGTGCGCTCGGTGCCGTCGGACGGGCTGTTCTCCACCTGCAGGGCGTCGCTTCCGGGCACGCGGGCGACGAGGGTCGAGGAGCCGCCACCGTCCAGGTTGAGTGCGCTGTACGAGCCTGCCCGCCGCATCATCTGGCCGAGCTCGGTGAGTGTGACGCCGCCGCTGTCGGCCTGCCGGCCGTCGATGGTGAGGATCTGCATCGTGCTGCCGTCCCGGGAGAAGCCGACGGCGGTGCGCGGGGCTGCGGTGTTGTTGCCCTCTCCGTCGTGGTTCTGTGCGACGCCGTCGACGACGAGCAGTTCCCTGCCGCCGACGGCGGTGCGGGGTACGTCTCCGCTGTCGGTGCGCGCCCGATAGGTCAGCGACACGGGGTCGCCCGGCTGCAGCGACGTGAGTGCGGCGGCTCCGGCCTCGCGCCCGACGAGGACCGTGGTGCCGTCGGGGACGGCGCCGGAGCCAGGGGCGGCCGACACGGAGACGACCTTGCCGTCGCGTACGACCGCTTCGGCGACGGGAGTCACCTTGTCGACAGTGAGTGCACGGTCGGCGGTCCCCCAGGCCGGGGTGTAGGCGCCCACTCCCCCGCTCGGCACATTGGCGGCGTTGAACGCGGCGAGCGGCCGCTGCCCGGAGGGCAGGGTGAGTGTGCCCTCGAAGTACAGGTTCAGGATGCGGCCCGCGGCGCCCGGGCCGATGCCGACCGCCCGGTTGACCCCGGGGGCAGGTGACTGGACGGGCACGCCGTCCTTGATTCCGATCCCTTCGGGCGCACCCGTCTGGTTGATGTCGAAGAAGTCGGCGTTGATCGCGGCGATGGTCCGGCGGCCGGGGCCCGCGTCGTGCCCTGCGGCGAGTTGTGAGACCGTGCGCCGGTCGGAGACCTTGCCGGTGGAGAGGTAGTCGGCCTGCACGCCACTGCCGTCGAGGTCGACGGAGAGCGAGTCGACCCGCAGCCACTTGTCGGATTCGAGCCGGTCGTACGAGCTGAGGCGGACTCCGGGGGCGATCGGGCGCGAGGCGCGGGCGGTCTCGATGCCGTCGCCGTCCAGGACGGATCGGGACTCGCCTGCCGCATGGCTCGCCGTCGGCGGGGCGACGGGTCTGAGGATTTCGGCGGAGTTACGGGGACGGGGGTCGGGGGTCGAATCGGCGACGGCAGGGGCGATGGCTCCCACCGTCATCGCGGACACCGTTGCGATGAGCACGAGCGGACGCGTTGCCTTGCCGACTATGCCAGGGCCCACAAATCCTCCTGGAATGGCGATGGTTGCGCGGGCAGTAAGCGCTGTCGGCGGACAGCATGGCCGCGCGCACCCGCCACGCACCAGGGGGCCCCGGGAACCTCAGGGGAAACAGGGTGCGGCGAGTCGATGACACCCGTGATCAAGGGGAAGACTTGACGGCATGTCATCTCGGAAGCGCAGTGCGGGTCTTCTTCTGTTCCGGTCGGCGGGCGGGGGCGTCGGGTTCCAGGTGCTCCTCGGGCACATGGGCGGCCCCTTCTGGGCGGGCCGCGAGGCTGCCTCGTGGTCCGTCCCCAAGGGTGAGTACGGGCCCGAAGAGGAACCCGAGGCCGCTGCCCGCCGTGAGTTCGAGGAGGAGTTCGGCCATCCGGTGCCGGACGGAGAGTGGGTGCCGCTCGGTGAGTCCCGCCAGGCCGGAGGCAAGACGGTAGTGGTGTGGGCTCTGGAGGGTGATGCCGATCCGGCGCGGGCCGAGCCGGGGACGTTCACCATGGAGTGGCCCCGGGGGTCGGGCGTGCAGCGGGAGTTCCCGGAGATCGACCGGTTCGCCTGGTGCACACCGGAGGAGGCCGCGGAGCGTCTCGTCGCGGGCCAACGGGTCTTCGTCGACCGACTGCGGGCCCATGTGCTCGGCGGGCAGGCGCTGGACGGACCCTGAGCCTCTGCACATGGGCCGCCCCGGTCGCGGAGCGGCGAAACGGAAACGCCATGGCTGAAAGGGCGTTGGGCCTCGCGGGTCACTTCCGTCGATCACCGGCCGCGGAGGCGGGCAGTGTACGCCTCGCGCTCTGCCCCGGGTCGGCGATCGAGGATCCGCCGTTCAACGGGGGAAGGTCCCGGCTGCGGCCCGGCACAACCCTCTCGGCCGAAGCGGCGAGAAAGCACAGCCGCGCACCACCTCACACCCTCACAGAACAACGTGTTGACCTGCAGAAATCGGGTGTGCGCCGCACAAGTCCCCCCTACGCTCCTCGATATGTCCGAACCTGCCGCCAACGGCCCTTCATCGGAAGGGTCACGCCCGCTGTGGCGTGACCGCAACTTCGGCATCTTCTGGGCGGCGCAGACCCTCTCGGTCGTCGGGGACTCCTTCGCCTTGATTGCACTGCCGCTGTTGGTGCTGCACGCGACGGGATCCGTGGCGCAGATGGGCCTGCTCACCGCCGTGGCCGGCGCGGCCTCGCTCCTCGCAGGGGTTTTCGCCGGGGTCGTGGTGGACCGGATGGACCGCAGGAAGCTGCTGATCGCCTGCGATGTCGTCCGCATGGCACTGTATGCACTGATACCGCTGGTATGGACGTTGGGCCCGCAGACCTGGCTGCTCTACGTACTGCTGCCTCTGGGTGAGGCTGTCGGAATGCTGTTCTCCGTCACGTACGTCACCGTCGTCCGGAGCCTGGTGGGTGGCCGGCGGATCACGGAGGCCAACGGAAGACTCAATGCGACGGCTGCGGCGGCCGGGGTGATCGGCCCGCTGTGCGCGGGCGTGGTGGCAGGTTGGTTCGGCCCGGCGGCGGCTGTCGGCGTGGACGCGGCGAGCTTTGGTGTGTCGGCGGTATGCGTGAGCTTCGTACGGTTCCCGGGCGGCACGCGCGCGGCTCGGACCAGCGCGGCGCCGGAGGCAGGAGCGGCTCGGCCGAGGCTGTGGGACGACCTGCTGGCCGGGGTGACCTTTCTGCGCCGACACCCCGTGCTGCGAGCCCTGACCCTCCTTCTGACCTTCTTCAGTTTCCTGACTCTCGGCCTGAACGACCTGCTCATCTACCACCTCAAGCACGACCTCGGCCAGAGCGACAGCGCGGTCGGAACCGTCTTCGCAGCCGGAGCGATGGGCACGATCACCGGAGCCCTCCTCGTGGCCCCGGTCCGCCGCAGGCTCGGCTTCGGCGCAACATGGATCGGCACCGTCGCGGTCTGCGGACTCGCCGTGGCGGGAATCGGCCGGGCCGACAGCGTGGCAGGCACTGCCGTCTTGACCGCAACGTTCCTGGGCTGCACCAGCATGGCGGGCACGTGCTCGATGTCTCTACGCCAGGAAGTGACGCCCGAGCACTTGCTGGGGCGGGTGACCTCGGCGTTCTGGACCGTCCATTATTCGGCAGCTCCGGTCGGCGCGGCCGTTCTCACCTGGGCCGCACAGCGCCATGGGACGGCACCGGTGGGTCTGGCCGCCGGCATCTGCTGCCTGCTCATCGCGGCAACGGCTCTGCTTTCCCCAGTCCGCCGGCCCCGTCCGGAGGGTTCACCCGGACACCCCTGACCGGCCGACGCGTCGGCCGGGCCGGGCGTCGTTGCCGTCGATGCCGCGGGCGACGGCGTCGATCACGCCTGGTACTCGGCCGTGTCGGTTGCCCCGTCCGGCAAGCGGGTGGCGCAGTCCCGGCCGGGGGAACGTGCGCCACGCACGCTGCAGGCGCCTCGCGCAGTCAGCGCTGCGGGACCTCGCCCTGTGCGACCTCGATGCTGCTGTGCAGATCGTTCGTCGCTTCCAGTGCGGCGGACCCGGACAGGATGAGGCAGGCCAGCAGCGCGGCCGCCGCGGCGCGGCCGACGCCCGGCCGGTGGGTGACCCGGCCGAGCAGCGCCGCGACCCGGCGCGGAACCGGGCCCCCCGCCGCCGCGAGCGCCACACGGGGGCGCGCCCGCATCCCTTCCGCCGCCCGCGCGGCGAGCGCCGCGCGGCCGATCGCGCGCGCGGCGACCCGCCGGTCGCCGACAGCGACGGCCGCCGCCTCGTCGGCGCAGCGCTCCAGGGCGTAGCCCATGGGCGCGCGCAGCGAGCGCAGAGCGGGATGGCAGAGGGCGGCGAGCTCGGTAGCAGCGATGTAGAGGTGGTGGCGGCCCGCGAGATGGGCACGCTCGTGCGCGAGCAGAGCGTGCCGTTCGGCGGGGTTCAGGGCGCGCAGCATGCCGGTGGTGACGACGATCCGGCCGGGGCTGCCCGGGAGTGCAGGCAGCGCATAGGCGTCGGGGCGACTGTCGCGCAGGACGGCCAGTTCACCGCTGGAGCATTCGGCCGACTGCCTGGCGCGCTGCAGCTCCACCCAGTGGCGGCGGGCGGTACGGATCACGGCGGCGGTGCAGCCGGCCAGCACGGCCAGGGCGGCAAGGGCGAGCGGGACGGCCACGGCGGCGGGCGCGGAGGCGAGCGGCTTGACGAGTTCACCGACCGCGGCGACCGCGGACAGCTGGGTCGCGCCGGGCACCACCAGCAGCACCAGCGCGAGCGTGCTGCACAGGGCGAGACCCACGGCCGTCGCGGCGAGCAGCCGAACGGCACGCAGGGGCGCCAGGGCGTCCGCCAGACGGCGGGCGGCGGGAACCGCGACGAACGGCATGAGCAGTGGAACCCATACGGCGTACATCATGAGGCGTCTCCGTCGAGCAGCTCCCGGAGCAGCTGCTCGTCCTCGTCGGTGAGCTGCGAGACGAATCGGGCCAGCACGGTGCTGCGGTCCCCTTCCTTCTGCAGTTCGCTGTGCATCCGGCGGGCGGTGAGGCCGGGCGCATCCTCGGTGGGGCTGTAGGCGAAGCCGCGCCCGGCGCGGGTACGGGTGACCGTGCCCTTCTCGTACAGCCGGGTCAGGATCGTGGTGACGGTGGTGCGGGCGAGGGGCGCGCCGAGGGCGCCCTGCACCTGACCAGGGGTGAGCGGGGTGTCAGCCGTCCACAGGGCAGCGAGAACGGTGGATTCCAGCTCGCCGGCCGGTCGCCGTTCCGGCGCCGAGGAGGGCTCCGGTGCCTGCCCGGGCACCGAAGCGGAGGTCTGGGCCGACTCGCTGCCCGGTCCAGAGGTCGGCTTGCCGTCCGCGCGAGGGGTCGGATCCTCGCTCGATATCCCCTGCACCTGGGACATGGGAACCCTCCTCCTGCTCCGAGCGTCTACAGTGACGTAGACCGTCTACAGCACTGTAGTCAGTCGGGCGTCCCGTCGGTGCGCCCAGTCACCATTATGGGAGGCCTTACGCCGTGTCCGTATCCTCACTGGCAGCCATGCCGCAGGCGGTGAACCTGTTGGACGCAGGGTCGCTGCTCGCGACGTTCGGCGCGCTCGGCATCGCGGTCGTGCTGTTCGCGGAGACGGGGCTGCTCGTCGGATTCTTCCTCCCCGGCGACTCCCTGCTCTTCACGGCGGGGCTGCTGAGCGTGCCCGGCAACCACGGCGCGGTCCACCTCTCCTTGTCACAGGTGCTCATCGCTGCCGTGGTCGGCGCACTCCTCGGCGCCCAGGCCGGATACTGGATCGGGCGCCGCGGCGGCCGCGCCCTGCTGGCCCGGAGCCGGGCCAAGCAACTGCATGCGGGAGCCGCCCGCGCCGAGGAACTTCTCGAAAAGTACGGACACGCGCGCGCGATCGTGCTGGCGCGCTTCGTCCCTGTGGTGCGCACGGTGCTCAACCCGCTGGCCGGGGCACTCAACGTACCGGCCCGGCTCTTCACCGTCTGGCAGATCGTCGGCGGACTGGTGTGGACCGTCGCACTGGTGCTCGCCGGCTACGGGCTGGGGTCGTCGGTACCCAATGTCGACCGCTATCTGCTGCCGATCGTCGCCGTCGTGGTCGTTGTCTCCCTGATCCCACTCGCCGCCGAGCTGATGCGCTCGCGCGGCCGCCGCACCGCTGAAGGAGACCAGAGCTGATGCTGCTCGCCTCTGCCGCCACCTCCCTCGACGGTGGCCTCTACACCTGGATCACCGAGCTCGCACAGCGCTCCCCCGCCGCTCTGGACTCCACGATCCGGCTCTGGTCCGACTTCGGTCTCGCGCTCTTCGCCCTGCTGATGCTCGCGGCCTGGTGGCGGGCCCGCTCCGCCGCCCCCGCCCGCCTGGCGATGGCACTCTGTGCGCCCCTGGTCGTGGTGGCCGCCTATGTGGCGAACGACCTGCTGAAGATGGCCGTCCATGAACAGCGGCCCTGCCAGACCCTGCATGCGGTCACGGTGGAAGCGTGCCCTCCGCTCGGCGACTGGTCCTTCCCCAGCAATCACGCCGCCATCGCCGCAGCCGCGGCGGTCGCGATCCTGCTGACCGACCGACGGCTCGGTGCCATCGCCGTCCCTGCGGCTCTGCTGATGGCCGCGTCCCGGGTCTGGATCGGTGTGCACTATCCGCACGACGTGCTCATCGGGCTGGTCACCGGCGCGCTCGTGGCCTGGCCGCTGACCGTCGCCGCCCGGCGCTGCGCCCCGATCGTGGTGCGGCTGAGTGAGACCAGGCTGCGCCCACTGGTCGCGGCGCGGTGACCAAGGGCGCGGAGGCCGGGCGCCGGTCCGTCGCGGGCCCGATCGACCCCTGTATCCGTACGGCGCTCGGGGCCGTACTGATCGGGTTCGTCGGTCTCCTCGGCCTGACGGTGGTGGTCCTCACCTCCCGGCACGGGGCCGTGCTGCCCATCGATCAGGGTGTGCACGCATGGTCCCTGCACCATCGGCCCTCCGCCTTGGTCACGGCGGCCAGGGCGGTCACGGCGACGGGTACGGGCGTGTTCCCGTACGCCGCCGCGGTGGCCGCCGGGCTGATCGCGGGCCGGACCTTTCGGCACCGTCTGGGGTACGCGGCGGGCGCTCTCGCCTTCCTGCTGCTGGGGCAGGCACTGCGCTACGGGCTGATGGAAGCGATCAGCCGCCCCCGCCCCCCGGTGGGTGACTGGGCGACGCACGCCTCCGGTTTCGCCTTCCCGTCCGGGCACGCAACGACGTCCGCGCTCATGGCGGGACTCCTGGTGGCGGCGATCGGCCACCGTGCGTACGGGAGCAGGGCCGGCCGCGTCGCCGCCGTCCTGATCGGCTGCTGGGCCGCGGCCGTCGGGCTGAGCCGGGTTCTGCTCGGGGTGCACTGGGTGACTGATGTGGTGGCCGGCTGGCTGTTCGCCGCGTTCTGGCTGGGGCTCGGGGCAGCGCTGATACGGACGGCACTGCCCGCACACCGCAGGTGACCTGCTGGTCCCGGTCCCCCTCTACAGAGGTCCAGTGCGATGCCCCATCCGCCGGTCGTGCCCCTCGTCCGAACCGACCATGTCACGCGTCCGCCCGCCGTCACGCGTGCGCTCGCGCTCCTTCAGCATCGGCTGACCTGGGCGATAGTGGCCGCCTACGCCGCCGCGGCCCTGTTACCGCAGGCCGGTCTCGCCATGCGGCAACTGGACCTCGGCGCGGTGTCCGCACCCGGCGGGGCCCGTACGCCGCTCACGCTGCCGTCGCTCCTCCTCGCCTGGCTGCTCTTCACCGCGGCATTACGGGTGCCCGCCCGGGACCTGCCGCGACTCCTGCGCAGACCGCTGCCGCTGCTGGTCGGAACCTTCGCCAATACGCTGATCCCGCTCGCACTGCTGCCGTGCATGGCGGTGGCGCTCGGACGGCTCCCCGACACGGACGGCTGCAGCGGGCTCCTCACGGGACTGGCCCTGGTGGGCGCCATGCCGGTTGCGGGCGGCGCCACGGTCTGGGGAAGCCGGGCGGGCGGCAACCAGTCGCTGATCGTCGGCATCGTCCTGACCTCCACGCTCCTGAGCCCGTTCACCATCCCGTTGACGCTCTCGGCGGCCTCGATGGTGACGGTCGGCCACTACGCACAGGACCTGTCGAGGCTGGCCGCGGTGAACGGCGGGGCGTTCGCGGTGATCAGCGTGATCGTGCCGTGTGTCGCCGGTCTCGTTGTCCAGCGGGTGCTGCCCGCCGGGGCGCTCGCACGGCATCTGCCGTGGATCGCGCTGCTCGGGCTGGTCGACGCACTGCTGCTCACCTACAGCAATGCGTCGGGCGCACTGGGCGGGTTCCTGCTGAGCCCACGGCCCGCGCTGTTGGTGGCGTCGGTGGTCGTGGCCGCTGTGCTGTGTGCGGCGTCGTTCGCGATCGGCTGGTGCCTCGCCCGTACGGTACGGGCCGACCCGGCCGACACCGTGGCGATCACACTCACCTGCGGGATGAACAACAGCAGCGCCGGTGCGGTGCTGGCGGCGACGAACCTGTCCGGCAGCCCTCACGTGCTGCTGCCGGTCCTCGCGTACAGCCTGCTCCAGAAATGCGGTGCCGGTCTGGCCGACTCGATGCTGCGCCGCAGGGCCGCCGCGTCCGAAGCGTAAGGGCTGTCCCGTCATCCCGTGCACCCGTCAGGATTACGGGACAACCCCTTTCCCGCAGGTCTCCCTACGCCTCTCGGGTCTCACGGGGTCCCGGGTGGTGAGGGGGTGGCCGACTCTTGTGTCAGGCCCTCCACCTATGTCAGGACCAGCCAACGTCGTCCGTCGATGAGCTCTCGTGCCGCGTCGAGGTGGCCGGCATGGCAGGCAGTCTCGGTGATGACGTGGAGCAGGACATCCCGAAGAGTGTGCAGGTGCGGTTCGCCGAAGAGGTGGTGGGGCCACCAAGCCAACGGGGCGTCCGCCGTCGCGGCTGTGACGACGGCGTCTGCGAGTTCTGTCTCTGTGCGGTACTGATGGAGGATGTCGGCGGCCGGAGTGTCGGACGCCACCTCCCAGGCGTCCTCCGTGTCGTCCAGAGTGTCGATGACGTTCTCGTCGCCGACGAAGACGGCTCGGAACCAGAACCGCTCAACATCGAGTGCCAGGTGCTGGACAAGTCCCAGGCAGGTCCACCCGGACGGCAGCACAGGCTTGTTCAGCGCATCGGCGTCAAGCCCGTCGAGGATCCCCAGCACATGCCGGCGCTGCCCGTTCAGGAAGGCCAGGAGCGTCCGGATCTCCGTGTCCGGCGCCGCGGTCACTGGGCGATCTCCCACATGTGACCGCCGGCGTCACGAAGGCTCTCAGTGCGTATTCCCCACGGTCGGTCCATCGAGCCGTTCAGCAGTGTCACGCCTCGGGCTGACAACTTCTTACACATCGCGTCCATGCCCCTGGGCCACGCGGAATCGTTCGTCCTGTCGATCACGGTACAGAGGATCTCCGAATCGGTACTGCCGTGTACAGGGGGTGTTCCGGGATTCTCCTGCGCGAGGCCGGGCCTGTCCGGTCAGCCGAACTCCTCCCGGCGAAGGGGAACTTCAACGGCAGGACGATTGACGCCCGAGCCGTTCACGGGCGGCTGCCGGCCCCGCGTCGGGGCCGGTTCCGTCACTCCCGCAGCGCCCCGGAAACAATCCGGCCGAACCTGCCTACCGCCGCCTGCGGCTCGGCGCGAGTCAGCCTGTCGCAACAGCGTCGTCCGCCTGCAGGGCGGGCCATGCGGCGTCTGGAGCGGGCCAGACGCCGCCTGGCGGACGGGCTTTCGAAACCGCCCTAGTTGAACGTCGATCCGAGCTGCGCGCGCCTGGCGACCGTGCCGAGCGTGACCGCGCCGAAGGTGAACGAACCGGTCGGCGTGACCCCGGAGGCAGTGGACTTGAACACCCACACCGAGCCGGCGTCGGCGTTCTCGCCGGGCGCGCCGACGATCAGCTCGGCGCGACCGTCGGCGTTGGTGTCGACCAGTTTGGTGGCCGCCCCGAAGCGGTCGTTGTTCTCCGCGACGCCGGGTACCCCCGAGGTGTCCTGCGAGTAGCTCTTGGCGCCCTTGCCGGTGAGGCCCAAGGCCGTACCGCGCAGGGTGACGACCGAGCCTGCCTGGCTCTTGCCGTCGAAGCCCTCACCCGGGACACCGATCGACACGTCGTCGTAGCCGTCGCCGTTGATGTCGGCGACCTGCACGGAGTCACCGAATGCGTCGTTGTTCTCGGCGACACCCGGAATGCCCGCACTGTCCTGGTTGAAGACCTTCGCCCGCGTACCGACCGGGCCCGATCTGCTGCCCGGGACATAGGTGATCATGCCGCCGTTGGCGGTCGGTATGTCCAGGTCGCTGTCGTAGCCGTCGACCGCCCGCCCCACGACGATGTCCTCGATGCCGTCGTTGTTCACATCGCCGATGGCGAGGCTCTCACCGCCCTCGAGCCAGTAGCCCTTCGCACCTTTGACCGCGCGGGGTGCGGTCAGTCCCGCTTTCGTGCCCGTCCAGTAGACGATGTGCCGCCAGTCGAACTCGTCGAGGGAGTTGACGACCGCAGCAAGGTCGGTCACCCCGTCGCCATTGATGTCGCCCGCGGCGAGGTCCAGGAGCCGCATGCCGTCCGTGTCGGTGATCCGGACCGTGCCCTGCGCCGAGCCGTCGCGGCCGAACGGCCCGGACAGCACACGCAGATCGAGGTAGTCCTCGACCACGACGACGTCCATGTCGCCGTCCCCGTCGAAGTCTCCGGCCCTGACCGTGCTCCCGAGTCTGTCGTAGGTCCCGTCGCCGACAGCCAGTCTCACGGAACCGGCACCCGACAGCCCCTTGGGGCCGCCCCAGATCACCGTCAGCGAGCCCGCGTCGGTGACGGTTCCGGCATCCTCGCCGGAGGCACCGATGACCAGATCCGCGTACCCGTCGCCGTCCAGATCACCGGTGGTGACCGAACTTCCGTACGCGTCCCCGGCCTCGGCGACGTCAGGGATACCGGCACTGTCCTGGTGGAACACCTGCTTGGTCGAGGCCTTCAGGCCCGTCGACGAGCCGTACATCACAGCCACATATCCGGCCTTCGCCTTGCTGCCGACGCGCGCCGAGGGCGCGGGTACCGCCACATCGGAGTATCCGTCGCCGTTGAAGTCGTCCGGGAGTTCCGCGACGGGGGCGACCCGGCCGGTCCCGCTCCCCTGCGCGTGCGCGATCACAGGGGCGATCACGGCGCTGCTCACCGCGAACACGGCGACGAGTCCGATTTTCCATCGCAGTGCACGTCTGTTCATGTCACTCCCAGTGCTCTGTGCTGCGCTTCGTCGGGGTCAGTAGGTGAAGGCCGCACCGAAGCACGCCAGGGTCGTGGTCAAGACGACCGTGCCGCCGCCGAGCGAGAAGGATCAGGCGGTGATGGAGGAGGCGATGGGCGGAATTCCCGGACTGCAGCCAAGTAGACCGGCAGCAAGGGCAATTGGTTGTACGTCCCCGTCACCTGACATGCGGCCACCGCTGCCGCGCAGCTGGGCCTCCCCACGGCCGTGGCCCCCGAAAGGCGCGGCGCAAAAGAGAGCGCTTCAGAGCGTGCCTCAGCCCTGCGAGGAGGTGGCCGCTGCCGGACGGATGACGGCGCGGCCGCCGTCGAGGTCGACGGTGGAGCGGTTCGGCGGGGCACCGTCCTCCTCGTCGTCACGGAGCAGCAGGGCGCTCTGGCGCTCCTTGAGTTCGCTCTGCTTGCCCGGCGAGAAGGTCGCGTGCAGCTGCTCGAATCCGGTAGCCGACACCTGACCCTGGCGCGCGCCGTTGCGCCACGGCAGCACCCCCGCCCGCCCGGCGCGCAGCATCAACTGGTCGACAAACGCGACCAGAGTCAGCCCAATCACCAGCCCGGGCAGCGTCATCAGTGCGACGAATTCCATCGGGCCAGTATCGCCGAAGCACCTGGCGTACGCATCGCTCCGGGGCACGAGAGTGCGGGCCGTCGCCCATCGGCGACGGCCCGCGTTCCCTCCTGTACCACTGGAGAAGTCAGCCGTTGGGGAGGATGGCCACGCGGCCGTTGATCTCGCCGTGGTGCAGCCTCGCGTACGCCGGCGGTGCCTCGTCCAGGGTGTACGTCTCGACGTGGACCTCGACCGATCCGGCGCGGGCCCGGCCGAGGACCTCGGCCGGCTCGGAGCGCGATCCCCGGTACGGGGAGGTCACGGTCGCCTCTTCCGGCTCTCGGTACCCCGTCCGCCACTCAGGACGCGGAGTAGCCGCCGTCCACCAGGTGGTAGCTGCCGTGGATGAAGGAGGCGCGGTCGGAGAGCAGGAAGGCAGCGAGTTCGGCGACCTCCTCCGCGGTGCCGAGGCGTCCGGCCGGGTGCAGCGAGATGAGGTGGTCGCGGGCCGGGCCTTCGGTGTTGCGCAGCAGGGGCGTGTCGATGAAGCCGGGGCCGACGGCGTTGATCCGGACGTTGTGTGCGGCGTATTCGAGGGCCGCCGTCTTGGTGAGACCGACGACGCCGTGCTTCGCGGCGACATAGGCGGGGGATCCGGCGAAGCCGTTGGTGCCGAGGATCGACGACATGTTGACGACGGCTCCGCCGCCCGCGGCGACGATGGCGGGGAGCTCGTACCGCAGGGAATAGAACACTCCGCTGAGATTGGTGGCGACGACCCGGCCCCAGTCCTCGACGGCGTACTCGCCGGTCGGGGCGCTCGGGCCGCCGATGCCCGCGTTGTTGACGGCGAGATGGAGGGCCTCGAAGGTGTCGACGGCGAATTGCACGCCGGCTTCCACGGAGGCGGGGTCGGTCACGTCCATGGCGACGGCAGCCGCCTTCGCGCCGGCGTTCTCGAGCTCCGCGACGGCCTTGCGGGCGTTCTCCACGTCGTAGTCGGCGACGACGACGGCCGCGCCGCCCGCGGCCAGCCGGTGGGCCAGCGCCAGTCCGATTCCGGAGGCACCGCCGGTGATGAGGGCGGTCCGGCCGGCGAACTCCTGGTCGGCGGGGGTGAGAGACGGGCTCATGATGGTTCGTTTCCTTCCGTCGTGCTGTGCGGCGCCGGCCCGGCGGGAAGCTGCGCCAGCAGTTCTCCGCAGAGGGCGTCGAAGGCCTGCCCTACCAGTCGGGGCAGGGCGTCCGGTTGTCCGCCGCGGACCCAGGCGGCCTGGGCTGCGAGGAGTGCACCTGCGCCTGCGGCGACCGTGACGGCGGGACGGATGTCCAGCCGTGGGTCGACGCCGAGCCGCTCCGCGATGATGGCGACCGAGTCCTCCTGGGCATCCACCCGGATGTGGTGGAACGCCGCGTAGAGGGTCGGCTCCTCCTCGGCGACGACCAGCAGGTCGAAGATCCGGGGGCGCCGGTGCCAGGCCTGCGCCTCGGGGTCTTCGAGCCAGTCGAGGACGGCGCGGCGGTAGGCGGTCAGCGGGGGTTCGTCGGCGGGGCGGGCGCGCAGGGCGTCATTGATCCGGTCGCCGTCGCCCCGGAGCGGGTCCAGGACTGCGGCTTCCTTGCTCGTGAAGTACCGGCTGAAGGTGCGCCGGTCGACGTCCGCGTGTTCCGCGATCTCCTCGACCGTCACGTTCTTCAGACCCCGGTCGAGTACGAGCTCGAACGCGGCCTGCGCCAGTGAGTCCCTGGTACGACGGGCCTTGCGGCTTCGCCTCTCCGGGGTCTTCCGTTCCGGATTCATAGCTGCACAGTACACCTACAAATGTCCCGACGCGACATGAGTCTCGCCGAGACATTTTGGATCGATCTTCGCCTCTCCGTCACCGCCCAGTGAAGGTCTGCGATGCCCTCAGGGCGCCCCGAGACCGGACATCGCCCCGGCCTGTCGGCGACGGTTGCCGGTCGACGCCTTGCGCAGGGCGAGCATCGCGATGTCGTCGCGCCGTACGCCGCCGGAGAAGGCGTCCAGGTCCGCATGGAGCGCGTTCAGCAGTTCACGCGGTTCGTACGCAGCCCAACGGCCGAGCCGGGTGTCCAGTGGGTAGAAGGCACCGGAGGCATCGCGGGCCTCGGTCACTCCGTCGGTGAATGCCAGCAGCGTCGCACCGGCCGGGAAGTCGAACCGCTCCGCGCCGCGTGCCTCGCTGCAGAGCTCCGCCATGCCCAGCGGTACAGAGGTGAGGCGGAGCGGGACAGCGGCTGCCGCGCCGTCGTGCAGCAGATGGGGCGGCAGATGACCGCAATTGACGGCCTCCACGCGATCCTCGCCCTCGAAGCCGAGGACCAGGGCCGTGACAAAGCGTTCGATCTCTCCGGTCTGGGCGGAGAAGGCGTTGTGGCGGGCGACCGCGTCCTCCAGGGCGTCCACGACTCCGGTCAGGGTGGGCTCGCGGATGGCCGCTTCCCGGAACGCGCCGAGCGCGGCAAACCCCGCACCGATCGCGGCGATCCCCTTACCCTGCACATCGCCGATGATCACCCGGGTTCCGTACGGTGATTCGACGACCTCGTAGATGTCGCCGCCGACCAGCCGGTCCTCCTCGATCGGCGCATAGACCCCGTCGGCGACGACCTGGCCGGTCAGGATGGGCAGTGGGCGCAGGATCTGCCTCTGAAGAGCGACGGCCGCGGAGCGCAGCCGGGCGATCTCGACGGCATGGCGGATCCGCAACGCACAGGCGCCGACTCCCAGGACACAGGCCAGGACCGTGAAACCGACGCCGACGAAGAGGTCCCAGAACGTCCCTCCGGACACCAGCCGGGAGGTGACGACCACCGCCATGATCCAGGCGGCGGTGTACACCGTCTGCCGCATGGTGCCGAAGACCGAGACAAGGGCAGGCACGACGACGAGCAGCGGCACGACCCGCAGATCCTCACCGGTACGCACGTCGAGGATCAGGACCACGGTGGTCAGCAGAAACAGCCCGCCGAACAGCACGCCGTCCCCGACCCGGGGAGCGAAGACCGCGGCCTCCCCCGCATCGGTGCCCGGCACCGCCGCACTCCGCTCGGCCGCCGCGCGCTCGTGCCCGATCGTCACGGCATTGCCTCCTCGTGTTGGTGCCGGCCTTTTCCCGGCATTCCCGTCCAGTGCACCTGGAATCGGAAGAACGGGACACAGGGCTAACGGCCTCAGGGGCCGGGCCGAAGGTCCTCGGTCGGCGCCTGCCGGGGGTGTCCGGTCCGGAAGTCCCGGGCCGAAGGTCCTTCCCGTGACACCGGTCGCGGGAACACCATCACCCGGCGGGGAGGAAGAGACGGCTCACACGTCAGTACGAGGCTGCCACCCGCGCACCACCCGTGCCACTGGCGCGCCCGGACTCCGGCAGCTGCCGCGGTACGACGGCAGAGAGGAACGACGTCCGGCGGCGGAGCCGGAAGCCCAGGGACTCGTAGAGCCTGATCGCGTTCGTGTTGGTCGCGGAGGCGTGCAGGAACGGGATGTCGCCGCGCTCCCTGATCTCGTGCGCGACGGCAAGCACGAGCCGGCCGGCGAATCCCTGGCCTCGTACGGACTCGTCGGTGCAGACACCGCTGATCTCGCTGTAGCCGGTCGGGTGCAGCCGCTCCCCGGCCATCGCGACGAGTGCCCCTTCGCGCCGGATGCCGAGGTAGGTACCGAGCTCGACGGTGCGCGGCAGGAACGGTCCGGGGCGGGTGCGTTCGACCAGGGCGAGCATCTCCGGCACATCGGCCGGCCCCAGGCGGACGGCCTCCGGATCCGGGGCTGCTGCCACGTCGGCGTCGACCATCTGGACGCCCTCGGCATGAAAGGCGATCTCCCAGTCGCCGGGCGGCGGTTCGCGCAGAGCGGTGAGGGTGAGGGATGCGCCGGGCCCGGCAAGGGCGGCGGCGTCGGCCCAGTCGTCGGCGTCCGGGATGTCCGGAAGCGCGAACCAGGGCGCCACATCGGTGGGGTAGCGCAGGACGCGGCCCCGGCGTTCGGCGAAGTGGGCGTGCGGTCCGGCCAGCGAGGCGCGGGCCGGGTTGTCCAGCGGGTGTCCGGACCGAGTGGTGAGGCGCGGGGCGCTCATGCGGCGGCCACCTCGATCACGATCTTGCCGCGGGTGTGTCCGCTCTCCACTGCGCGCAGCGCCGCGGCCGCCTCGCCGAGCGGGAAAGTCTGTGTCACACAGACCGTGAAGGCTCCGTCGACGGCGAGGCGGGCCACCTCGTCGAGAACGGCCGCAGTACGGGCGCGGGCCACGGCTGCCCCGCCGAGCTCGACGGCCAGGGGTTTGCCTCCGGCGCTGATCAGCCGCTTCCGGTCCGTGACCAGTTCGGCCAGGGACCGCAGGTCGTCGCCGCCGACGAGGTCGTAGACGGCGTCGATGCCGTCCGGTGCCGCCGCCCGTACGCGTGCGGCGACACCGGGGCCGGACGGGACGTGCACGGCGCCGAGCGATTCGACGAAGTCCTTCTTGGCCTGGCTCGACGTGCCGACGACCCGCAGGCCGAAGTGGCGTGCGAGCTGTACGGCGACCACGCCGACGCCGCCCCCGGCACCGGTGATCAGCAGCGTCGAGCCCGGCGCGAGGTCCAGTTGGCGGAGGCCGTCGTAGGCGGTGGCGGCTGCGACGGGCAGCACGGCCGCCTCGGTGAACGACAGGCTGTCGGGCTTGTGCGCGGTGACCGCGACGGGCAGCAGTGCGTACTCGGCGTACCCACCGCTCAGCGGGTTGCCGAAGACGGCGTCCCCGACGTCGAACCCCTCGACACCGGGGCCGACCCGCACGACGGTCCCGGCCACCTCGCTGCCGAACACCGCGGGGAACTCCGGTGCCGTGCCGCCGGGCCGGATGTACCCGTTGCGGAGCTTCCAGTCGACAGGGTTCACTCCGGCCGCCCGGACCGCGACCAGGAGCTCCCCGGGTCCAGAGGTCGGTGCCTCCTGCTCGACGAAGGCTTCCACCTCAGGTCCGCCGCTGCGGGTGAATACGTACGCCTTGGGCATGGGCTCCCTCGCTCCGGTTCATGGCACCGGCTGTCCGCACCGCCACCGTTGACTACAGCAGCGAAAAGTCCATTCGGCATGCACGTATTCCCGGGGTGCCGGAGTGTTCACAGGGTCGCGATGCACCGCCGACCCGCAGATGCGGTGCTGAGGGGCGGCCCCGGCAGGTCGCTCAGACGTGGGGGCCTGCGTGACGTGCACCGCCCCTCCTCCGCCTCCCGCGTCTACTGGGCGATGACCCATGTCATGGCCCGCCGCCTCACCGGCACGCCCCCCACCTGGCGCGAAACACAGGCGGTGAGTACATGAACGTTCTGCTGCCCAAGAACATCGAAGGCACCCGCGCCAAGCTGAAACGCCTCGTCAAGCTCGGCATCCTCTCCGCTGTGCGCCTGGCCTGCCGTCGACTTAACGAGTGATCTGCCGACCACTCCCAGTCCCGCCCGGTCTGGACGGGACGGGAGCAGCCAAGCAGCACCGCCCTTCCCTGAGGGTTATTCAAAATCCCTCAGGGTCAGACGGGCGGCATCAGATCGCTCTCGCTGATGGTGTACGTCAGCAGGGGGTAGACGAAGTCCCGTACGGGCCGTGTGCGGAACTGCTCGGCGAGGTCGTGAGGCCGGGCGGACGGCCCGCGGCGATCGGGCTGTACCAGCCGGTGATGCTGGTGGCCTGCCTGATGCGCAAGAACCTCACGCAGCAGGTCGCGGGTGCGGTCTTCGGTGTCAGCCATTCCACGGCCGCCGCTGGGACCCGCTGAGGCCGATCATCCGACGAGCGGTCGCGTCCTTCATCCCGCATCAGGTGCAACATTGTTGAGATAACTTCAGCTGGACGCAAGAGCCGCTGGTAGGTGGCCTGCGGACGGTGGCGAAGCGGACGCCTGTCACCTGCGGATCGCGGTTTCCTGGACCCTGCAGCCTGCTGCATCGGATGCAGCTCCGCCCCTTTCTGCCAACAGCTCATCTTCAACGGGACAGGCCAGGCACGATGTAGTCGACCGACAGCCCGGCTGGCCGGCACCCGCAGCTGGCCGAACCATGGATGCATGACCATCACCTTCATCACCGGAGCCAACAAGGGTCTCGGCCGCGAGACCGCCCGCCGCCTCATCGATCTCGGCCATACCGTGCTCGTCGGCGCCCGTGACCTGGAGCGGGGCGCTGAGGCCGCCGCCGCGCTCGGAGCGCGGTTCGTCCCGATCGATGTGAGCGACGACGCGTCGGTGGCCGCCGCAGCCACGGATGTCGCGGAGCACGAGGGCGCGATCGACGTGCTGATCAACAACGCCGGCATCCCCGGCCCCGTAGGCGACCCCAGCACCCTCACTGGCACTGAGGCCATCGGAGTCTTCGACGTCAATGTCATCGGTGCGGTACGTGTGACCAGTGCGTTCCTGCCGCTGCTGCGCCGGTCACCAGATCCGGTCATCGTCAACGTCAGCAGCGGTATGGGCTCGCTCGCCCTCACCCGCGACCCCTCGCGGCCCGAATCCGAGGTCATCGCGCCGCTGTACGCCGCCTCGAAGGCGGCGCTGACGCTGCTGACCGCCCAATACGCCAAGGCTCTGCCGGATATCCGGATCAATGCCGCGGACCCCGGTTACACCGCGACCGACCTCACCGGCCAAAGCGGCCCGCAGACCGTCACCGAGGGCACGGATGCGATCGTCGGCCTCGCCACCGAGAAGCCCGGCGCCGGCTCCGGACGCCTCGTCGACCGGCATGGCGAGATCGCCTGGTCCTAGGGCGTGTTTCGAGTGCCTCGAGCAGGGGGTGAACGTTCATGCACTCACCGCCTGCGTTTCGCGAACCGCCGGGACCAGTCGAGTGAGCCGCCTGCCAGGTCCACGAACCGCGCTGACCGGAAACTGTAGTTGAGCTCCCCATGGCAGTGGACGGCATCCCTGGCCCCAACGGCGTGATCGGCAGTGATTCCTGCCGACTCGCCCACATCATGGCTCGGCAACAGGCCGCCGCAGGTGCCTGACTACACCTCATACATCCACGGTCACTCAACCCGTCGATGTGAGAGTTGACTCTCACACATTTTGAGAGGAGACTCTCACATCATGGACTCCAGTAATCGTCTGAGCGATATCGAGATCACTGATCCGCAAGCCATGCGTGCGTTGGCGCATCCGGTGCGGCTGGCGATCCTTGACCACCTTCAGCGGCACGGGCCCGCGACTGCCACGCAACTCGCGCCCGACGTGGGAGCAACGCCGTCGGTGACCAGTTGGCATCTGCGCCACTTGGCCGGCTTTGGGCTGGTCCGCGACAGTGAGCCCGGCCCGGACCGCCGCCAACGGCGGTGGGAGGCAGTAGCACGCGGCTTCCGATTCGAGACGCCCCAGGACCCGGCCGATGAGGAGGGCCAGTCAGCCGCGCGGGTGCTGTCGCAACAAATGTTCCAGCGCTATGCCGACTTCCCGAGCAGATGGGCTGCCGAAGTCGAACCTGCACTCGATCCAGCGTGGCGCAGGCTGGCCGGGCTGGCCAACACCCGCGTCGTCGTTTCCGCTGAGGAACTCACCGCCATCGAGGACGGGATCGAGCGCATTCTTGCGCCGTACGTCACTCGTGACCCGGCCGAGCGGCCCACCGACGGCCGCGGCGTCCGACTGATGCGCTACGTCCTGCCGGAAGGTTCCGGGGAGCAGACCGGGCAGACACCGTGAACAACTCGGAGCAGACCGCTGCGATATCGCTGTGGCGGGATCGACGGTTCTGCCGCTTCTGGGCCGGTCAGTCGGTCTCACAGTTCGGCGACCGGATCACGGAACTGGCCCTGCCTCTGATCGCCATCAGCGCCCTGAACGCTTCGGCCAACCAGGTGGCGTGGCTGACCGCACTGATCTGGACCCCGAACCTGCTCGCAATCTTCCTGGGGGCATGGGTTGACCACCGAGCCCACAAGCGCCGTCTGATGATCCTTGCCGACCTGGTGCGCGCCGCAGTGCTGCTCAGTGTCCCGGCGGCCTACCTGTCAGGGGCGGTGACGCTCGGACAGTTGTATGCGGTGGCGTTACTGATGGGCGCTGCCGGGGTGCTGTTCAACACCGCCTATCCGCCCTTCTTCGTGCGCCTCGTGCCGCGCGCGTCCTACGTCGACGCGAACAGCAAGCTCAGCACCAGCCGATCGGCATCGTATGTCGCCGGTCCGGCCATCGGTGGCGTTCTGGTCCAGGCGCTGACCGCACCCGTCACCATCGCCGTGGATGCCTTGACCTTCCTGATGTCAGCGGTCCTGATCGGTCGGATTTCGGTCGATGAACCGCCTGCCGCTCCCGGCAACGCGACGGCGCCCTCGCTGGTGCAACGTGCCCGAGAGGGATTGTCGTTCGTCGTCCGTCACCCGGTGCTGCGGGCGGCTCTCGGATGCGCGGCAACCGTCAACTTCTTCACCTTTGTCGCGGGCAGTGGGCTGATCGTGCTGTTCGCCAACCGGAGCCTCGGACTATCGGCGGCTGTGATCGGCATCGCGTTCGGGATCGGCGCGACCGGTTCCCTCCTTGGCGCGGTGTTCGCCCCGATGATCTCGCGACGGTTCGGCGTGGGGCGCAGCATCGTCGTGGGCGCGTTTCTGTTCCCGGCGCCGATCGCCATTGCCGCTGCCGCAGACGGCCCGCTCTGGCTCCGTGCCGGAGCCTTGTCCGCGGCCGAATTCCTCTCGGGCTTCGGCGTGATGCTGTTCGACGTCAACCTCAACTCCCTTCAGGCCACGGTGATCCCCGACGGCATGCGCAGTCGCGTGGCGGGCGCGTACAGCACGATCAATTACGGCATACGCCCCGTCGGCGCCATCGTCGGTGGGCTACTTGCTACCGTCATCGGCCTGAGAGCGACCCTCCTCATCGCCGCCGCCGGCGGAGCCCTGTCGTTGCTCTGGCTACTGCCCTCACCAATCCCTCACATCCGTTCCTTGGCTCCGAACCACACCGTGGACAGCGCTGGTGACGCGGACGGCGACAATCGACCAGTACCTTGTTGACCCGCCGGTCATGGTCCAGCCCGGATTCGAGCAGTGCCTTTCAGATCTGACGGACGGCACATCCTTGCGGGGACGCCGTCGCTCAGGGGCACTGGGCGGGGCCAAAAGCCCAGCACAACTACGCGCAGAACGGCCGGCCTGCACGACGCAGGATTCCCCCGCCGTCATCCACACCGTCGTGGGACACCCGCGCGACCACCCCGCCCCGCTGCCCGGTCCGGAATCGATTTCGACTCAACAGCCCGTCGATACGGACCGGTCGCGCCGCATTCGACCGACTCATGTGGCAGTCTGATAGTGACCGCCCCACCGGGCTCCCCCGTACCGGTGGGGCGGTTCTGTCCTCTCCCGCGCCTCTCACCTGCACGGTTGTGACGCCGGATCACGAACATTCCCGGCCATTCACGCCGACTGGCCGGATCGACTCGCTCTTTCACGCATGGGCGCCCCTGCCGGGGGCAGGCGCACACATCTCATGGCCTACGACCAGGGGAGCGTGACGAGATGACGGCGCACAGAGAGCGGACGACCGGGGCAGACGCCCCGGACATGACCGGCTACACGGGCGAACTTCCGTGGATCGAGGATGCGGGGAAGGTCGCCCCGCAGGATGCGCGGGTCCTGTCGCGGCTGTTCTTCGACCGCCTCCGGCTTCTCGATGAGGGCACCCCCGCCCATCAGTACGCTCGTAACACGCTCATCGAGATGAACCTCTCGCTCGTCCGGTTCGCCGCGGGCCGGTTCCGGAACCGCGGCGGCGACGACATGGAGGACATCGTCCAGGTCGGCACGATCGGGCTGATCAAGGCCATCGACCGGTTCGACCTGTCCCGCGAGGTGGAGTTCACCTCCTTCGCGGTGCCGTACATCGTCGGGGAGATCAAGCGGTTCTTCCGCGACACGAGCTGGGCAGTCCATGTGCCGCGACGGATGCAGGAGTTGCGGGCAGACATCGCCAAGGCCAAGGACTCACTGGCCGCGGAGTTCGACCGGGACCCCACCGTGTCGGAGCTCGCCGAGCAGCTCGGGATAGGCGAGGACGAGGTCACCGAAGGCATCGTCGCCGCCAACGGGTACACCGCAGGATCGCTGGACATGCCGTCCAATCCAGTGGTCGCGGGACGGCCCAACCCGCCGGGGCGCACGCTCGTCGACGCCCTCGGCTCCCCGGACCCCGGCATGGAAACGGTCGAGAACCTGCACACCCTCGCCCCGCTGCTGGGCCAACTCGACGCGCGCGAACGTCGCATCATCGATATGCGCTTCGGTCAGGAGATGACGCAGGCGCAGATCGGTGCGGAACTCGGCATCTCCCAGATGCATGTGTCGCGGCTGCTCAGCCGGATCCTGCAAAGGCTCCGCAACGGCATGTTCGTCGAGGAGTGAGCGACGACGAGGGAGGGGCGAGGGTCCGCCGTTGCCCTGCCCACCGATGTGGGCATCAGGGCGTGCCAGACGCCGTCTGGCAGGCGGGACTTTCGAAACCCGCCTTAGGACACGTTCCGCAAGGTCGACGGGGTCTGGGCTGATCGCCGCGCGCACCATGCGCCCGGCGGGCGCCGGGGCCACGGAGCGCAAGGCCAGGGCGCCCGTCGCGACCCGGGACGGTCAGTCGTCGTCCTTCTCCGCGGGGCGGCCCGCGTAGTAGGTGGCGATCATGTCCTCGCCGCCGTGTCCCGCCTCCTCCGCACGCGTGAACCGGTTCTCCGACGCGGCGACGAGATCCAGCGTCACCCCGGTCTGTTCGGCGGCGGCAAGGATGAGGCGGGTGTCCTTGAGCGCGGTGGACAGGGTGAAGCTCGGGGTGAGGTCGCCGGAGAGGACCGCGGCGGACTTGCCCTGGAGATACGCGGAATCCAGCGGGCCGCCCTTCATCACGTCGAGGAACGACTGCGGGTCGATGCCCAGCCCCTCCGCGAGGTTCAGGCACTCGGCGATGCTGCTCACCATGTTGATCACCCAGGTGTTGACCACGAGCTTGAGCCGCGAGGCGGCGCCCGGTGTTTCGCCGACCCAGACCGTGCGCTGTCCGATCGCGTTCAGCACGGGGTTCACCGACGGGCGGACGGCGGACGGACCGGAGACGAAGACCGTCAACGCACCCTGTTCCGCGGGCTGCTTGGTACCCGCAACCGGGGCGTCGAGATAGACGAGACCCAAGTCCGCCGCCCTCTGGGCGAGTTCGGTGGTGGCATCGATCCCGACGGTGGAACTCTGCAGCAGGACCTGCCCGCGTTGCACCCCGGGCGCCGCGGCAGTGAGCGCGGCGGCCACGGAGAGTCCGTCGTTCAGCATCGTCAGGATGACGTCGGCGCCCCGCACGGCTTCCTCCGCCGTTTCGGTGACCGTGGCACCGTCGGCGGCGAGGGGGGCCGCCTTGGCCTGCGTACGGTTCCAGGCACGGACGTCGAGTCCGGCGCGGAGCAGGCTCCGGGTCATCCCGGATCCCATGATCCCGGTGCCGAGGACGGCCACGGTCGGCCGCTCGGGGATGGAGTTGGCAGGGGTGGACGTCATGAGAGCAGGAGTCCCTTCGTCGGCGCGTGGGCGGTTCGAGGTCAAGGGTGCCGCAGTGCGCCCTCCCGTACGGCGGTGTGCACGGCTCGGGCGAGTCGTGATCCCCACGTCGAGCGCGGGCCCGCGAACGGTTCCCCGGCCGCGCCGGGTGCAGGCTCCGGTGAGGCTATGCACACCGCGTCGGTGGGGGTACCGGAGCAGTCGAGTCCGGCGTCCAGGAGTGCCTGGACCTTCGCCTCGGTGGCGGTCGCAACGGCATTGACCAGAGCGGCGTCGGAAAGGGCCACGGGGACGGTCACGACGATATTCACCGTGCCCGGCGGCAGCGGCCCAGCGTGTCCCGCGGCCGGGTCGGCGGCCCAGCCCCGTACACCCAGACCGCTGGTGGCGGTGGCGGTCACACCCTCGTCGTCGGCGACGGCGTACGCGGTGACATCGGCCGCGGTCATCAGTCCGACGCCGGGACCAGTGAGCGCTTCGGCGGCGGCGATCTCGGCGAGGTGCCGGTCGGGATCGAGGCGCGGATAACCGCCGGGCACCTGGGCGTTGAGGATCCACTCGCGCATCCCGATGCCGCCGCCGAGTACGGCGCTGCTGCACACCCGCCAGCCGGGTCCGAGCCGCCAGACGAGGTGGTGCAGGGCGAGACCGTCCTCCTGCCGACTCAGCAGCTCGCCCCGTTGTCCGGGTGGGCGGACGCGTACGGATTGGATGGTGCACCCCCGATGGCACGGCAGGACGACAGTCGGAAACGGTCCGTCGATCATATGCGGCAGGGGCGGCACCGCTCCGTGCGGATGAAGCTCGGCGGGATGCGGCCGATGAGCATCGCCACGAGCGCGCCGACTGCGGGCGTGTTTCAAAAGGAGCGTCGTCCGCCCGTAGGGCGGGCCGGGCGGCGGTGCGCCGCGCGATGCGGTGCCGGGCCTCAGCCCGCGACGGAATCCGTGTCGGGCCGGAGCCGCACCCGCAGGGTGCGCACGCCATTGCCGACGAAGCTGGCGTGGCGGGGCAGCTCCGTGTCGGGGACGGTCACCTCGAGTTCCGGGAAGCGGCGGAACAGCTGTTCCAGCGCGATCGTCGCCTCCATCCGGGCGAGCGGCGCTCCCAGGCAGTAGTGCGGCCCGTGCCCGAGGGAGAGGTGACGCGCCGCCGACGTCCTGGCCGGCCGAGTGACGTCGAAGCGGTCGGCGTCCGGGCCGTGCACCGTGGTATCGCGTCCGGCGGCCGAGTATCCGGCGAGTACGGGGGTGCCCTTCGGGATGACGGTCCCGTCGAGGGTCAGGTCGCGGGTCGGGTAGCGGAACGGGAAGTAGCTGACCGGGCTGTCCCAGCGCAGTGTCTCCTCCACCACGTCCGGCCACCCCGCCCGGCCCGAGGTGACCAGGCCGAGCTGGTCCCGGTGGGTACACAGGGCGCGCACGGCGTTGGCGATCAGGTTCAGCGTGGTCTCGTGACCGGCGATGATCATCAGCAGCAGGGTGCCGATGAGTTCCTGCTGGCTGAGCCGGTCACCGCCCTCCTCGCGGGCCGAGATCAGCGCGCTGATCAGGTCGTCGCCCGGCTGCTCGGCCCGGGCGGCGGCAACGGTGCTCAGCAGTTCCACCAGCTCCCGGTTGGCGGCCATGGCCTCCGCGGGGCCGATGTCGGTGGAGACGATCTGGTTCGACAGATGGTGCAGTCGGTCCTGGTGCCGCTCGTCCACCCCGAGGAGCTCGCAGATGACCCCCAGCGGCAACGGCAGCGCGAACTCCGCGCGCAGGTCGACCGTCCCGTCCCCCTCGGCGGCCATGGCATCGACCCGGTCGAGCAGTTCGGCGGTGAGGACTTCGATGCGCGGCCGGAGCTGTTCGACCCGCCGTGCGGTGAACGCCTTGCTGACCAGCGAGCGCAGCCGCCGGTGGTCCTCGTCGTCGGCGGTGGTCATGCCCTGCACAGTGGCGAAGGTCCGCAGTGGCCAGCCGTCGGGGATCAGTCCTTCGGCCAGCGCGGCGAAATGGGCTGTGCCCTTGGCGACATCGGGGTGGGCGAGGAACTCCTTGAGCGCGTCGTGCCCGAGCACCGCCATCCCCGGCACCTCCCCGGGGAGCACGACGGACGCCACGGCGCCCCGGGCGAGCAGCCGCGCGTTGTCGGCGTGCGGGCACCCTCCGGCCGGGTCCATGCGGTGCGCGGCGGCCTGCTCACTTATCGGCGGCGTGTTCAACGGGCCTCTCCTGTAAGGTCTTCGGCTCCGGACCGGCGGCGGCCGGGTCAGGGTGCAGATCCTACGGCGGACGCGACGGATACGAAGTGCGACAGCGCGGTGGGGTGGTAGCAGGCCAGCGGCGCCGCGCGGCGATGGCGAACTCCGTACGGATCAGTTCGTCGAACCGTCCGTCGGGACCGAACGCGCGCAGAACGTTCCGCAGTCCTCCTCGAAGGCAGGTCTTCTGTAACCGAGTTGGGCGGGGCTGCTGCAGCTGGAGGAGAACCGCACGCCACGCTCGGGATCCGGCGTCCGACATCCGGCGCGGTACCCGGCGTCACGGAGCGGCGAAGGTGAAAAGTTCGGGGGCCCGTAGAGCACAGGGGGTTCCTCCGGAGGAGTTGCGCCGGCGGGCAGAATGGGGCGGATGGGCGCGTTCTCATGCTTGCCGAAACGGTGGCATGCCCGTGACGCGGAGACCGGTGCGGCCGGAGCGCCGTTCGGCCGGACCGCCCGGGGTGCCGGTCCGCAATCCCGCGTACGCCTCCACGCCGTCACGATCTCACTCGAACGGTCCAACGCCGGGCTGTGTCCCGCCACTGGCATCGCATGCTGCCGACCCGGATGCGAGGGGCCATCGTTCCGGGCCGGGAAGTTGCATCGCCCATCCGGGTGAGGCGCGATGGAAGCCGGACGTGCCTTCCTTGGTGGAGCTGCCCACAGGACACGCGCCCGGGCGAGGAGGAACCGGTCATGGGAGCCGCTGACGGTTTCACGGATGCCAAGGAGCTCGACGGCCTGACGGTGTACGACCCCAAAGGCGAGAAGGTCGGCACCGTGGGGCGGGTGTATCTCGACGACGCGACCGGCAGACCGGACTGGATCACGGTGAAGACCGGCCTGTTCGGTATGAAGGAGAATTTCGTGCCCCTGGACGGCGCTCGCCGGGTGGGCTCCGATCTGCACATTCCCCATCCGAAGGACCGTGTGAAAGGTGCCCCGAGGGTGGACGCGGATGCCCATCTCTCCGTCTCCGAGGAGGAGGAGCTCTACCGACACTACGGCCTCGCCAGGTGAGTCCGTCCGGTCCCGGCGGCCGGGCAGGCACGGCTCCGGGGAGCGGACAGGCCAGGGGCCCGCACCGTGCCGGGTTCCGCCGCTGCTTCCGTATGTCCGGCTACTGGGCCCGTCCGGGCAGAAACCGCACCGAGGGCCGCCCGTCCGGGCCGTCCTGGGTGACCACCGACCGTACCCGGTACACATCCGAGATGAGTTCCTCGGTGATGACGTCCGCCGGGGTGCCGGCGGCCACCACCCGCCCCTCCTTCATGACGACGATCCGGTCGCAGAACATCGCGGCCAGATTGAGGTCGTGCAGGGCGATGACGCCGGTGACGGGCAGCGAGCAGACCAGGGACAACAGTTCCAGCTGGTGCTGGATGTCGAGATGGTTCGTCGGCTCGTCCAGCAGCAGTTCACGCGGCTGCTGCGCCAGTGCGCGGGCGATCTGGACACGCTGGCGCTCGCCCCCGGAGAGCGTGTGCCAGGCCTGGTCGCTGCGTTCGGCGAGCCCAGTGCGTTCCAGTGCCTCACGTACCGCGTCTTCGTCCGCACGGCTGGGGGCCGACCAGGCGCGGCGGTGCGGAATGCGGCCGAGCCCCACGACGTCCCGGACGCGCAGTTCGACCTGGGTGTCGGCATGCTGGTCGACCACGGCGACCCGCTGCGCGACGGTGCGCCGGCCGATCGCGGCGAGCGGTTCGCCGTCGAGCGTCACCACGCCCGCCGCCGGTGCAAGGACCCCCGCGAGCACCCGCAGCAGCGTGGACTTGCCCGACCCGTTGGGGCCGAGGAGTCCGACGGTCGCGCCGGGCGGAGGGACGAGGGAGACCCCGTCGAGGACGAGACGGCCGCCCGCCTCCCGGGAGACCCGCTGGGCACGCAGGCCTGCGGCGGTACCGATGGATGTCATGTGGTCCTCCGGGTGCGGTAGAGGACCAGAACGAACGCGGGAACGCCGATGAGGGCGGTGACGACGCCCACCGGCACCTCCTGCGGATCGAGGACGGTCCGGGCGAGTGTGTCGACCCAGACGAGGAACACCGCCCCGGCCAGCGCGGTGACCGGTAGCAGCCGCCGGTGTCCGGAGCCGGTGAGCGCCCGGGCGGCATGTGGCAGCACCAGCCCGACGAAGCCGATGGCACCCGCCGAGCTGACGAGCGCGGCGGTCAGCAGCGCGGTCGTGCAGAGCAGCACGATCCGGGTACGGCCGACATCGACTCCCAGGGCGGCGGCCGCGTCCTGACCGAAGGCGAAGGCGTCGAGCGTTCGGGCGTGGCCCAGAGAGATCAGCAGGGTCACGACGAGCACGGGGAAACAGACCCACACATCGGTCCAGCCGACGCCGCTGAGCGAGCCGAGCAACCAGAACAGCACGCCTCGGGTCTGCTCGGCGTCGGCCGAGGTCATCACCACGAAGGAGGTCAGCGCGGAGAACAGCTGCATGGCCGCGACGCCGGAGAGGACGACTCGGTCCGTCGTACCGCCGAGGGTGTGACTGAGCAGCAGCACCAGGGCGAACGAGCAGAGGGCCCCGATGAACGCCCCGGTCGAGATCGACACCGCGCCCCCGCCCACCCCGAGGACGACGACCACGACGGCACCCGTCGACGCCCCGGAGGAGACGCCGAGGACGAACGGATCGGCGAGCGGATTGCGGAGCAGGGACTGCATGACCGTGCCGCACACCGCGAGTCCGGCGCCGCACACTGCGGCGAGCAGGGTACGGGGCATGCGCAGGTTCCAGATGATGCCGTCCCGGATAGGGGTGAGCCGCGAGTCGCCCACCCCGAGATGGGCGGCCACCGCGGACCAGACGTCGGCGACGGAGATCCGGGCGGGGCCGATGGTGACGGCGACGGCGACGGACAGCGTGAGCAGGGCGACGCCCGCGGCCCACAGCACACCGTCGCGCAGCCCTCGTGCGCCACCGGCCCTGCGGTGCGCATCGGTTCCGGGTGCCTGGTCCGTGCGTACCGCTGCGACCCGTTCGGTGTCCGTCACCCGGCGAGCCCGAACGTCCGCAGCCCGGCGGCGACCTGTTCCAGACCCTCGACCGTCCGGATGGACGGGTTCATGGCCTGGCCGCTGAGCAGCACGTACCGCTTGTGCTTGACGGCGTCCATGTTCTTCGTCGCGGGACTGGACTCCAGGAACTCGATCTTCTTCGCGGCGCTCTCGGCGGTCTGTGCCCTGCGCGTCAGATCGCCGATGACCAGGACGTCGGGGTTGCGGTCGGCAACGGTCTCCCAGCTGATCTGCGGCCATTCCTCATGGGTGTCGTCGAAGACGTTCTTCGCTCCGAGCTCCCTGGTGATGACGCCGGGTGCGCCGCAGCAGCCCGCCAGATACGGGGCCTTGGAGTCGGAGAACCAGTAGAGGAGAGTGGCGTGGGAGGCGTCGATGCCGTCGGTGGCCTTCTTCACCCGCTCCCGCAGCCGGGCGACGAGCTCGTCGCCGCGCTGCTGAACGCCGAACACGGCGGCCAGGTCGCGCACTTCATCGTAGACGCTGTCCATGGTCAGTGCTTCGGTACGCGCTCCGTCGCCGCTGCCGCTGTTGTCCTTGCCGGTGCAGTCCGCGGGCGACACGTAGGTGGGGACACCGAGCTCCTCGAACTGTTCGCGGGGGGCGACGCCGCCCTTGGCGAGGGTCGATTCGAACGAGGCGCTGACGAAGTCGGGCTCCTGGTCGAGGACCTTCTCCGACGACGGCCGGTTCTCCGAGAGGCGTGGCACCTTCGCGTTGGTCTTCTCCAGCCCCTTCATCACCGGGTCGGTCCAGGTGGCTGTGGCCGCCAGCCGGTCGGCGAGGCCGAGGGAGAGCAGGATCTCCGTCGATCCCTGGTCGACGGAGACGGCGTGGTGCGGTGGGGCTTCGACGGTGACGGTGCGGCCACAGTTCCTGAGCGTCACCGGATAGCCTTCACCGCCGGCTGACTTGGCCGCGGGGTTGTCGGTCCCTCCGCCGCACGCGGTCAGCAGGAGGAGTGCCGCCGAGAGCAGGGCGGCGGCGCGGGCGGGGCTGGCTATGGACGACACGGAGTCCCTCTGCGTCTCAGGGCCCATGCGCGGGGCCCACTGTACGGAGTACTGTCGCCCGGTACCGGGCGACAGGTGCCAGCAGGTCTTCGGACTCGGGTTCCTTCGGACGGGACGCCTTCCCAGGACAACCGTGGATGTCCCAGTGGCCGTGGCCCCGCCCGTCCCCCTCACCGCTGCGCGTCAGCTCCGGATTCGCACCGGATTCCCTGACTCCTAGGTGGAGTTTGACTGGCTTTGGCAAGCTATCACGCTGCCCCGCGGTGCTCGTCGGCGGTGCGGCGCGGTGGGGCCGGAGGCGTCCGGGCCCGCTCCGCCCCTGCCTACGGGCGCTGGAGAGCGACCACGGCGTTGTGGCCGCCGAACCCGAAGGAGTGGCTCACGGCGCGCCGGACGGGCCGGTGGCGGGGCTGTTGGGTGACGCAGTCCATGTCGAATTCGGGCGCCGGGGCGTCCAGGTTGGCGATCGGCGGTACGACCCCGCGCTGCAGCGTGAGGATCGTCAGCCCCGCCTCGATGGCTCCGGCAGCCCCCATGCAGTGGCCCAGTACCCCCTTGGGGGCGGTGACGGGTGGCCGGTGCGGGTAGGCCCGGCTGATGAGAGCGGCTTCGATGGCGTCGCCCAGCGGTGTCGACGTGCCGTGCGCGTTGACGTGTTCGACGTCCGCGGCCGCCCAGTCCGCGTCGCGCAGCGCGGCCTCGACCGCGGCGCGGGCGACAGCGCCGGACGGGTGCGGACTGGTGGGATGGTGGGCGTCGGTGGTGGCGCCTGTCCCGGCGAGCAGCGCCCGCGGGACCGCTGCCCGGGCCCGTGCGTCATCCGCCCGTTCCAGCACCATGACGGCGGCGCCCTCGCCCATGACCAGGCCGGCACGATCTGCCGCGAACGGCCGGGAGAGGCGGCCCGGGTCGCCGTCCCTCGTAGCGGCGGCACCGGACCGCGCGAATCCGGTCATGGCGACCGGGAAGACGATCGACTCGGTGGCTCCGGCGATGGCGAGGTCGCACTGCCCGGTGACCAGCAGGTCCCGGGCGACGGAGAGCGCGGTGACCCCGGAGGAACAGGCGGTGCACGGCGCCAGACTGGGACCGGTCGCCCCCATCCGGATGGCGATCTCCGCCGCGGGCATGTTCGGAATGGTGAGGAGGATCCCCGCCGGCGAGGTGGCCCCCGGCCCGCGCCGGTCGAGGGCGACGGCCTGTTCGGTCAGGCCCGCGGATCCTCCGCTGCTGGTGCCGACGACCACGGCGACCCGGCTGCCGTCCCAGTCGGCCGGGTCCAGTCCGGCGTCCGCGACCGCTTCCCGCGCGGCGAGGACGGCGAATTTGACGTACCTCCCCATCCGGAAGGCCGCACGGCCGCCGACCGCGTCGTCCAGATCGAAACCGGAGACCGTACACGCGAAGTCGATCGCGCAGCCTTCGAGCTCGGGGACGGTGCGGGCCGGTGAGACCCCGGCGCACACCCCGTCCCAGGTGGTGTCGGTGTCGTTGCCGACCGGGGTGATCATCCCCAGGCCGGTGACGGCAACGGCAGGCCTGTTCATCGGGCGTTGCTCATCGCGGGGTCGCCGCTCACCACGGCATCGATGAACGTCGTGATGTCGGCGAGGGTGGCGTCCTTGTAGAGCTTGCCGGAGTCGGCCTCGACCCCCAGCGTCTCCTTGATGATGACGGCGAACTCGGCGACGGCGAGGGAGTCCATCTCCAGGCTGTCCATCGTGGAACCCGGAAGGATCTCGGCGGCCGGCACCTTGAAGGTGTTCGTGAGAACGTCGGTGATCTGGGGGTGAATCGCGCTCATGATCTTCCTCTTCGCTAGGTCGTGCAGGTCGCGCATTTCAGGCAGGTTCTGCCTGTTCCCGGGACGGTGGAACGCACGGTCCCGATGCCGAAGTAACTGACTCCCGATCTGCCGGTTACGCCTTGCGGCGAACCGATTCGCCAACGATCAACCGTGGATTCGCACAGCGCCGGGAAAGGACGGATCTGGTGCCCCAGTACGCCAGCAGAACGGCCCGGATTCCGAGGGCCCCGACCGCGTCCCGTACCCTGCACAGCTGTCCGGCGGTTCGCTCGTCCGAAGCCTTCACCGCTCCCCCTGCGCCCCGGTGGCGGCGTGCCACGACGCCTCCGGATCGTCGTACGCATCGGCATAGTTCGCGCCGGCGATGGGCCAGTCCGCGAGCACCTCGTCCGGCAGCGCGAAGGATTCGATCAGGGTGGGCAGATGCCCGGCGACGGCGGCGACGAGCTGCTCGACGGCGTCCGGCAGGGCATTGACCTGATCGGCGGTCAGATGGCCGGCGGCGAGCAGATCGCCGCTGTTGCGGGCGACCCACTGGAGAGCGAACAGCCGCTCCAGTTCGGCCAGCCTCTCGCGGCCAGGGCCTGCGGGCAGTTCGGCGACCGCCTCTGCGTACGCCTCGGCCGCCTGTCGGCGGGCGTGCGCCTCGACGCCCCGCAGGGCGGGCCCGGACGCCGCGTTCCACCGCGCCAGCGGATCACTGTGCGGTGCACTGCTCATCCGCTCCCTGGCGCGGGCGAACCAGATGGCCTCCACCTGCGCATGCAGCCACCCCAGGAACCGGGGGTCGGCGAGCTCTCCGGTCGCCCGGTCCGAGGTGCCGCCGTCCACGGACGGTGAGGTGACGAAGAGCATTTCTGCGGCGGCCTTGGCGTGGATGGCCAGGTTGTCGCCCTCGGCGGTGATCACCGCCTCCACGCCGGTGATCAGCTCGGTCATGCCGTTGTTCTCCAACAGCGCCTGTGCTCCGCATCGTTCGCGGCACTCGACGACAACGGCACGGGCCTGCCAGGTGATCCACCCCTTCGTGACGGCGACCAGCCGCTCCGCCTCGGCCCGTCCCGTCTCCGTACCGGTCCCGAGCTGTTCCTCCCAGCGGTCGAGGGCCCTGCGGTGCAGCAGGCTCATCGCGAACACCATGGCCATGGCCTCGGCGAGCGGGCCGTGATGGCTGCGGTGGGCGATCACCCGCACCCGTTCCGTGGCGCGCGGCCCGGCGATGTGCCGATGGCTCCCGTAGCGCACGGCGACGGCGAGCGTCGCGCGCGCGGAGCCGACCGCGCAGGCGCTCATGGAAATCTTGCCGACCGTGACGCGTGCGATCGAGGTGAGGAAGCGACGCCTGCGGTTGGGCAGAACGCTGCTGAACTCCCCGTCGTCGCCGATCCGTCCGTGCTCACCGCCGAGCAGTGCGTCACGCCCCACGAAGACCCGGTCGAAGGAGGTCAGACAGTGGTCGACGGGGCTGCCCAGGCGCGCCGGCAGCCTGCGGACGCGTACCCCCGGGAGAGCGTGCGTGTCGTCGGTGAGCGGCACCAGGAAGAGAAAGACGCCGTGGTCGGCGCCGTCGGCGAGCAGGCGCGCCGCAACCAGTCCGGCCTTGGGTCCGCCGGCCGGACTGGTGTTGGGCATGAACTTCTGTGCCCCGGCGTGCGGGGTGTGCAGTACAAACCCGTCGCGTGCGCGGTCGTACGTCGCCGTGGTCTCCATGGCCACCGCGTCATTGCCGTGCGCCACCTCCGTACAGAGGAACGTGCCGATGCGCCGCAGCCGGAGGAAGTCCGACAGATCACGGCGGTTGTCGCCGGCGTGGTCGAGGAGGCTGCCGAGGAAGAGGTTGTAGTGGATGCCCGCAACGGTGGTGAGCGCCGGATCGACCGGGCCGAGCCACTCGTGCAGGGCGGCGAGGGCGCGGGGGTCGGCGGCGGGCCCTGCTGCGCTGTCGAGCGCGCTGTTGAGGACCCTCAGCCGTTCGTACGTCAGGGCCAGGCGCTCGTCGGCACTGCGGACGGCCGGGCGGCGGAACGGTTCCGTGGAGATCAGCCGACGCCAGAACCCGTGCTCCTGAAGGAAGTTGACGCCGAAGAGGACGCCTCTCAACAGGTCGGCAGTGCCGTGGACTGTGGTGCTGTCGATCGTTGCGGTCATGAACAGGAGAACGATGAAGGACCGGCGAGGACACACCTCGCCGCTCCCACCGGGACCTGCGAGCGGTCCGGTCAGACGCGCTGGAAGGCGAGAGCAACGTTGTGTCCGCCGAAGCCGAAGGAGTGGCTGACGGCGCGCTCGACGGACTGCCGGCGGGGCTCCTTGGTCACGCAGTCGAGCGCGAACCCGTCCGGCAACGCATCCAGATTGGCGATCGGCGGCACGATGCCCTGCTCCAGGGTCAGTACGGTCGCCACCGCCTCGATCGCCCCGGAGGCGGCAAGGGTGTGTCCGACCACGCCCTTGGGAGCAGTGACCGAGGGCCGGTGCGGGAAAAGCCGGGAGATGAGCGCGGTCTCCATCGCGTCGTTCAACGGAGTGGATGTGCCGTGCGCGTTGATGTGGTCGACTTCGCGGGGCGCCCAGCCCGCCTCGTGCAGCGCCGCCTCCACCGCCCGCTGCGCACCGCGCCCGTCGGGTGTCGGGGCAGTGGGGTGGTGGGCATCCGTACTGGAACCCACGCCGGTCAGGAGCGCGCGCGGATGTCCGCCGCGGGCGCACGCGTCAGCGGTCCGCTCCAGCACGAGCACGGCGGCACCCTCCCCGATGACGAACCCGTCCCGGTCCGTGGCGAACGGTCGCGACGCTCCCGTCGGATCGCCGGTACGGGTGGAGAGCGCCCCCATCTTCGCGAAGGCCGCCACCACGAGCGGGGTCAGCGCGGACTCCGCACCTCCCGCCACGACGACATCGCATCGGCCCCTCGTCAGCAGGTCACGGGCGACGGCGATCGCGGTCGCCCCGGACGCGCAGGCGGTGCCGGGCGCCAGGCTGGGCCCCTGGGCGCTCAGCGCGATGGCGAGCTCCCCGGCCGCCGCGTTCGGGATCATCATCGGCACCAGCAGCGGGGAGACAGCCTCAGGTCCTGCGCCGTCGAGCTTGCGAAGGTTGTCGACGAGGACGGAGACACCGCCCACACCGACGCCGAGCACCACGCCGACCCTGCTCCCGTCCCAGTCAGCCGGGGAGAGTCCGGCGTCCGCGACGGCCTGCCGGGCGGCAATCAGGGCCAGTTTCACAAACCGTGCCATCCGCCACGTCGAGCGCCCGCCCACCGCCGCGTCCAGGTCGAGTCCGTCGACGGTGCAGGCGAAGTCGACCGACAGGCCTGCCAGTTCGTCACAGCGCCGCGCCACGGAGTGTCCCGCGCAGAGCCCCGCCCAGAAGGCGTGTTCATCGGCGCCCGCGGGGGTCACCAGCCCCACTCCCGTCACCGCGACCCCGGTGTCAGCCTGTGTCATGTGCCATTCCTTCCGTCGCGCACTGTGCGTGGTCCGTGCGGGTTCCTGGCCGGCGAAGTACGGCGGAAGCCCAGGCTGGACCGCGCCCGAAGGCGGTGATTCCGCTGCCCTGTACCCGCCCCCGTATCCGGTTGCGCGCCGCCGTCGAGTGGGTATCCCCTCGGCACTCGCCGCTCCGGCCCCCGCAACCGATCAGACCCACCGGCTGGCGAACGGCCGTCACCCCGGTGAGGATGCGCTCACTGGGCCGAACGGGGGCGCGCGGAGCCCGCGAGCACGAACGGCTCACGCCCGCCACGCGCCCCTGGCTCACCTGTACGGAGCAACTCGCCGTGCTGCCCCGGCGCGCAGGGCATCCCCTGGGGTCATGGCATCAGCGGACCACGACGAGTCACAGCCTCACTCAGTCAACGACGAACTGGACTCACTGCGCGCGCGGGTGACGCAGCTGGAGGCGCGCACGCCCGTGCGGTCCCGGCCCCACATCCGCTCGGTCTTCGCCGTGCTGCTGATCCTCGTCGCCGCCGTCCTCACGCCGCTGAGCGCCGTCGCCGTCTGGGCCAAGAACGATGTCGGCGACACCGACCGCTATGTGGCGATGATGAAACCGCTGGCGTCGGACCCCGACGTGCAGGCAGCGCTGGCGAACCGGGTGACCGATGCCGTGATGACACATCTGGATGTCCACGCGCTGCTCGCCGAGGTGGCCCCGGCGGACCGGCCGGCCCTCGACAGGGCGCTGGGACGGCTGAGCGGCCCGCTGACCACTGGCCTGACGAACTTCGTGCACGGGACCGTGGAGAAGTTCGTGGCCTCGGACGCCTTCGAGAAGCTGTGGGTCGCCCTCAACCGCGGCGCCCACGCGGCGGCCGTCAAGGCGCTGACCGGCAGTGGGGGCGGAGCCGTGAAGCTGACCAACGACACGGTTGTCATCGATCTCGCCCCGGTGATCGACCGGGTGAAGCAGCTCCTGGTCGATCACGGGCTGACGATCGCCGCGAAGATCCCGGAGATCCACACCGACTTCACCGTGCTGACGTCCGATGCGATCGGCAAGGCCAAGAAGGGGTTCCGGCTGCTGCAACTGGCCGGGTTCTGGCTTCCGGTGGTGACCCTGGTACTCGCCGCGGGCGGGGTGCTGCTCGCGGTGCGCCGACGCCGTGCGCTGGTCACGGCGGCCCTCGCGATCGCGGTGGGCGGTGCGGTGCTGGGCCTGGCGGTGTGGGTGTTCCGCGCGTTCTACCTGGACAGTCTTCCGGACTCGGTGTCGCAGCCGGCGGCCGGTTCCGTCTTCGATGCCCTGGTCGTCCAGCTGCGCGCCGTGGTCGGGCTCGTGGTCACGCTCGGCACGGTGGTGGCGCTCGCCGCCTGGCTCTCCGGCGAAGGCCGCGCCGCCACCCGGGTCAAGTCCATGTGGAACGGCGGCATCGGCGCCGTGCGCGACGCGGCCGGGATCACCGGCGGTCCGGTCGGCGTCTGGGTGCACCGGGCGAAGCAGTGGCTCAACTGGACGGTCGTCGTGGTCGCCGCGGCGGTCCTGATCGTGTGGGACCGGCCGACGGGGCTCGTCACGGTGTGGATCGCCCTGGCGGCGCTGTTCGCCCTGGCGGTCGTGGAGTTCCTCGACGACGACAGCACACCGCACATGCTCCCGGAACCGCACGCGTGACCGCAGGCCCCGCTGTGCCACCGGCCGCTCGACGAAGCTCCGTCGGGCGGGCGGTGGCACGGCCGTGCTCAGACGCGGGTCAGCGCGGCACGCAGCTCCCGTTGGTCGGGCGGGTTGGCACCGGCGCGTGCGACGGTGAGCGCCGCGGAGACAGCCGCGTGGTGCAGCACATCGGTGACGGTCTCCGGATCGACGGCGCGCAGTCCGTCCCGTCCTGCGGCGCCGAGCAGCCCGTGCGCGGCGAGAGCATGCAGCGTGCCCGACATGAACGCGTCGCCCGCCCCCACCGTGTCCACGACCTTGGCACGGGGCGCGTCGACCGTGGCCCGCGCGCCCGGAGTGAAAGCAAGCGCGCCGTCCGCCCCTCGGGTGACCAGGACAAGGGCGGGGCCGCCCGTGCCGAGCCAGCGCGCGGCGACGGACTCCGGGGACTGCCCCGGGTACAGCCACGCCAGATCCTCGTCGCTGGCCTTGACCACATCACTCAGTGCGACACAGCGCTCCACCTGGCGGACGGCTGCGTCGTGGTCGCCCATCAGGGCCGCCCGCACATTGGGGTCGTAGCTGACGGTCGCCGCGCCACGCAGTGACTCCAAGGTGGCGAGGACGGTGGCAGCGCCGGGTTCCATGACCGTCGCGATCGAGCCGGTGTGCACATGGTGCGGCGGCCGCTCCGGTTCCACCAAGGAGAGCGTCCACGTGATGGCGAAGGTGTACGCGGCCTGGCCGGCCGCGTCCAGCGCCACCGAGGCGGACGGGGTGGGCCCGGTGGAGCCGTCGGTACGCACCACGACTCCGGCGGACGCCAGATGGGCCGCGATCAGCCGGCCCTCGGCATCCGGGCCGAGCTGGGTGAGCAGGGTGCTGGGCCGGCCGAGTCTGGCGAGTCCGTACGCGACGTTGGCCGGGCTGCCGCCGGGGTGGACGCGGTCGTACTCGCCCGGCAACCGGACGATGTCGGCGACGCATTCGCCGATGACCAGAAAGCCGGGTGAGCCTAGGGTGTCGGCCGTTTCGGGCATGGGTGGGATCTCTCCTCGAGTGCGCGTACGTACGTGTCCTGGTAGACGCGGCCACCGAACACATTGAGTCCGATCCTGCCCCGCGCATGGCGGGTGTCGGTCACGTCGATGGCCGGAAGACCGACGCCTCGCCGTTCACGAACGCCAGGTTGGCGCGGTCGCTTCCGGCTGGCCGACCGCGACCAAGCCTGGCGCGACGCGGTCCAGTACGTCGCGATCGACATGTGCACGATCTTCAAGTCGGTGATCCGCCGGGTCCTGACGCAGGCCACCCTGGTCGTGGACCACTTCCACCTGGTGCAGCTGGCGAACCAGACCCTCACCGAGGTCCGCCGCCGGGTCACCGTGACCCACCGCGGCCGGCGCGGCCGCAAGGGCAACCGCGAGTGGGACCTGCGCAACCGGCTCACCCGCTCCGCCGCCCGGATGCGCGGCGAGCACGTCGACGCTCTCCTCGACGAGCCGTCCAACCTGCCCAGGGTGATCGGCGCGCCGATCACCGTCGCGTGGAACGCCAAGGAAGACCTCCTGGACCTGCTTGCCACCGCCCGGACCCGCCCGGACCGGGAACAGGTCCGCGATCTGCTGTACCGTTTCTACCGCCGATGCGCCGATGCGCCGAACTTCCCGAACTGCAGCGCCTGGCCACAACCGTCGAGACATGGTGGCCAGAGATCCTTGCGTTCCTGCACACCGGGATCACCAACGCCGGCTCCGAAGGCACCAACCGGGTCATCAAGACCATCGCCCGCGACGCCTACGGCTTCCGCAACCCCGGCAACCAGCGCTCACGCACCCACTGCGCGACCACCCGTCGAGCCCGTGGACACCTCGATGCCCGCTAAATTCGTTGAGCCCGCACCCTGCAATCGTGTTGGCTAGCGGCACCGAACTGTCAGTACCGCAGGTGTCCGCTTGGCTGTAGCAGGGAGTTAAACGTGCAGGACATTGTTGTCGACCCCGTTGCCCACAATCGGGCAGCCTGGGACAAGTGTGTCCAAGAGGGCAACGAGTGGTCGAGGCCGGTGAGTGCTGAGGATGTCGAGCGCGCCCGCATGGGCGACTGGTCGATTGTTCTCATCGGGCGTGAGCCAGTCGACCGCTCCTGGCTGCCGACGGACCTGACCGGCAAGGACGTGTTGTGCCTGGCCTCCGGCGGTGGCCAGCAGGGTCCGATCCTCGCCGCCGCAGGGGCGCGGGTCACCGTATTCGACAACTCGCCCCGCCAGCTCGGCCAGGACCAGATGGTGGCGGCGCGCGACGGACTCGAGCTGCGCACCGTCCTGGGCGACATGCGCGACCTCAGCGCCTTCGGCGACGCAACATTCGACGTCGTATTCCATCCGGTCTCTAACCTATTCGTACCAGACTTGGCACCGGTGTGGCGTGAGTGCTTCCGCGTCCTGCGACCGGGCGGAACTCTACTCGTGGGCTTCCTCAACCCTGATGTGTACTTGTTCGACCACGAGGCCCTCGACGAGCGCGGCGAGCTGATCGTCGTGCACAAGCTGCCCTACAGCGATGTCACGCAGTACTCCGCCGAGGAACGCGCCACGAAGTTCGGCGCGGATGCCCCTCTTGAATACAGCCACACCCTCACCGACCAGATCGGCGGGCAACTCGCCGCGGGGTTCGTCCTCACCGGCTTCGCGGAAGCGCCGCACCAATCCAACGCATCCGCTCAATACATGTCGCACTATTTTGCGACGCGGGCGGTCAAGCGGGGCTGACCCAGCCGTGGGGCCGGCCGAGACGGCCGTGTCTCCGAATGGCCAAGTGGAGCGCTGTGCCAGCCCGACCCCCCACTAACTTCGCTGAGCCGCCATGGCGTTGCCTTGCCCTTGGCCAGGTTGTAGCGAACATCGGCTCGAAGATCGCCTGGGGGGGGGTCAGGGTCGCCACGGCCTGCCCGGGGGCGAACGGGTTGAAGTTCCGGGTGAAGGTGCGAAGTCCTCACGGGGAACAGGCGCTTCAGTCAGAAGTCTTCCGCCGCGCCCAGGGTGCGGCGGCAGACTTGGGGGCAGTGCGCGGTCAGCGGGCTTACGGGCGCTCTCCCTCCCCGTAACGGCGCTCGAACTTGGCGACCTGCCCCTCGGTGTCGACGACCCGGGCCTTGCCGGTGAAGAAGGGGTGGCTCTCGGCGGAGATCTCCACGTCGATGACGGGATAGGTCTCCCCGTCGTCCCACTGGATGGTCTGCTCGCTGGACGCTGTGGACCGGGTCAGGAAGGCGTAGCCCGCGGAGCGGTCGCGGAAGACGACGGGATGGTAGGAAGGGTGCTTGTCCTGCTGCATGCCTGCTCCTGGGGACGTTCGTACGGGCTCGGCTCAGCCCAGCCTCGCGAACGAAGCCGGTGGGCGCGATCGCAGACGGTCCGTACGGGGGGCGGTGGCGGGCCCCGGCGCCGTGCGGGGCCCGTCCGGCGCACCAGGGCCGGCCCTCGGATCCGCCATGGTGCGCCGGCACGCCGGACAGGTCACCGGCATCCCATGTGCTGCTTCATGGCGGGCCACGCCTCCACCCCGTCCGAGGTGCGGACATAGGCCCTGGACAGGTCGTCCGTCAGCCACAGTTCCCAGTCGTCCAGGTGGTAGCCCGTGGACCGCGCACCGGCGGGCATCGTCACGTCCCCGTCGTACGCCGAGGTGAGCATGCCGGACGGGAGTACGCCCTTCGGGTCACGCGCGTAGACCTTCCGGTCGGCCGGTGCCTCCCCCGAACCCGTGCCCCATTCAAGGAAGTTCGCCTCCTGCCAGTCGCAGTGCGCCTCGCCGGCCCAGCTGTTCAGCTCGGACACAGGGACCCGGTGGCCGTCCTTGTCGGTCCAGACCCGGTACGGCTGCTTGTCCGTGTAGCTCGACGGCAGCTCCGCCGGGTCGCACGAGGCGGCGGTCTCCGGACCCCAGCCCGGGCGCTCCTTGCGGTCCTTGGCGACGACAACGGCGATCTTCGTCCTGCGGTCCACGTCGAACGAGTACAGGACCCGGTCCGCCTCCTCGCGTTCCACGCGATAGCCGTACTGCGGCAGATCGGACTGCTCGATCTCGAAGTACAGCTTCAGCCCTTCCTCGGGCGTCGCCCCGCCGTCGCCCTTGCTCCAGGTTTCACTGCCGCTGCCGGAGTAGATGTCCCCCGCGCACTCCAGAGCACGGCCGGCGGCCCCCGATTTCGTCTTCATCGCCCGCAGGGTGTCGGCTTCGACGTTCGGATGCGGTACGTCGAGCGGGCCGCTGTAGGGCGCGGCCGGTGGGCTCCCCTCGGCCACAAGATCCTCGGAGGCACCCCCGCCGCACGCCGACGCCGTCAGCGCGGTCACGAGGATCACCGCGACCGTTCCGCCCGCCCTGCCTCTGTTCATGCCCCGCCCCTGTCTACCCTCGGCCCTTGCCGCTTGCCGCTTGCCCGTCGGACGCGCCGGGCGGTGTGACGGTTCCCGTGCGCGTTACCGGCCCTGCGCCGCCTCCACCGCGTGGGCCACCAGCGTCAGAAACCATGCACGGGCCCGGGGACTGCAGACCGGTTCCGGATTCCACGGCACCACCTCGGCCGCCCGCTCCAGCGCCGACCAGTCAGCATTCGACCGGAGCCGGTCCAGGGGTGTGGCATTGGACCGGATGTCGGTGAGCAGGATCCTGGGACGGAGGGCCACCGCCTCCGCCCAGCCGACCGTGGACCAGTTGGCGCCGGGTCCGGCGGCCGGTTCAAGGACGTCGACGCCCAGTTCCGCCAGTACGCGCAGCTCCGGCCACATGCGGGGACGCGCGAGATGCGCCCGGTCCTGCCCCGCCGGTGACAGGGCGAGGACCCGGGGCCGGGACGGACCGGCGGCGAGACCACGCAGCCGCTCCCGGGCTGCTTCCAGGTCCTGCGTCGCCGACGCCCCTCCCTCCTCGGCCCCGAGCGAGCGGGCCAGCTCGGCGAACCGGTCACCGATGTCGGCGAGGGTGCGTGCCTGGCCCACGTCGATGACAACGACCGGAACGTGCTCCTCCAAGTGCTTGGCGGTCTCCGGGGCCAGCCCGTAGACATGCCCTCCCCCGTAGCTGACGGCCACCACGAGGTCCGGCTCGCCCCGCAGGAGGGTGTCCACGTCCAGGACGCTGCCCGCACCGAGATAGTCGACCTCCGTGAGCGGCAGCGACCCGGTTTTGGCCCGGTCGGGCGACTCGCCGTCGTGGTCCGATCCGAAGATCCCGCTCGGACGTATCCCGTGGTCCCACAGCGTGGCTCCGGCCTGGACATAGGCGAGCACACGCGACGGGCGCCGCCCGGCACTCGACAGTTGTCCACGGTCGTCGGAGAACTGCCACTCGGTCCGCTCGCTCACATCGCACACCCTTCTGCTCCCGACTGCCCGGCCCCGGTCCGGCTCGTACACCACTACCTGCCCAGGTCCTTGCCGGGGCATCCCTCGGCGGGGCGCCGGTCCCGTACCCACTGTCGGCCGATCGCAAGGCGTCAGACGTCCGGGGGCGGGGTCCCCCCTGCTCGAACACCGGCAGAAAATTCTTCGGGACACGACTGTGCTGCGGGTCGATCCGGGCAGGAGCCGTTCGTATAGAGGGTGAGACGCCGGCACGGTGCCGACGCCGCACCCCAGGAGGAACACCATGCAGCACTACCTGCTCAGCGTGATCACGCCGACCGGGGGCGAGATGCCCGCCCCCGAGGTGCTGGAAGGGATCATGCGGAACGTGGAGGTCTTCCACCAGGAGCTCCGGGAGGCCGGGGCCTGGGTGTTCGCCGGAGGACTGAACGCCCCGAGCACGGCCACCGTGGTGCGGGCGACGGACGGCGACACACAGCTCACCGACGGCCCGTACGCCGAGGGGAAGGAGTACCTCGGCGGGCTGTGCATCATCAAGGCGCCCGATCGGGATGCCGCCCTCGACTGGGGCCGCAAGGCCGCGCGGGCGACCACCTTGCCCATCGAGGTCCGGCCGTTCGAGGGTGAAGTCGAGAGCTGATGGCCGACGACTCCCGGCGCCGCCGGGCCGCCCCGTCCCACCGGCGCGCGGCCGTACTCACCGCGGACATCGAGCGTCTCTTCCGCGAGGAGTACGGCCGCTCGGCGGCGGTACCCGTGCGCGCATTCAGCGACATCGACAGGGGGCACGAACCCTGCGGGGCGTGGCCGAAAGTCTCTCCTCAGGGGGTCTTGGGGCAGAGTTCGTCGTCCCCGATGTCCAGACCCGCCAGGAATGCCGCAGCCGCCGGTGTGGGGCGGAACCGGCTCCACACCAGCCGTTCCGTCCGTGCGGGCGCATTGCGCACCGGAAGCACGGTGAGCCCCGTCAGTTCCGCCGCGAACGCGGCGGGCAGGAGAGCGACGACCAGTCCGCTGCGTACCAGCCGGACAATGAAATCGGTTCCGCTGACCTCGAACGCCACTTCACGGGTGAGTCCGGACGCCTCGAAGGCCTCATCCGACTGGGCGCGGGCCGCGGTCCCGGCGGGGTAGTCGACGAACGTCTCCCGAGCCAGCCGTTCCAGGTCCACCTGGGACTCATCGGCCAGCGGGTGGCCGGGCGCCACCACGGCGGCGAGCTCCCCGCGACCCAGTTCGCGGTCGCGCACCCCCTTCGGCCGGTAACTCGGCAGTACACCGAGAAACGCCACGTCGAGCGTCCCGTCCTGCACTTCCTGGACGAGGCCCTTGCTCGCCCCTTCCCTCAGGTCGATACGGACCTTCGGGTGCCGGAGATGGAACTCCCGCAGTGTGGCCGGGATATCGACGGCGGAGAGCGTCGGGATCGCCCCGATCCCGAGACGCCCGCTGATCTCCCCCGCCGCTGCCGTCACCTCGGCGCGGGCCCGCTCGGCCGCGTCCAGCGCCTGCCGGGCCGCCGGCAGGAACGCCTCACCGGCAGCGGTGAGCCGGACCCGACGGCTCGTGCGATCGAACAGCCGGGCGCCGAGCTCCTTCTCCAGACGGGCGATCTGATGGCTCAGGGCCGACTGGACGACCAGGCATTTCTTCGCGGCGCGCGTGAAGTTTTCCAGCTCCGCCACCGCCACCACGTACCGCATCTGCTGAAGCTCCATCCATCTATCGTGAACCACGATCGATCGAATGAAAAACATGTGTTGGACTCATTGATGTTCTGTCCCCGAGGCTGAGGGACATGGCTCACTCCACACAGGCGCTAAGGCGCAGCACAGCTCTGCCGATCCCGCCCGAGGCGTCGCCCGTCCTCGGCCGCGGGCTCGTCCTCCTGATGGCCGTCGCGGCCGGGCTCTCGGCCGCGGGCAACTACTTCGCGCAGCCGCTCCTCGACGTGATCGAGGCGAATCTGCACATCGGTGTCACGACGGCGGGGCTGATCGTGACCGCCGCCCAGGGCGGCTACGCGCTCGGCCTGATCCTGCTGGTTCCACTCGGGGACGTCATGGAGCGCCGAAAGCTGGCGGTGGGCCTGTTCGCACTGACGGCGCTCTTCCTGCTGCTGACCGCCGGTGCTCCCACCGGTCCCCTGCTGATCGCCGGGACAGCGCTCACGGCGCTCACCTCCGTCGGCGCCCAGGTCGTGGTGCCGTTCGCGGCGACTCTCGCGGCTCCGGCCGAACGCGGCAGGATCGTCGGCCTCGTCATGTCGGGCGTCCTGCTGGGCGGCCTGGTCGGGCGTCTGGCCTCCGGCGCGCTGTCGGAGCTCGGCGGCTGGCGGACTGCGTACTGGGTGAACGCCCTGCTCATGGCGGCCATGGCGGTGCTCCTGCATCGCCATCTGCCCCGGCTGCCCCGGTCGGACGACGCCGCCCCGACGGGATACGCCGGGCTGCTGCGCTCCACCCTCTCCCTGCTGCGCACGGAGCCCCTGCTGCGCTGGCGGTCCGCCGTCGCCGCCTTCTCCATGGCCTCGTACAGCGTGCAGCTGACCGCGCTGACCTTCCTGCTGACCCGGGCGCCCTACAACTGGAACGCGGCCGCGATCGGACTCTTCGGACTCGTGGGCGTCATCGGTGTGGTGGGCATGAACTTCGCGGCCCGGCTGAGCGACCGCGGCCGTGTGCAGGCGGTCTCCGGGGCTTCGGCCGCCCTGCTCGCCCTCTCCTGGCTGCTGCTTCTCGCCGGCGAGTCCTCGCTGCTGTGGCTCGCGCTCGGCGTGATCTCGCTGAACGTGGCTCAGCAGGCGGCCCTCAACAGCAGTCAGAACGTGATCTACGCGCTCCGCCCGGAGGCCCGCAACCGGATCAACTCCGGGTTCATGACCCTCTTCTTCCTGGGCGGGGCCACGGGAGCGGCACTCGCCTCGGTGGTCTGGTCACGCGCGGGCTGGACCGGCATCTGCGTCCTGGGCGGTTCGCTGGCCGCGGGCAGCTTCGTGCTCTGGGTGCTGGAGCGGCTACGGGTCCGGGCGCGGTGAGGTCAGTCATTGACCGCGGTCAGCAGCACCACCGCGTCCTGCAGCGCCAGCAGTCCGTGCCGTTCGTGCGGGATGGGCTGCAGCCCTCCGGCGGTCACTTCCACGTCGCCGGAGGCCGCGGTGAGGCGGACGGCCCCCCGCAGGACCTGGAGCGAGGCGGCAGGCGGCGCGTTGTGCTCGTCGAGGGCCGAGCCCGCGGTGAGCGCGATGACCGTCTGCCGCAGGGGCTCCTGCCGCAGCAGCAGGTGGGCGCTGCGGCCGTGCGGGGACGTGCGGGCGGCGGCCAGATGCTCGTCGGCGAGGGCGTTGAGATCGTCCATAGGACCACTGTGCCGCAGCCCTGGAACCACCGCGATCCGCCCGCGCCGCCGTCAGCCCCGGCAGCAAGCGGGGCCCGCGGATGCGTACCCCGCCGGCCGGACGGCTTCAGCGGATCGGGATCAGAGTCCCGCGGTGTAGAGGAGCCGGTTCGGCGAACCCGCGCCCAGGGACGACAGGGCGTTCTTGGTCGACTGGTCGACGAGCCAGCGGGTGAGGTCGTTCGGCGTGGCAGCCGGCTTCCACTCCTTGTAGAGAGCGGCGACCCCGGCAACATGGGGGCTGGCCATGGAGGTTCCGCTCATGACCACGGAACCACCGCCGAGCTTGGCCGATACGATCGCCAGGCCGGGGGCGTACATCTCCACGCAGGGGCCGTAGTTGCTGAAGCTGGTCTGCCGGTCCTGAGCGTCGCTGGCCGCGACCGTGACCACGTGTGCCGCGCGGGCCGGGGAGATGGTGCAGGCGTCCAACGAACTGTTCCCCGCCGCGACGACAGGCAGGGTCCCCCGGGCCGCAACGGCGTCGACGGCGTCGTCGATCGCCGCGGACTCCGGGCCGCCGATCTCCATAGAATTGGCGCTGCTCCCCGCGCCGATGACACTCCCTCACGGCGTTCACCAGGTGATTGGAGATGATCCGACCGGTGCATCAGCCCATCGAGTTCGACCCGGCGAACGGCGCCCGGGGCATGCTGCCCTCCTGGCCTGCCGGGATACCTGCCTTGTGGATCGTGGACGCGGTGCGGCACGGTGATGCGGCCGAGCGGCTCGCGCACGGAATTCTCGACGCCGGGGAACAGCGGCGTGCCGGGAAATTCGTCGCTCCGGCCGACCGGCGCTGCTATGTCACGGCCCATGTGGCGCTGCGGATGCTGCTCGGCGCCCGGCTGGGTGTCGAACCACGCGAGGTGCGGCTGGTCCGTGAGCCGTGCCCGTCCTGCGGTGGTCCGCACGGCCGTCCGGCTACCGACGGCGGGGTGCATTTCTCCCTGTCGCACAGCCGGGACCTGTCGCTGCTGGCGTTCGCCGCCGCGCCCGTCGGGGTGGACGTGGAGGCGGTACCGAACGGCGCGGCCGCTGCGGACATCGGGGCGATGCTGCATCCGGCGGAGGTAAAGGAGCTGGCAGGACTCCGCGCGGAGGACAGGCCTGTCGCCTTCGCCCGGGCGTGGACCCGCAAAGAGGCCTATCTGAAGGGCGAGGGGATCGGGCTCGCACGCGAGCTCTCGCTGGACCATCTGGGCACCGGCCCCCTGCCGGAGCCCGGCCCCCCGGGCTGGACCGTCGCCGATGTGCTGGTCCCCGCCGGGTACGCCGCCGCTGTGGCGGTGCGTACTGCCGGGCAGCCACCGGTCCACGCCGGCCATCGGGGAAACTGATCCGGCGGGCAGATCGCAACGACCGACCGATACGGAGAGTGGGCAGATGCCGCACGAACGAGCCGGACAGCAGGCACGTCCGGAGGACCTGACCGATGTGGCCAGGCTGGTGACGGCGTATTACACGTTGCATCCCGATCCGGCCGAGCCGGAGCAGCGGGTGGCGTTCGGCACCTCGGGTCACCGCGGGACGTCGACGGCCACGGCGTTCAACGAGGACCACATCGCCGCGACCAGTCAGGCCATCAGCGAGTACCGGGCGCAGCAGGGCACGACCGGCCCGCTGTTCCTCGGATCCGACACCCATGCGCTGTCCGAGCCCGCCCGGGTCACCGCAATCGAGGTGTTCGCCGCCAATGACGTGACTGTGCTGATCGACTCGGCCGACGGCTACACCCCCACCCCGGCGGTGTCGCACGCCATCCTCGCCCACAACCGGGGCCGTACCTCCGGTCTCGCCGACGGCGTGGTGGTCACGCCGTCGCACAACCCGCCGAGCGACGGCGGATTCAAGTACAACCCGCCGAACGGCGGCCCAGCCGGGTCCGAGGCGACCGGCTGGATCCAGGAGCGGGCCAACGAGATCATCGCGACCGGCATGAAGGACGTACGGAGGCTGCCGTACGTCCGCGCGCTGGCGGCGCCGACCACCTCCACGTACGACTTCCTCGGCACCTATGTCACGGACCTGCCGTCCGTGCTCGACCTCGACGCGATCCGCGCGGCCGGGGTCCGGATCGGCGCGGACCCGCTGGGCGGCGCGTCGGTCGCGTACTGGGGCCGTATCGCCGAGCAGCACCGGCTCGATCTGACCGTCGTCAATCCGCTGACCGACCCCACCTGGCGGTTCATGACGCTGGACTGGGACGGCAAGATCCGGATGGACTGCTCCTCGCCGTACGCGATGGCATCGCTGATCGGTCAACGGGACCGGTATCGGATCGCGACGGGGAACGACGCCGATGCGGACCGGCACGGCATCGTGACCCCGGACGGCGGGCTGATGAACCCGAACCACTATCTCGCCGTCGCCATCAACTACCTGTACGCGCACCGTGATCAGTGGCCGAACACGGCGGGCGTCGGCAAGACCCTGGTGTCGTCGGGGATGATCGACCGGGTCGCCGACGCTCTCGGGCGGCGGCTGGTCGAGGTGCCGGTCGGCTTCAAGTGGTTCGTGGAGGGTCTGGTCGACGGGTCGCTCGGATTCGGCGGCGAGGAGTCGGCCGGCGCGTCGTTCCTGCGTCGTGACGGATCGGTGTGGACGACCGACAAGGACGGCATCATTCTGGCGCTGCTTGCCTCGGAGATCCTTGCCGTGACGGGGAAGTCGCCGTCCGAGCACTACGCCGGGCTCACCGCCCGCTTCGGCGAGCCCGCGTACGCCCGGATCGATGCCCCCGCGAACCGTGAACAGAAGGCGGTACTCGCCAAGCTCTCGCCGAAGCAGGTCACGGCCGACACGCTGGCCGGCGAACCGGTCACGGCGGTGCTCACCTCGGCTCCCGGCAACGGCGCACCGATCGGCGGCATCAAGGTGACCACGGAGAACGCCTGGTTCGCCGCCCGCCCCTCGGGCACCGAGGACGTCTACAAGATCTACGCGGAGTCGTTCCTCGGGTCCGATCACCTCGACCAGGTGCAGGACGAGGCCAAGGCCGTGGTCTCGGCGGCACTGGGCGCCTGAGCGGTCGGGAGGCCGCCTCCCGTGCGACGCCCGGTCTTGGCGCAGGGGGCGGCTCCACTCCGCATCTGCCCGCTCCCGCCCCCTCTGTACAACCCTTGAAGCGGTATGCCCCGCCCAGCGTCGACGGGTGAGAGGACGAGAAGACGTGGATGTGTATGAAGCTGTGGACAGTCGCCGGGCTGTGCGGGCGTTCAGCGATGAGCCGGTATCCAGAGAGATACTCGAACGAGTGCTGGCTGCAGCGACGCGGGCTCCGTCGAGTGGGAACCTCCAGCCGTGGCACGTGTATGCCGTGACCGGTGAGCCCTTGGCCGAACTGAAGAGGCGCGCGACGGCCAGGGCACTGGCGGGAGACCCGGGTGATGAGCGGGAGTACCCGATGTACCCGGCCGAACTGACCTCGCCGTATCTGGACCGCTTTTCCGCCGCGGCTGCCCAGCGGTACAAAGCGCTCGGAATCGAGCGCGACGACCCCGACAGGCCCATGAAGATCGCCGCCTTGAACTCGGAGGCGTTCGGGGCGCCGGTCGTACTGTTCTGCTACCTCGACCGGACGATGGGGCCCGGACAGTGGGGGGACGCGGGGATGTACTTACAGACGGTCATGCTGTTGCTGAGGGCGGAAGGGTTGCACAGCTGCCCCCAGGTCATGTGGACGATGTATCGCAAGACCGTCAGCCAGATAGTCGGGGCCGATGACGGGCTCGCGCTGTTCTGCGGGGTCTCGGTGGGATTCGAGAAGGAAGGCGTGCCCCGGCTGCGTACCGGGCGGGCGGACATGACAGAAACAGTGAGCTTCATCGGAGTGTGACCGCAGGACTGACTCTGGTCCTGGCCTTGTGGCTGCGCGCGGTGCACCCATGAGCGGATATCCCTACCAATAGATAGAATTCGACCATGTCCGAGAGGCCTGTCGCGTCGACTGCGCCCGAGCTCATTCTCGAGACCGACGCAGGACCCACGGTGATAAGTCCGAGCCGGGACTACCACGTCGGCCGCGACCCGCTGAGCGACATCGTCATCGACGATGACCGGGTCTCGTGGCACCATGCGGTGCTCCGGCCCGTGGCCGATCACTGGTCCCTGGAGGACGAGAACAGCACGAACGGTACGTACACCGGGGGCAGGCGGATCCATGAATCGGGCGTAGGACCCGGCAGCGTCATCCGGTTCGGTCATCCCGCGGACGGGCCGTGCGCGGTTCTGGTCGGTCAGGTGCCCCCCGCTCCCGCGCTACATCCGGCGGACCGCCCGTCCACCGTCTCCATGCCGGCCGCCACCGGTACGTTCCGGCAGCCGACCGTCGTGCGACCGCGGCCCGTCCATACCGTACGCATCGGCCGCAGCGCCGACAACGACCTCGTCGTCGACGACCTGACCGTCTCGCACCGGCACGCCGAACTGCGGGCGCATCCGGACGGCACATACGAGATCGTCGACCTCGGCTCACACAACGGGACGTATCTCAACGGCCAGCTGGTCGGCCGCGCCCCGGTCGCCGCCGGTGACATCGTCGGTATCGGTCACTCCGAGTTCTCTCTGGTCGGCGACGTGCTGCAGGAGTTCGTCGACACCGGTGAGGTCTCGCTCGACGTGCAGGACCTGGCGGTCACGGTGGACCGGGGCCGCAAGACGTTGCTCGACCAGGTCTCCTTCCCGGTGGGCGAGAAGTGCCTGCTCGGCGTGGTGGGTCCGAGCGGCTCGGGTAAGTCCACCCTGCTCAACGCACTGACCGGCCTCCGCCCGGCCGACGAGGGCAGCGTCCTGTACGACGGCCGCGACCTGTACCACGACTACGCCGAGCTGCGCCATCGCATCGGGCTCGTGCCGCAGGACGACATCCTGCACTCCCAGCTGACCGTGCGCCGCGCCCTCGGGTACGCCGCCGAGCTCCGCTTCCCGCACGACACGGCCCCGTCGGAACGCCGGGACAGGGTCACCGAAGTGATCAGTGAGCTGGGTCTGGAAAAGCGGACGGAACAGTCGATCCACAGCCTCTCCGGCGGCCAGCGCAAGCGCGTCAGCATCGCGCTGGAGTTGCTGACGAGGCCGTCGTTGCTCTTCCTCGACGAGCCGACCTCGGGGCTCGACCCCGGTATGGACCGCTCGGTCATGCACATGCTCCGCAAGCTCGCCGACGACGGGCGTACGGTCATCGTCGTCACGCACAGTGTGCTCAGCCTCGATGTCTGCCACCGGCTGCTGGTCCTGGCCCCCGGCGGGAAGACCGCCTTCTACGGGCCGCCGGACGATGCGCTCGCCTTCTTCGGATTCGAGCAGTGGCCCGAGGCGTTCGAGGCGTTCGAGAACGACCGGGACCGGAAATGGTCGGCGGAGTACCGCGCCTCCCCGTTCCACCGGCAGTACATCGCGAACTCCAGCACGCAGCCCAGGCTGCCGCACGCCGCGGCCGCCCCGGTCGCACCGCCGCCGAAGACCCGGAGCAGGGGTGCTCAACTGTGGACGCTGGTCCGCCGGTACGCCGCAGCGCTGAGCGCCGACCGGACCTTCCTGGCCATCATGATCGCTCTGCCGTTCGTGATGGGCGCGATGACCCGGGCCCTGGCCGGCAGCCGGCTGACCCAGGAGACGGCGATCAACGCGCTGCTGATCCTCTGTGTGGGCAGCGTGCTGACCGGAGCCGCCAATGCCGTACGGGAGCTGGTCAAGGAGCGGGCGATCTATCAGCGGGAGCGGGCCGTCGGACTGTCCAGATCTGCGTATCTGATGTCCAAAGTGGTTGTCCTGGGCACCGTGACGGTGCTGCAGGCGGTGGTGCTGACCCTGGTCGGTCTGGTGGGCGTCGATCTGAACGCCCCGGGCGGCAAAGGCGTTCTCCTGTCACCACTGGTCGAAATCACGCTGGCCGTGGCCCTGTTGTCGTTCACGGCGATGATGCTCGGTCTGGTCGTCTCCGCGTTGGTGCGCAAGGAGGAGGCCACCATGCCGCTGCTGGTGCTCCTCGCCATCGTCCAGGTCGTGTTCTGCGGTGCGCTGCTGAAACTGCACGGGGTGCCCGGGTTGGAGCAGCTGGCATGGCTGGTGCCGTCCCGGTGGGCGCTCGCGGCGATGGGCGGGACCATCGGGCTCGCCAGGATCGTGCCGGGAAAGGTGAGCTCGGATCCGCTGTTCGATCACTCCACGGAAGCGTGGCTGCTGAACATGGGGATGCTGGTGGCGCTGTCGGTCGTCTTCGGACTGGTGGTGGCGCGGCTGCTCCGTCGGCACGAGCCCGTCATCATGCGGAAGTAGTGGAGGCGGGAGCCCATGGCGACACCGGAATTCCGCCCCACACATGTGGTTCCCCCGGACGGGATGTCCGCCTGGGAAGCACCCGACGTGACCCGGCCCACCGAGCCGCTCGACCCGCTGCTTCCCGTCCAGCTGCTCGGCCGGCAGGGCGACTGGGGACAGATCCTCTGCGCCAACGGCTGGTCGGCATGGGTGGACGGCCGGTTGCTCGTCTCCGTCCCCCACGGCCCGCCGGAGTCAGGACAGCCGCTCGCGCGCACCGCGGACCCCCGGCCGCTGATGGCGCGGGTCCAGGAGTCGCTGACCCAGTACCGGCGCGCCGCGGAGGAGCTGGCCGAGGGCCGGATCGACGGAGAGACCTTCCGCCGCCGGACCCAGGGGCTGCGGGTGGGCATGGTCGCCGACGGCGAGGCGATGTGGCTGTACGACGCCGAGCACGAGCGCTGGGTGTACTGCGACGGCACCCAGCTGAGTACGTACGCGGCCTCGGGCGGTCCCGGTCGGCCGAGCACTGCCCCCACGGACCGCGGTGCGGGCGAGGCGCACGCACCGGAGCCCGAGCCGACGCGGATCGTCGACCCCGCGCGGGTGGCCCCGTACCGCCCGGCGGATCCTGCCGATGCCGAGCCGACACAGCCCCTGCGGCCCGTCGACCGGTCCGGGGCGGACGCCACGCATCCGCCCACCCGGACGGGTGACGTGTGATGTCCTCCGCACCCGCGCCGGACCCCCCGCACTCCCCCGACCCCGGGCAGGACATGGCGCTGCCCGTGGGCCGCCCGTCCGATCTGCTCGGCAGACAGATCGCCGGCTACCGGGTGGAGAGCGAGATCGGCCGCGGCGGCATGGCCGTCGTGTACCGGGCCAGGGATCTGCGGCTGGACCGCACGGTCGCCCTCAAGCTGCTCGCCCCGGAACTCGCCCGCAACGACACCTTCCGCAAGCGGTTCACCCATGAGTCGCGGGTGGCTGCCGCGATCGATCATCCGCATATCGTGCCGGTCTTCGAGGCCGGGGAGACCGCGGGCATCCTCTACATCGCGATGCGTTACGTCGTCGGGCAGGACCTGCGCGCCCTCATCGACCGTCAGGGGCCGCTGCCGATCGCGACAGCGGTCCGGATCGCCACGCAGGTGGCGTCCGCGCTCGATGCCGCCCACGACCACGATCTGGTGCACCGGGACGTCAAACCCGGCAACATACTGGTCGCGGCGGGCACGGACAGCGATCACCCGGAGCATGTGTACCTCACGGACTTCGGGCTGACGAAGAAGTCGCTGTCGCTGACCGGGTTCACCTCGGTGGGCCAGTTCGTCGGCACGCTCGACTATGTGGCGCCTGAACAGATCTCCGGCCGCCCGGTGGACGGCCGATGCGATGTCTACAGCCTGGCCTGTGTCGTGTACGAGACGATGGCCGGTGTGCCGCCCTTCCGGCGCGACGACGACATGGCACTGCTGTGGGCCCATCAGTTCGACCCGCCGCCGCCACTGACCGGCCGGCGCCCCGATCTCCCGGCCGCCGTCGACGAGGTACTGGCGAAGGCCCTGGCCAAGAGCCCGGACGACCGGTACGACTCGTGTCTGCAGTTCGTGGCGGCACTGCGCGGTGCGGCCCGGGGCACGGGGCAGAAGAACCATCCGCCGACGCAGGTGGACATGCGGATCGGTGCCCGGGCCACGGGGGCGGGGGCCGAACCACCGCCGGCGCCGCCGCGGTGGGCACTGCCCGTGTTCCCCGGGCTGGTACGGGAGGCGAAGTCTGTCACCGCCTCAGCCGTCCGCCGGGACTTCTCCCCGCCGGTGGATCCTTGAGGCGAGCAGGCCGCCGAGGAAGCCGGCGACCAGCCCCCACGCGACGGCGACGACGAGCGCGGATACCAGTCGCGGGCGCAGCGTCACCTCGCCGCCGAGACCGCCGCCGAGGTCCCCGATGCCCAGCAGTGACAGACCGTAGTGTGCCGAGACCCTGGCGACGAGACAGATGGTCAGCACGGTGAGGAGGAGCGCCACCGCCATGTGCACGGCGTGCTGCCACGGCCGCATCCGGCTGGGCGAGCGGGCCGCCATGAGAAAGGCGGCGGCCAAGGTCAGCACGGCGGCGACGACGACCAGCCACCAGGCCCGGCCGTCGTGGTCGGCGAGTGTGGAGACGCTGAGGACGGAAAGGTCCGGCGTGCGCAGAACCGAGTCCAGCACCTGCGGCATGGGCAGCCCGAACGGCCCGTCCACCCTCCCCTCCCAGGTTGCCCCGAGCCCGAGCGTGTACGCGAGCCAGACGAGGTTCGGCAGCCCCAGGAGGATCACGGCCACCGTCTCGGCCGGGTGGGCCCCGGTCACGATGACGACGAGTCCGACGATCACGCCCAGGACGACGTACGCGAGCAGCAGCGCCACCATCGCGTACGCGGCCGGGCGCACCGACTCCTGGAAGCGCAGCAGGCGGGCCGGGAGCGGGGCGCTGCGCGACACGGCGAGAGCCAGGACGAGGACGCCCACCAGCCAGAGCAGACCGAGGAGCAGGGTGAGCGGGACGTCGGTCCTGAATCCGACCTCCGGCGAGGGGTCCCGCAGGTCACCGATGACATCCCCGGTCGGATTCTGGAGAGGAATCTCGAAACTCTGACGGGCCAGGAGCGACAGGACGATCAGGGCCAGCGCCCACAGCACTGCCACCCGGGCGGCCCAGCCGGCCAGTTCGCGTGCGCCCGCGACCGCCCGGTGGCGCAGGGGCCGCAAAAAGCCAACGGCGATGACCAGGGCCCCGGCCAGAGTCACGGACAGCGGAAGCACCGAGAATTCCGCATGGGTCCTGACCAGTTCCCCGGCGTTTCCCGAGAGGGAGACGGAACCGCCCGCCGCCATCACCACGACGGCCGCGACGACACGCGTGAACGCGCCCCCGGGGAGACCGCTCGCACCTGCCGCCCAAAGACCGAGGGCAGCGGTGGCTGCCATGACCACGAGACCGGCGAGCACGGCCAGGAGAGCTTCACCCCAGCCGTGCGCGGCGCGCGGCGCTCCGCTGCGGTCGCTGGATACCTGGTGGCTCACGCTGCCACGCTAGGCAGGAGCGCGGCCATCCGCCCCTTGGGAGGGCCCGACGGCGTCAGCTTGCGGGCCGCGCGAGTACCCAGCACACAATGGGCGGGTACCGGAAGAACCTGGGACTGGTCCCTCCGTCGGGAAGAAGAGTCCGTGAGTGCCCAACCGCCGTCGTCAGGCCGCCCGACAGGCCCCCCTTCCGGCCCGCTCTCGGGCCCCCCTCAGCCGGGTTCCGTGCCTCCATCGCCCGATGTCCCGTCGGGCGGTGGCGGTGGCGGCTCCACGGGTGGTCCGCCGGTGCCGGGCGGACCCGGTGGTCCGGGCCGCCCCTGGTGGCGTTCCGTTCCGAAGGTGGCGTCGATCGGCGCCGCCCTCGTGGCCGCGGTGGTCGTGACCATCGTGCTCACGCGCCCCGGCGGCGGTTCGGTGGCGGCCGGGGAGGTGTTCCTGCAGCCGGCCGGGTCGGCCGGTCAGGATCCGTTCACCGAATCGACGGCGCGCACCAGCGCCCCGGCGACGCCGACCCCGGTACCCAATCCGTCGGAGACCCGCGCCAACGTCACGCAGGGCGTGGATGGGGCGACCCCCGGTCTCTACGGTGGCACCCTCAAGGTCGCCAGCTGCGACGTGGAGAAGCAGATCACCGCGCTGACAGCCGATCCGGACAAGAACAAGGCCTTCGCCTCCGTCCTGGGCATCGATCCGTCCGGCGTCCCCGACTACCTGCGGGCGCTGACCTCCGTCCGGCTGCGGATGGACACCCGGGTCACCAATCACGGCTACCGGAACGGCGCCCCCACCAGCTACCAGGCGGTGCTTCAAGCGGGCACAGCCGTTCTCGTCGACGACCACGGTGTGCCGCGGGTGCGCTGCGCGTGCGGGAATCCGCTGCTCCCACCGGTCGCGGTCGAGGGCGCCGCACGGCTGAAGGGCGAACCCTGGCCCGGATTCAGCTCCTCGCACGTCGTGGTGGTGAGACCCGCTGCCCAGGTGGTGGACGTGTTCATCATGTTCGACCCGAAGTCCGGGGACTGGCTCGCCCGCAAGGCGGGTGACACCGGTGGCAGCGACAAGAAGACCGAGCCGCCCGCCGAGCACACACCGTCACCCTGTCCGCCCACCGGCCCCTGCCCGTCGCCTTCGGCACCCTCGAAGTCCACGCCATCGACGTCGCCGGCGACCGAGTCCCCGTCCTCGCGCACACCCGCATCCGAGCCGCCGAATTCGCCGTCCCCGCCTTCCCCGAAGCCGACGGCCTCCGCGCCACCGCCCGTCACCGAGTCGCCCGCGTCCCGACCGGCCCCGGAGTCGGCGAAAACGGAGTCCCTGACACCGCGGGCCCCCGCGGCGTCCTCCGTCCCCGGAAGCGTGTCCAAGGCCGGCTCCGCCCAGCCCTCAGGCCTCGAATGACGAGGTCGCCCCCGCTCGCCCCGATCCGCGGGGAGACGGGGCATGAGGGCATGGGCACGCACACGTCCGGTGAGAACCGCATTCGAGCCGCGCAGTGCCGCACCCGCTGCGGACCCTGGCCTTCGTCACCGTTGCCCCGTGCACGCTGGTGATGGCTGTGACCACCACGGCTCGCAGCACCCCCAGCGTCAGGCGGCGCACCCCGGACGGGGGCCGGGGTACGCCGCGGGCGAATGGGACGGGGCCCCGCTCCCGGGTCAGGGAGCGGGGGTCAGAGAGTCAGGGCAGGTGGGTGCAGGAGGTCAGCGACGACCGTCGTGGTCGCGGTCCTTGTGGTCCCGACCGTCGTGGTCGCGGTCCTTGTGGTCCCGACCGTCGTGGTCACGGTCCTTGTGGCCCCGACCGTCGTGGTCACGGTCCTTGTGGCCCCAACGACCATCGTGGTCACGGTCCTCGCGGCCCCAACGACCATCGTGGTCACGGCCCTCGCGGCCCCAACGACCATCGTGGTCACGGTCCTTGTGGCCCCAACGACGGTCGTGGTCGCGGTTCTCGTGACGGCGGTGACGGCGGTTGTCGTCGTCACGTCCGCGGCCCCACGATCCGTCGTAGCGACGGCCCCACGACTTCACGTCGACCCTGTCGCCGTCCTCGTCGCGCAGGGTCGCCGTGTCGCGGCTGTCCCAGACGTAGTGGCGGAGGTTCTGGTAAACGTTGTGACGGTTGTCGCGGCCGTAGCCGGTGTGGACCCGCACCGAGGAGCGGCCGGCCAGACGCATGTCGAACCGGTAGGTACGGCGGCTCTCATCGCTGAGGGTCCAGCCACCGAGGTCAACCGTGCGGTAGCTGGTGTTGGTGACGGTGACCCACTCGTCGTTGAGGCTGCGGTTGGTGCCGTAGTCGGGTCCGGGGCTGTCGTACTGGATCTCGCCCAGGACGACGCCGGAATTCGAGTGCGACCGGCCATAACCGCGGCCGTTGTCGTCGGCGGCGGCCGGGAGAGCTGCGGCGCCCACCAGCGCGCCGGCAGCAATAACGGTTGCAGTGAACCGCCGTGCGGAACGGGACATGAAAACCCCTCAGGTGCAGGCCCGGACCGGGTGGCCCGAGCGTTGATCGTTCCCGGCGTAATGCCGAGAGCGCACACTTTGGCCCGATCGCCCGATTTGCGATAGACGCCTCGATACGTGTTACGAAATGCAGACATTTCCGTCACACACCCATGCACTGGGCACGTATTCGACTACCCGGGTACCTGTCAATCACTGACCGCTGCACCCACCCGTTCGGGACCGGCGCATCCGGCACGGTGTACGCCACGTCAACCCGCGCACATCACGGCTCACCCCTGCGCGACCGGCACGGAATTCCGTAACAGCCGTCGCCCACCGGGCCTCGAACGGACTTTCCGCCAGCCCGGGAAAGGCGAAAGGAGGTTCTACCTCTCTGCCGCCGCCGACGGCCGCCGATCATTGCGGGGTGGACACAACGGTGGTTCAGTGGGAGCTGAAGCTATGAATCGAGGTTCAGAGCATCGTGGCCTACCGCCCCACCGCCCGTACCGAGGCGACCCGGCTCGCGCATCGCCGGCGACTGCTGGACGCCGCGCGGCAACTGCTGGCCGAGGGCGGATACGCCGCGGCCAGCATCTCCGCGCTCGCCGAGCGGGCCGGAGTCGCCACTGGCAGCGTCTACAACCACTTCGCCTCCAAACAGGAGCTGCTCGCCGCGGTCTTCCGTCATGTCGCAGGTCATGAGCTCACCGCGGTCCAGCAGGCCGTGGGCGCCACAAGAGGGGCGGCTGAGCAGTTGCGCACCCTGGTCGAGGTCTTCGCGTTCAGGGCGCTGCGCACACCCCGCACGGCCTGGGCGCTGCTTGCCGAGCCGGTCGATCCGCTGGTCGAGGCGGAGCGACTGACCTATCGCCGCGGCTACCACGCCCTCGCCGAGACGGTCATCGCCGCAGGGATCGAAGCCGGCGAGCTGCCCGCGCAGAACGCCAGGCTCTCGGCCGCCGCCGTCATCGGGGCGATCAGCGAGGCGCTGCTCGGTCCGCTCTCCCCCGTGGGCGAACGCACCGCCCCGGAGCCGGTCGTGGCGGACATCGCCACCCTGTGCCTGAGAGCGGTGGGAGCGGGCTGCGACTGACCGCTCCCACCACACCGCCGTACCGGCAGAGCAACCTCCCGGCCGAAACTTCTCACCGCCGACGTCAGACAGGACCACCGACATGACCGTCACCGCACACTCCACCGACCTCCGGTCAGGGGCTCCCGCACCGCACCCCACCCACGAGGTCACCAATCAGGCGCCGCCCCGGACCGGCCTGGACGAGTACGGCACCAATCCGCCGCTCGTCGAGGCGGTACGGGCATTCGGCGCGGCCTGGCACGAGCCGGAGCTCCATGAGATCGGCAGCCTGGTCGGTTCGGAACCGTTCCAGCAGAATGCGGAGCTCGCCCACACGTCGCCACCCGCGCTCCGCACCCACGACCGGTACGGCAACCGCGTCGACGAAGTCGAGTTCCATCCCGCGTACCACGAGGTCATCGGCGCGGCTGTGGGCTACGGCACGCACACCGCGGCCTGGGCCGATCCGAAGCCGGGTGCCGCGGTCGCGCGGGCGGCGTCCTTCATGCTGTTCGCCCAGATCGAGCCGGGCCACGCCTGCCCGATGTCGATGTCGCACGCCGTGGTCCCGGTACTGCAGCGCGACGGCGAGGTGGGCCGGGACTGGCTCCCGGGCCTGCTGAGCCGCTCGTACGACCCGCGGCTGATCGCCCCGGGCAGCAAGTCGGGGCTGACGTTCGGCATGGGCATGACGGAGAAGCAGGGGGGTTCCGACGTTCGCGCCAACACCACCCGCGCGGTTCCGGTGGCCTCCGACCCCGACGGCCGGGCCCACCTGCTGACCGGCCACAAGTGGTTCTTCTCGGCCCCGCAGTCGGACGCCTTCCTCGTTCTGGCCCAGGCCCCGGCCGGGCTGACCTGCTTCCTCGTGCCGCGTGTGCTGGCCGACGGCACCCGTAACACCGTCCGTATCCAGCGGCTGAAGAACAAGCTCGGCAACAAGTCGAACGCGTCCTCCGAGGTGGAATTCGACGGAACCTGGGCGGTGCGGGTCGGCGAGCCCGGGCGCGGCGTTCCCACCATCATCGAAATGGTCAACCACACCCGTCTGGACTGTGTCCTCGGCACTACCGCGGGCATGCGCCAGTCGGTGTCCGAAGCGATCTGGCATGCGCGGCACCGCAGCGCCTTCGGCGCCAGGCTGGTCGACCAGCCCGCCATGACAGCGGTCCTCGCCGATCTGGCGCTGGAGACGGAGGCCGCGACCTGGACCTCGCTACGCCTCGCCCGGGCGTACGAGGCCGGCAGCAGCGAGTCCGAGGCGATGTTCCGCCGACTGGCCACCGCCGTGTCCAAGTACTGGATCTGCAAGCGCGGTCCGCACCACGCGTACGAGGCGCTGGAGTGCCTGGGCGGCAATGGCTACACCGAGGACTGGCCACTCGCCCGGCGCTACCGCGAGCAGCCGGTGATGGCCGTGTGGGAGGGCTCCGGCAATGTGATCGCGCTCGATGTGCTGCGCGGTATCGCCAGGACCCCGCAGTCCCTGGATGCCTTCTGGGCCGAGCTGGAGACCACAGCCGGGGCCAGTGCTGTGCTGGACGCGCATGTGCGTCGGGTACGTCAAGAGCTGGTCGCGGATCTGCGCGATCCGCTCGCTGCGGAGCTTCGTGCGCGGGCGACGGTCGAGGGCATGGCGCTCGCCCTGCAGTCCTCACTGATGGTGCGGCACGCTCCGGCGCCGCAGGCCGAGGCGTTCGTCGCCGCACGCCTGGGCGCGGACCGCGGTCACCAGTACGGCATCCTGCCGCGCGGCACCGACACCACAATTATCGTGGAGCGGCACTTCGGCGCGCGTTAGCTTGGTGTCCATGGACTCGAGATCCCGCACCCTGTGGCTGCGTACCGAACCCCTTCATGCGGTCGCGTACTTCGACGCGCAGTGCCGCGTCATGGGCAAGTCCCTTGGCCTGAAGGGGTTCTGGATGGGGTATTTCGCCGCGCGCATCGCTCCGATGGGGCAGGTCGACCCGGGTGCGGCCACCGCTGCACTCGGTGTCTTCGCCCCCGGGATGGTGGCGCGGGCCCTGCCCGCGGTGTGGCAGATCGTCACCCCCGGGACGATGACGGACATCCGCGCCCACCGGGCCGCCGAGGCGCTGCGCAAGGTCATCCCCGACATCGATGCCCGGGCCGGTGAGCTCTGCCCGCCGCTGGCGGCCATGGTGGAGGACGCACCCTTGATGGCCCGGCCCCTGTTCGCCGCCAACCGCCCGCTCTGCGACCGCGAGGACCCGGTGGAGAGACTGTGGCAACTCAGTACAGCTGTACGGGAGTTCCGGGGAGACGCCCACGTCGCCGCGCTCGCCGACCATGGTCTGGACGCTCCGGAGGCACTCGTGCTGGCCGCCGCGACCGACCGGGTCCCCCGCGACGGGATCCGGCACGAGCGGGGCTGGAGCGAGGAGGAGTGGGCGGCGGCCCAGGAGCGGTTGCGTGCGCGCGGACTTGTCGACGCGGGCGGGGCCGCCACGCCGCGCGGCCATGAGGAGCGCGATCTGATCGAGGACGCCACCGACCGGCTGGCCGCCCGGCTGCTGCGCGCGGTCGACGACGCCACCGTGGATACGCTGCTCACCGCGCTGGAGCTGCCGGCCCGACAGGTCCTGGGCGCCAAGGTGCTGCCGTTCCCCAATCCCATCGGGCTGCCTTCCCCGTCGGCGGAGTGAACTTCAGCAGTTCTGTGCCGGCGTCCGTGGATCCGCAGGCGGCCGGCCGTGGCCGGCCCGCCGACGGCAGATCCCGCGCAGGAGAACCACGGCCAGCGCGGCAAGGACGGCCGCGCCGAGGGCCGCCGCGCGTTCGGCCACCGGCGCACCCGCCGCGCGCGGCCGGTCGATCGGTTCCGCCTCGAACACGCCTGTGCCGCCGGCCCCGGGCGGTGCCGCGGGTTCGGGTTCGCGCGCAGCCACTGCCGCCTCCGACAGCTGCGCGGAAGAGCAGCCGGCGAACTGCCCGATGAGCCGGTCGCTGACGTCGCTCATCACCCCGCGGCCGAACTGGGCCGGCCGTCCGGTGACCGTCAGGTCGGCGTCGACCGTGACGGTCGTGCAGTCGTCGCGCTCGGCGAGCGTCCCGGTGACGGCGGCCGCGGCCATACCCTGGCCCCGCACCTCCTTGCCCTTGGCGGCCAGCACGATCAGGTGCTCCGGTTCGTCCTTCTCCAGGAAGGTCGCCGTGCCGCGGTACGTCACGGTGATCGGACCCACCTTCACCTTGGCGGAGCCCTTGATGGTCTCGCCGTCGAAGTCCTCCACGGTGGCGCCGGGCATGCAGCGCGAGACCCGCTCGATGTCGAGCAGCGCCCGCCACGCCTCGTCGACCGGTACCGGCACGGTGAAAGAGTGGTGCAGCTGCATGGTCTCCTCCTCACACGGACTTCGGTCGCGGCCGGTGGATCGCCCCGGCCGTGTCCGCCAGGGGGGCGCCGGTACCGCCCCAGCGCAGCGCGACGATCTCCGCGGCGATCGAGACGGCCACCTCCTCGGGGGTGCGGGCGCCGAGGTCGAGGCCGATGGGCGAGCGCAGTCTCGCGAGCTCCGCCTCGCCGAGTCCGGTCTCGCGCAGCCGGGCCAGGCGTTCCTCGTGGGTGCGGCGGCTCCCCATCACGCCGATGTACGCGGCCGGGGAGCGCAGGGCCACCTCCAGCAGCGGGACGTCGAATTTCGGATCGTGGGTGAGTACGCACATCACGGTCCGGTCGTCGGTGCCGGTGCCGCGCAGGTAGCGGTGCGGCCAGTCGACGACCACCTCCGCCCCGGCCGGGAAGCGGCGGGGATCAGCGAAGGCCGGGCGGGCGTCGCACACCGTGACCCGATAGCCGAGAAACACGCCGATGCGGGCCACGGCAGCAGCAAAGTCGATCGCCCCGAAGACGAGCATGCGCGGCGGCGGCGCGAACGACTGCAGGAACACCGTGACGTCGTCCTCGCGGCGTTCGCCGCGCGGTCCGTAGTGGCGCAGGCCTGTTGCCCCCAGGGCCAGTTCGCCCCGGGCGTCGGCGATGACGGCGACATCGAGGCCGCTGGTGCCCAGGGAGCCGGACACCGCGTCCGGCCATACGGCGAGCGCGGCGCCGCGCGGGGCGGGGCCGTCGGTCACGATGGCGACCACCACCGGACGGTGCGCGGCGACCGACGCAGCGACCTCACCGAACGCGGGATCGGTGACGGCCGACACGGGGCGTACGAGAAGGGTGATCTCGCCTCCGCAGGTGAGCCCAACGGCGAAGGCGTCCTCGTCGCTGTAGCCGAAGGTGTGGAGCTGTGCCCGTCCGGTCTCCACGACTTCTTTGGCCAGGTCAAAAACGGCGCCTTCGACGCAGCCGCCGGAGACGCTGCCCACGACCTCGTCGCCGGGGCCCACCGCCATCGCCGCCCCGGGGCCGCGGGGCGCGCTGCGGGTGACCGCGACGACCGTCGCAAGTCCGAACGGTTCACCGGAGGCGTACCAGCGGCCCAGCGCCGGGAGGATCTCACGCATGGCACTCACCGCCTGCCGGTGTGGCTCCGCCGACGGCGGCCGCCAACTGCTCCGCGACGGGGCAGAGCTTGCCGAGAGGGGGACCAGCGCGTGCATCGAAAGGAGCGTCGTCCGCCCGTAGGGCAGGCCAGGCGGCGTCTGGTGCGTACGCTCGCAACGCGGAGGGTCACCCGATACTGGGTGTATCGGGGCGAGCCCGACAACTCAGCGAGCGAGCGTGCCGGACGCCGCCCGGCAGACGGGACTGTCGAAACACGCCCTAGCTCGACACGTCGGTCCAGGCGTACGGCTTGCCGAGGGGACCCTTCGGGGGTCCGGCACCCACTGACTCCATTTCGCGGTCCGCCTCTCTCATCAGCTGGCTGGCGACATCCTTCATCGCGCGGCTCGCCGCGAGTTCGTCACCGATGATGGGGATGTCCACGTCCGTCGGGTTGCAGTGCGCCACCCCGTGGCCGGTGAGCTTCTCCGAACCGGTGTCCAGCACGGCTTCGGCCTTGGTCGTGCCTCCTTCCTCGGACAGATCGAGGTGGAGATTCCATTCCAGCGTGCGTGTCATTGCGCACCTCCTCGCCCGCGTCCGGCCACGGTGAGCCGCTACAACGCGGTTCTCTCTTCAGCATCCCTCCACCCGAGTCCGTTCGCGCGCTCCCGGCCCGGCCCCTTCGCGTCGGCACGACGTGATGCCCTGACGGCCGCTTGCACTGCAGGGTGTTCAGTGTCGAAATATGATGCAGGGGGCAGCCGGAAGAGGGCCTTACGGTTACGTACCACCACGTCAGGCCCTGTGTGTTGCGGCTCGCGAACGAATGCACTGCGGAGCGGCCCATGAACCGGCGTCGTCCTCCCACTTCGGCGAGTGCGGAGGAGCTGCTCACCACGTTGCAGCAGCTCACCGCCCGGGCGCGGCAGGAGGTGCAACTGCACCAGGCGCGCGTGGAGCTGGCCGAGGCGCTGCAACGCGAGATGCTGCCGGCCACCCTGCCCACCAGCTCCGGTCTGCAGACGGCGGCCCGTTACGCGCCGGCCCGCAGCGGCCTGGACATCGGTGGCGACTGGTACGACGGCTTTCCGCTGCCGGACGGCACGCTCGCCTTCACCATCGGGGACGTACAGGGCCATGATGTCGAAGCCGCCGCGTTCATGGGGCAGATCCGGATCGGGATGCGGGCGATCGCCGCCACGGCCTCGGATCCGGGCGAGATACTGAGCCGCACCAATGATCTGTTGCTGTCCGTCGACAACATGCTCTTCGCGACCTGCACGTTCGTCCGCTTCGACCCGCGCGCGTGGGTACTCGACACCGCGCGCGCCGGACATGTGTTCGGGGTGTGGGCGACGGTCGACGGACGCTCCGGCATTTCCGAGGACGCGGGGGGTCTGCCGCTGGGCATTCAGGCCGGTACGCAGTATCCGGTCACGCGCCACTGCCTGACGACCCCGGGGGCGTTCGTGCTGCTTACCGACGGGGTGGTCGAGGGGCCATCGTTCCCGATCGAGGAGGGCCTGGACACGGTGGTGCGGCTGGTGGCCTCACGCGCCACGGCCAGCGCCGACGAGCTGGCCGACGCGGTGCTGCATGCGGCGGAACGCACCGGGCACGAGGACGATGCCGCCGTACTCGTCCTGCGCCACAACGCGTCCCGGGCCGCACAGCGTGACGACCGGTGACACCGGGCAGCCCACCGCGAGCCTCCCCGAGCCGAGCGTGTCAGACAGCCGCCGCCCGGGCCCGCGGTGTCTCATGAGAGCTGTGATCCGCGGTGAGGGAATCAGAGGTCCGGCGGTGACCGCCCTCAGCATCCTGGCGGTCGCCGCCGCCTATTACGGGGTGGGACAGATCGGTCTGCTCAGGCAGGTGACCATCCAGGAAGCCAGAGTCACCCCCCTCTGGCCGCCGACGGGCATCGCGCTGAGCTCTCTGCTCTACCTCGGCCTGCGTATCTGGCCGGGTATCGCTCTTGGGTCCTTCTTCGTCGTCGCCACCGTCACCGGCCCGGTCGACCTCGCCACCCCTGGCATCGTCGCAGGCAACACCATCGCGCCGGTCTGCGCGTACCTCATGCTCCGCCGGGCCGGGTTCCGGAAGGAACTGGACCGGCTGCGCGACGGGGTGATCCTGGTCTTCCTCGGTGCGATGGCCGGGATGCTGATCAGCGCCACGGTGGGCACGGCCATGCTGGCACTCACCGGCAGGCTGCCGCTCAGCCATTTCTGGCCGGTCTGGGCGGCCTGGTGGGCGGGGGACGCCATGGGCGTACTCATCGTCACCCCCCTGCTCCTCGTGATGCGCAGGGCGCGGCGGCCGCGGAGGACCGCCCGATGGGCGGAGGCGACCGCGCTGGCAGTCGCCTGCGTCGTGATCGGCGTGGTGGCCACCAGAAGCTCACTGTCGATGCTCTACCTGCTGTTCCCGGTGCTCATCTGGGCAGCGCTGCGCTTCCAGCTGGCAGGCAGCGCGCCGTGTGCCCTCGTGCTGTCCGTGCTGGCGATCGTCGCGGGCACTGAGGAAGTGGGACCGTTCCGTGGTCACACGATCCTTGAAATCATGCTCAATCTGGCGATCCTCAACGGCGCCATGGCACTCACCGCACTGCTGCTGGCGTCGATCGTCAGCGAGGACATGAACATCCGGCGCAGGATCGAGCAGGCCTGTGAGGAGCTCGCCGACGTGGTGGACCATCTCGCACCGGGACGATCGGCCAGCGCGTGGCCGCCCCGCTACCGGGACGAGCGCGACGGCCGCTGACCTCCAGGCTGTGCGTCACTACGGGAAGTGGCGGTCCAAGAAGTCGTTGCGAAAGGTGCCGGACGGGTCGTACCGGGCCATCAGTTTCTCGAAGGCGCCGTACTTCCCGTACAGCGCGCGCAGCGTCTCGGGCGCGGTCGTGCACACCTTGCCCCAGTGCGGCCGGGCGCCGAACGGTGCGAGCGCCTCCTCGATCGCGCCGAGCACCGGCGTGACGGCGGCCAGGTCCGGGACCCATGTGAAGTGGAAGGCCACCGCGTCGATGCCGCTCGCGGGGCTGAGCCATAGGTCGTCGCGGGCCACGGCGCGGATCTCGCCGATCTGCAGCAGCGGGGCGATCCGGTCCCGGATCCGGTCCAGTGCCGCAAACGCCGCCGCGGCGTCGCGCCGTGCCACGAAGTACTCCGACTGCAGCTCGTCCCCGTTGCTGGGGGTGAACTCCAGCCGGAAGTGAGGCAGTCGCCGGTGCCAAGCGCCGGGGACGCCCTGCTGCCGGGTGCAGTTCCGGGCGGGCATGCCGTGGATCGGGTGGCGCGGGCCGTCCGCGAGCCGGGCACCGAGCCATTCGGCGGGTGCCTGCCGCGCGCCTTCGGTGTCCACCCGCTGCTTGAGCCAGACCTGGTTCAGCGGGCCACCACGCCAGTCGGTGAAGACGCTGACGCTGTACGCGGCGGACATCACCTCGTCGAATCCGTCCGCGTCACCGAGCCGGGACCGCGGCAGGTCCTCGTAGACCCACTGCTGTACGTCGAAGGCGGGCACCAGGTCCAGGGTCAGCCGGGTCACCACCCCCAGGGCGCCCAGGGCGACCACACCCCCGGGGAAGTCCGCGTCGCCGCGCTTCAGCTCCGCGGTCCGGCCGTCCGCCGTGACCATCTCCAGCGCCCGGACCGCCCCGGCGATCGAACGGTTGCCGATGCCCGAGCCGTGCGTGCCGGTCGCGCAGGCTCCTGCCACAGAGATGTGCGGCAGTGAGCCCAGGTTGTGCAGGGCGTAGCCGTTCTCATGAAGGACATCGGCGAACTCCCCGAAGCGCAGCCCCGCACTGACGGTGACCGATCCGGCCGCCCGGTCGATCTCGACGACGCGGTCCAGTCCGGCCAGCGACACAAGGTCTCCAGCCGTGTCCGCGACGGTGCTGAAGGAGTGCCGGGTGCCCAGTGCCCGTACCGTGGTGCCGGCTGTGGTGCCGGAGGCCACGATGTCCTGGATCTCGGCCACCGAGCGGGGGGCATGGAGGCGCCGCGCCCCGAAGGCGATGTTTCCGGCCCAGTTCTTCTCCGCGGGAGTCACGGCACGCCTTCTCTCTCTCGTCGCCGGCGCTCGCAGCCTCCGCTGATTCTCCCAGATGCGAAGGCGGCACCACGAGGCCGTGACATGTCCGCACATAGTCCCAGGGCGGATCCCGCCAAATGCCAACAGCCGACCGCAGACCTCCTGTATACAACACGGAACGGGACGAGATCCGAGCCATCGTTTATGTCTGAACTTCACGAGAACTCCAGCAAAATGGCACGTGTGTGGATATCGTGCAGCCAGCGAAGGCGCATCCGCCGGTCCCTTGGATCGGCGGGTGCGTCCCGTTTGTGGAGATGCAACTGTGACTGGGGGGTTCATGGGGCATGTCGAGCTACCCGAATCCGACATACCGGGATCCGTGGGACTGGCGGGGGCGCCACGACTACGGACCGCTTCGAATCGGCCTCGCAGCAGGGAACTTGAACGGCTGTGGAGTGCCCCGACTGTACAGCGCGAGCGTTCTGACCAGACGCCCGCACCGAAGAGGAGACCGGGCCGGTACCTGCCGCTCGTCGTCGGTGCCGATCTTCTCGGGATGGGGATACCGGCCTGGCTCATCCTTCGCACGGGCGGGCTCCCGCGGGCCCAACTTGCGGCGGCCGTCGCCGCGTTGGTGTGGTTCGGAGCCCGGCTGGCGCGTGGCCGGTACAGAATCAAGCAGCCGGGGGGCCTCCGGGGTGCACTGACCGCGCCCGGGGACTGGCTGCTGCTCATCGGCGCACTGGCCGTCCTCGGCACGGTGTTGGGCGAGCCGGTGAGGCCGGTTCCCACGGTCGAGGCGCTCCTGCCCGGCCTGCTGGTGACCGTGGCCGTCTCGCTCGTACGCCAACTCCCCTGGCCAGGAGCGCGGCAGCGCGCCGAGCACCGCGTGCTGGTAGTCGGCGAGGCTTCAGGGGTGGACCGGGCGGTGCGGCTGCTCGGCTCTCGAACGGACCACGCGTACAACGTCGTTGCGGCCATCCCCGTAGGGGAGGCATCACTCGACTGCGAGGCTCCGGTCCCGGGGCACCTCGCACCGGCTCCCGCCGACGACGACGTGTCGACGGTGCTGGGCGGGGCCTTCGCCCACGAGGCTGACCTGGCCCTGGTGATACCCGGACCACAGCTTTCCGGGGAGCGGCTGCGGCAACTGTCCTGGGGCCTGCACGACGGGGGGCTGCAGCTGTCCGTGCTGTCGGACCTCTCGGAGATCGCGGCAGGCCGGGTCCGACCCGCCTCGGCGGCCGGACTGACGCTGCTGCACATCGTGCCGCCGCTCCGCCGGGGGCCGCAGATGGCCCTGAAGGCTGCGGTGGACCGCACGGGTGCGGCGCTCGGACTGGTGCTGCTGGCACCGTTGTTGCTCCTGATCGGGGCAGTCGTACGGCTCACCTCCGAGGGCCCGGTGTTCCACCGCCAGATCCGCCAGGGCCGGCACAACCGGCCATTCACCATGTGGAAGTTCCGCACCATGGTCGAGGACGCCGAAACGCACAAGGCGGAGCTCGTCGCAGCGAACGAGAACGACGGTGCGATGTTCAAGATCCGTCGAGATCCCCGGGTGACGCGGATCGGCCGGCTGCTGCGCCGGAGCTCGCTCGACGAGCTGCCGCAGTTGCTCAATGTCGTCCGTGGCGAGATGTCCCTGGTGGGCCCTCGTCCGCCTCTTCCGGAGGAGGTGTCCCGCTACGACGAGCGCGAGCTCCGGCGGCTCGCGGTCCGGCCCGGGCTGACCGGGCTGTGGCAGGTCAGCGGGCGTTCCGACCTCTCCTGGCAGGAGACGGTTTCGCTTGATCTGTGGTACGTCGACAACTGGTCGGTGGCCACGGATCTGGGACTCATGGTCCGTACGCTGCGCGCCGTCACCGACGGCCGCGGGGCGTACTGAGAGCAGCGGGGAACGGATGCGGAAGATGAGCCTCGGCCGGGCGGGCCGCCGCAGAGCTGCGG